>VBGM01000177.1 GCA_005880855.1 Chloroflexota bacterium
CGGCGTCATGGCGTGATCGAGAACGTTGATCAACACCTGCAGGATCGCGGTCACGATCTTGGTCCCGCCCGGCGCCCCGATGCACGCCCGCAGGCGATCGCCGTCGAAGACGAGCGTGGGCGTCATGCTCGTAGCGCGGGTCTTCCCAGGCCGGATCGAGTTGGGTTGTCCCGGCCGCGGGTCGAAGCAATTCATGTAGTCGTTGTAGCCAAAGCCGAGGCCAGGGGTGACCACCCCGCTCGCCGAACCAAGGGTGTGCGTGAGCGAGACGGCGTTGCCGGAGTCGTCGACTACGCAAACCTGGGTCGTGTCCGGCCGATCGTGCACCGCCCTCACCCCGACCGCCGCCACCTCGCGCGCTTTGGCGGCGTAGTTCTTGTCCGCCAGGGCGCCGGTGGCAACCTCGACAAAGTGCGGGTCGGCCACATGAAGCTCACGGTCCGCCACCGCCCAGGCCATCGCCTCGATCAACAGTCGCGCCGCCTCCGTGCTCGGCCACCCGTGGGCCCCGACGTCGTAGCCCTCGAGGTAGTTGAGCATCTGGAGCAGCGTGACGCCCGCCGAAGGTGGGCCGGCCGTCACCACGGACAGCCCGCGATACGTCCCGCGCAGCGGCTCCGTCACGTTGACGCGGTAGCCAGCGAGATCGTCGCGTGTGATGAACCCGCCGTTGGCCTCGAAATCCGAGACGATCTGCTCCGCTATCTGGCCGCGATAGAACCCATCCGTCCCCTCGTCGGCAAGGCGCTCCAGAGTTCGCGCGAGATCGGCCTGCACGAAGCTGTCTCCAATCGCGAACAGCTGTCCGTCCCGGGTGTAGATCGCTCGGGCCGCCGGCGTCGCCTGGATCCGTTCGCGATTGGGCACTACGTCGGGCCCGTAGTCGGTCGTCCAGTACCCGTGCATGTACCCGGTGACGGGGAAACCGTCTCGAGCGAGCGGGATCGCGGGCTCGATCGCCTGCGCCCACGTGATCGTTCCGTACCGGGTCAGGGCCTCATGCAGCCCGGCCACCGTTCCGGGTACGCCCACGGATTGATAGCCGACGTCGTTCACCCACCCTTCCAGCACGTAGCCATAGCGGTCCGCCGCCTGGCGCAGGAAAAGACGCTCCCACTGGTCCTCGCGCGCCCGAGAGCCGGCGTTGGCGTAGAACTCCAAAAGAGAATCGCCGTGCTTAGGGCTGTGCACGAGCATCACGCCGCACCCGCCAATGCCGCACATCTGAGGGTCGATGACGCCCTGGACGAAGGCGCACGTGACCGCGGCATCGATCGCGTTGCCGCCCCGGCGCATCACCTCGAGGCCGATCTCGGCCGCCACCGGTTGCGGGCACACGATTATCGCCATTGGCCAGAACTTTAAGGCGATTCCGAAGGCAGCTTCGGCCACGCTTCCGGATCGTGGCCCACATTGGGCACGCTGCCCGTGCGCCAGTAGACGCCCGAGCGCCGCTGCATGAGCTCCTCGTCGACGAGCAACCGGCGCAGGGTCGCGAAGTCCAAGTGCCGGCGGCCGATCACCTGGTTGACCTCAGGCTCGGGATACCGGCGGCCCGGTTGGAATTCCTCCGCAAGCCACCGCAAGATCACCAGCCTCTTCTTGCGCTGCGCCGGAATGCCGAGCAAACGCCCTCCGGCGCCGACGAAGTTGGCCAGCACCCTGGAGTCGTAATCGTCGGCGCTGGTACCGATCGTGCCCGTTCGCGTTACTTAAGAACCCCCATGCGCTGAAGGTTAAAACGACTCCCTGTCGGCAAGACACCCACGGCGGCTTCGTTTTAAGTGTCAAGTGAACGAGCTCCCATCGAGGCGCTCGGAAACCACCAGAGAGGGGGAGTGACTGTGGCATCACGCGCTGAGGAGGCGCGGGCACTGCATGCGCGGGGTCCGCGATCTCGCAGTGGGCAATCGCTGGTCGAGACGGCGATCACCTTGCCGGTGGTGCTGCTGCTCGCGTTGGGCGTGACGGACATCGGGCGAGCCTTCTACTACCGCGAAGCCGTCACGAACTCGGTGCGCCAGGCCCTGCGGATCGCCGTGTCCCCCGCCCAACAGGCGACGGCCGACAGCATCTGCTCGAGCACGGGCAGCGGGCCGGTGGCCGTGACCGTCTCATCTCCGATTCCCCCCGCGGGAGGACCGATCGCCACGATCGCCAGCGAGGCCGCGCTCGAAAGCTCGAGCGACGGCACTCCGGCCGGCTCCGTGATCGCGGGGTCGACGCTCTCGGTCACCTTCCACTGTCTGAACGGCGCCGCGGTCACGAACGCCAACACCAATGGCAACGGGCCGATGGATCCGGGCGCCGACTCGATCACCGCCACGATCACGGACCGCATGCGGATCGTCACGGTATTGCTCTGGCCCATCGTGGGCACCTCGGTCCCGATCACCGTGAGCTCCTTCCAGAGGAGCGAGTACTGATGCTGCCTCTGAACAGGAAGGGCCAGGCTCTCGTCGAGTTCGCGCTGATGTTCCCGATCTTGTTCTTCCTCCTCGCGCTCACAGTCGACCTGTTCCGCGTCGACTGGGTGACGACGACGGTGGCCGAAGCCGCGCGGCAAGGCGCGAGACAGGCGGTGGCCAACGCGGATCCGTATGACAACCCCTTCGGTGCCTCCACCGGCTCGTGCTCTGGCACGACTCAGGTGAACAGCGCGAACGGCAGTGGCTGTCTCACCAGCAACCGCGTCTATCAGACCGTGCTCTCGGTCCTCGGCGGCTTCGGCTCGGCGGGTGCGAACCTCTCGGAGGCGTCGCCCGCCAACTGCCCCAATCCCGCCGTGGGCCGCGCTTCGGTCTGCATCTATCCCACCGAGCAGGGCCCCGCGGGTGGCTACGTGAGCTGCGCCGCGGCGCGCAGCGCGCTCGGCCGCGATCCCGTTCCCGGGGATCTCGGCGCACGCCTGCCGGAGTACACCAGCCCGCAGTACCAGGGCTGCTTTCCCGTCGTAGTCACTGTGATCTATCGCTACGACACGCTGGTGCCGTTCCTGGGCACAGCTGCGCCGAATTTTCTGCGCATCGCCTCATCCACGGCGATGGTTGCCGAGTACTGACTGACGTGATGCATCGCACGGCTCGCGAATCGCAGAAGGGCCAGGCGATCGTCATCGTCGGCGCGATGCTCATCGCGTTGACCATCCTCGGCACGATGGTGTTCGATGTCGGGCTCGCGATGTCCGACCGGCGCAACCTGCAGGCGTTCGCGGATGCGTCGGCACTCGCCGGCTCGAGGTCGTTCGGTCCCGCCGGACCCTCCCGCGCCAACTACGTCGCGATGCAGTACCTCGCTCCCGTCCTTGGCTTCGCCCTGCCGGTGGGCGCATGCACGAGCAGCGCTTCCTGCCCACAGGGCACCTACTCTGTGGCGGGTATCTCCATCCAGCTCGTGGACTCATACCGGGTCAACGGCATCCTCAACTACCCGAGCGTGCTCGACGTGCTCCTGCAGCATCAGCAGCCGAGCATCTTCGCGCGCATGGTCGGCTTCTCGCTGATCAACACTGCTGCGTCGGCTCGCGCGACGAAGCCGGGGCCGGAGTTCAACGGCTCCATCTACGCAGTCGCGGCGATCAGCGGTGACGCGAACATCAACGGTGGTGGCGCGGCCTTCCAGACGGTGACCGGTCCCGTCTACGCATACGGAAGCTTCGGCGCCAACAACGGCCCGCACACCACCGGCGTGCCCTCACAGCAAACCAACTACGACGGATCGCTTTGCCCTGGCCCCATCGCCAATAAGCTCGACAACGGCGGCGGCAGCAACAGCCTCAACTTCCACACCACAGACGGGACGACGCTGCCGGAAGGTTATGGACAGCCACCGCCGGTCAACTACGACAATGCCTCGCCGCAGGTGGCGCCGCCCGCGCCGCGCTACTACACGGCGGCCACTGCGAAGGATGGTTCGGGCAACTGGAAGCCGGGCATCTACGATGGGTTCGCCCCCAGCGGCGGCACGATGAACGGCGGCGTGTACAAGATCATCAATTCGTCGAGCCTCGCGCTCGGCTCGATCACCAACACGACCCATACGCCCTCTGGCACGTCAAACGGCGCCAACGCGGTCGCCATCGTGCTCGACTCGTCCGACACCGGCGCGCTGGACCTCAGCCAGGCCGTGCTCAACGGGCTGGACGACCTCTACGCTCTGGGATACGCCGGCGCGCGTGACCCGGCCGGCACCCACAACTTCGTCATCTGGGGCGCCGGCTACACCAGCGGCGTCACGATCGGACCCCAGGCGGGCACCGACATGAGCGGAATCATCTACCTGCCCAAGTCGCCTTACGTCAGCGACGGCAACTCGAGCCCGCAGTTCACCGGGTCGGTGGTTATGGCGAGCATGACTGTCACCGGTGGCGGCAACGGCGCGCAGGTCTTCCGATGGGTGTGCGGCCTGACCGCGGTGGCGGGCCAGCCCTGGGCGGGAGGCCTCCTCCGGTAACGGTTCAGGCCGGAAGGCCGGGCAGCTCGATCGTGAACGTGCTGCCTTCGCCCCGCGTGGTTTGCACCCGGATCGTGCCTCCGTGGCGCTCGACCACTCGGCGGGCGATCGCCAGGCCCAGTCCGCTGCCCGAGTCGCTGCGCTGGAACCGATCGAAAAGGATCTTGAGCCGGTCGTCGTCGATACCTGGACCCCGGTCGATGACATCGATCGAAGGCCCGCCGGCGCCGGCGTGCACCCGCAGCGTCACCGCTTCTCCGGGCGGGCTCACCCGCACGGCGTTGTCGACGAGGTTCGCCACGGCCTCGCGTAGGAGGTCCTTGTCACCGCTGATGCGGGCACGTGTGCGAACGTCGGTGACGAAGCCGACTCCGGAGGTCCCCGCCTGCGCGGTGTACGCGTGGACGACGTCCGCCGTCAGCTCGGCGAGGTCGACCAGCTCGCGGCGCAAGGGAACGTCTTCGTCGGCATGAGCCAGCGCGCGCAAGCGCGCCAGCATCCTCTTCATGCGCTCGGCCTCCGCAACGCTGTCCGCGATCGCCTCCTGCGTGGCCCCGGTGCCCCGGCGCGAGCGACGAAGGATGGAGAGGTTGGTCATGATCGTGGCTAAAGGCGTCGCCACCTGGTGCGAGACGTCGGTCAGGAACCGCCGCTGCGCCGTGAGCACTCCGGCCAGCTGCTCGTTGGCCTTGCCCTGGGCCTGGATGGCGAGGTTCATGCGGTAGATGAGTGGCAGCACGATCAACGGGAGCGGCGCCGCCACCGGCGCCTCGACCGCCAGCAATGCGACGCTCACCGCGCAGGCGGCCAGCGTGACCGAGGCAATCCATGAAGCCGATCCAGCCTGCTGCAGCAATGACAGATACGGTCGCCGGGTGTGGATCGCGGCCGGCAGCACGGCCACCAGGAGGTTCACCACGATGTAGGCGGCGCCTGCACCCACGACACGCAGGTCCATCAGAGCGTCGACGTCGCGATGCACGACCCCGATCGACACCGCGGCAGCGCTTGCCACCAGCACGTCGCCGGCGTTGAACACGCTCTCCCACCACGTTCGCCGCACGACGAAGTTTCCCGCCAGCACACCCAGCGCCGCCGTGGCCGGACCGACCCCCGGGGGCAGCAGGAGAACCGCGATCAACGCCGGCAGAGCCCCCAGGTTGACCTTCTGCTCGGGCGCGATCTTGACCGGGTACCTTTCAGTCAGGACGATCGCGGTCAGGCACGCCGGGACCAGCGCCCACCGCCACGGCTCAGCCGGCGTGAAACCTCCGTGTGCCGCGACGATCACAGCCAGCACGACGCCGATCGCGGGGATGCCGACGAGCACGGCCCGCAGCGGAGCGCTGAGTGCGCCGAACCGCGGCGGCGTCAAAGCTCAGGCGGAGGGTACGTCGAGGTCCAACGACACGACCGTACCTCCGGACCCACCTCCAGCTGAGGAGACCTGGAACCGTTGCACGCTAGAAACCACGTGGGCGGACGACACCGCCGACGCGACCTGGACGTGAACGGTGATCAGGGTCCCGCCGTGGCCGTCGGCGGTCGCTGTTGCGGTGGCAACAAAGTGATCCGCGATGTGGCGCTCGCTTGGAGGCAGGTAGATGCTGTTGTTGACGCTGAGGTAATGGCCACCGGGCGTGACCACCTGGATGGGCGGGTCGTACATGCAGAACACGACATGTGCCGAGGCCGTCACCTCGCCCGCCAACGACAGCATCGCGGCGATCATGACCGCCGGCAAGATCCTGCTGAGCTTCATTTCAGTCCTCCGGAGTGAACCTGTAACCGATCCCACGAACGGTGTGTACGAGCCGTGGCTCACCCCCAGCCTCCAGCTTCTGTCGAATGCGCGAGACATGCACCTCGAGCGAGTTCGATTCCGGTCCCGCGTCCTGCGCCCAGACAGCTTCCGCGAGCTGGGCGTATGTCACGAGGCGGCCGCGGTTGCGCATCAGTGCCGCCAGGATTCGAAACTCGATGCCGGTCAACCCCAGCGCCCGGCTGCCGCGCTCCGCGGTCCCTTCGCTCAGGTCGAGCGCCACGTCGCCGACCGCCAGGCGCGAGCCCCCGTTACCGCGATGGCGGCGGATGACCGCCTCCACCCGCGCCATCAGCTCCTCGAGCGCGAAGGGCTTGGCGACATAATCGTCGGCGCCGAGCTTGAGCCCGGCGATGCGATCGCTCACGGAGGACTTGGCGCTGATGCCGACCAGAGCGGCGTCGGTTTCGGCCCGAAACTGCTGGAAGAGCTCGGGTCCATCGTTGTCTGGAAGCATGAGGTCGAGGAGGACGACATCGGGATTCCACTGCCGGACGAGCTGCAGGCCGCGGTTGGCGGAGTCGACCGAACGCACCGTGTAGCCTTCCTCGCCCAGGCCGGCCGAAACCGCCCGCGCAAGGCGGCGATCGTCCTCGACCAGCGCAACCTTCCAGCGGATCGTCATATGGAGTGCGGACGGAATTCTGGCATGGAACATGCGCTCCTGCCCCCGCTTCGATGCCGCGATTCTCATGGAGGGATGCGCCCGGGCGGAGGCCCCCCGCGTAACGGGCCAACTTGGCAAGCCGTTCAGTGGAAAGTGGTCGGCATCCCGTGAGAACGCTGCCGGCCGGGGTGCGTCGCCTTGTCCTGGCCGTGGTTGCCGTGACGGTCGTGCTGGCTCCCAGCGCCGCCACACTGTGGGTCTCGACCCCCTCGGGAGCCGACATCCAGACCCGCGTCGCGGCCATTACTCGGTCCTACGGCGTGGTGCTGCTCAACCCCGACGAGATCCCGAGCACGCTGGCCGAGGCGGTCGTAGCGACTGAAGATGAGCGCTTCTACACACACCACGGGATCGACTCCATCGGCCTCGCGCGCGCCCTTTTATATGACGCGTCCAACCGCTGCCTCTGCCAGGGCGGCTCAACGATCACCGAGCAGCTCGTCAAGGACGTTTACCTGGGCGGCTCCGACCGCGGCTACAACAAGCTGGTCGACGCGGTCCTCGCGCTGAAGGTCGATCGCATCCTCACCAAGCAGCAGATCATGGCCGACTACCTGAGCGAGATAACCACCGGCCTGGGACGCCGCGGCGTGAGCGCTGCCGCGTGCGCGTACTTCCAGACCTCTCTTCAGAACCTCACTCTCGGTCAGTACGCGCTGTTGGCCGGGGTCACCCAGGCCCCCTCGCTGTACGACCCGACCGTCGACCCCGAGGCCGCCGAACAGCGCCGCAGCGAGGTGCTGGCGTCGATGATCTCAGAGCATTTCATCACTGCGGAGCAGGCGCTGGCGGCGAACGCTGAACCTGTGCTGGTGAGGGGAACGCCGCCCGCCACAGCGTGCGCGGTCGCCGCCTGAGCCTCGCGGGAACCTAAAGCGCGGGAGCCTAAGGCGCCCAAGCCATCGGCGAGGTGGCGTCGAACCCGTCGTTGGTCGTGATCTGGATCGGCTTGATCACGGGCGCGACCACGGCGGGGGCGTGAGTAGGGCTGGGCAGCGGTCCGTTGTACGGTCCGCCAGGTGTTGGCGTGGGGACTGGCGTCGGGCTGGGCACCGGCGGGTTGTAGGCCGCCTTGGGCAGGAACCAGAGCTGGAAGGGAGCGGCCCCCGCGCCGGGCGCGAGGTAGGCGATGCCGGAGCCGTCCGGAGCCCACGTCGGCTGGGCGACGAGCTGATCGAGGATCCACGCCCGGCGAGGACCCAGGGTCGAGCCGTTCCAGGGGGCGATCTCGAGGCGGGCGATCTGCCTCTCGTATGTGCAGATCATCGCCACCTGGGTGCCATCCGGCGAGATCGACGGCTCCATGCAATCGTCTTCCGGTGCGGTCAGTGCCTTGCCTTCCACTCCATTCGGGGTGGCTCGTGTCGTGCGCCACAGCTGGCCGATCAGGTTGCCGTCGGGCCCGTAGTTGAACTTCGTGTACATGATGCCGCCGCCGGCCAGCGGTATCGGCTGCATGTCGCCACCCGTGTAGTCGTGGGAGTTGGTCCACAGCTTGCCCTGGCGGATGGTGCCGCCGATCGGCATCGCCCAGATGGAGAACGGCACGTCGTAACCGAACTTCGGTGAGTCGTAGCTCATCCACAGGGTTCTCTGGTCGGGGCTCAGCCGAGGGTAGAAGGACCAGTGGCGCGAACCCGTGTCTGGGTCCCGGATCGATGCGGTGTTATTCGTGATCTGCCTGACGATCTGGCCGAAACGACCGACGATGTATACGTCCGAGAAAAGGTCGTTCTTTTTCACGGCGAGCAGATAGGTGCTGTCGGGGTATAGAGACGGCTGCGTCCAGCCGTCCTCAGGCGTCAGCTGGTGGAATCGTCCGGTGCTGAAGCTGTAAAGGGCGCCCGACTGTGCGAGGTACAGCGTGCCGGGTAGCTTGAAAGCCCTCGCCGTCGGCGACGCCGCCGTCGGCTTCTGCACCGGCACGGCCACCTTCGACTGGCGGCCCCCGAGGTACACATAGGTCGTAAAGCTCGAGACGAGCATCAGCGCGCACAGCGCGACGCCTAGAAAGAATCTGGCGATCATGGGAAGTACTGGCGCACCAGCGCCCAGATTGCGGGCCAGTTGGGCAGGAGGCTGTCGCCCGGGCCGCCGCCATGCCACAACGGCGGCAGCATCACCATGTTGGTGATCGAGTCCGGATTATCGAAGCTGGACGCGAGCGGGATCAGCTCGGCCACCCGGTCGAGGCTGATGCTGGTTTTGATCTCGCCGCCCAACGCCGTCGCGATGTTGGGCACGTCGCTCGCCGACAGCTGCTTGGCCTTCTGCCGGATCGCGAGCAGCACGTGCTGTTGACGCTTCGAGCGGCCGATGTCGCTCTGCAGGTCGTTGTGCCGCGAGCGCACGTACTGCATGGCGTGAATGCCATCGAGATGTTGCGGACCGGCCAGCACCGCAACCCGCGCGTATTCGTAGGGGTCCTTGGTGAAGAGGTCCTGCGGGTAGTAGTCGTCGATGACGGGGTTGCTCGTGACGACATCGATCCCGCCGATCGCGTCGATCAGCTTGATCAGGCCGAGCAGCCCGATCCAGATGTAGTCGTTGATGTGGACGCCGAAATCCTGCTGGACGGTGGCGACGGCTCCCCCGGCCTGGCCGTACGAGTACGCCCCGTCGATCTTGCCGGACCCCCCGCTCCAGAACGGAACGTACAGGTCGCGAGGGATCGACAGCATGATCACCTGCTTGGAGCTGGGGATGACCCTGACCAGGATCATCGACTGCGTCAGCACGTGGTCGGCCGAGAACTTCGAGTCGTCATCCGACCCGAGCAGCAGAACCGTGAACGCGCCCTGTCCCTGCAGGTTCGCTGGAGTTGGTATCGGCGAAGACGGGGCGGTGCTCGGTAAAGGTGTGGGCGACGCGATGCTGACCACCTGTCCCGTCGCATCCCAGGCGAGCTTGGCGGCGGGCAGAAAGTAGGCGAGACTGCCCGCCATCGCCGAGATGAACACGGCAAAGACGGCGAGAACGGCGGTGCGGGTGATACTCAGGCGCCTGCGCGAAGCTCTAGCGCGGCGGCCCGGCTTGATACCGAGCACGGGCGAAAAGTCTAGCGCGAAGGCCGGTACATCTTTGTAAGCGCGTTGTTAATGGGTGCGAATCAGGGGTTCGAGGTGCCGATCTGGATGGCTTTTACAGCCAGCAAGATCACCGCGAGCACGACATAGCCGCCCAAAAGCAGCATCGCTGCCCTCCGGAGGGCTGACGAGCTTTGACGCTCGAGCAGGGCCAGGGCCGGCATCCGCCACCCCTCACGCTCGGCGCGCGATGTGGGTGCAACCGGTGCCGCCCGCCTGGAGCTCCACCAGATCGCAATCGCGATTCCGGCGATCGCCACCGAGATGACCGGGCCGAGCACCTTGAGCAGCGCCGTGACGTCGATCGATGGCACGACCGTCGAGATGACGAGGATCAGCGAGAGTAGGAGCAGCGCTCCCACGATGATCGTTGCGAGCACGTTCAGCCAGGGACGATTGATCCAAGGGCCGAGAACGGCGCGGTCGTTGCAAAGGAGGACCGCGAACACGGTGGTGCTGGGCAGCAGGATCCCCGCCAGCGCCTGAACCGCCGTCGTGATCAATCCCAATGGGGCGTGCGGGATCAGCACGATTCCGGCGGCCACCACCACCATCACGGCGTAGAAGCCATAGAACAGCTTGGCTTCACCGAGTCCGCGATGAAGCGAGAAGCCGAGCCCGAACATGTCCCCGAACGCGTACGAGGTGGTGAGCGTGACCGCCGACGCGCCGACGATGGAGGCGTCGAGCAGGAGCACCGCAAAGATCGCGCCGACGAACGGCGAGATGTGGACGTGCAGCCCACGGGCCACGCCGTATGCGTCAGTGAAATGGCCGAAGCCGGGAGTGCCGCCAAAGGCTGAGGCGGCCGCCATCATGATCGCTGCGGCGCCGATGACCACGACCAGCGCGCCAAGCACCGTGTCCGCCTTCTCGTAGTCGAGCCACCGCGGGGTGATGCGCTTGTCGACGACGTTCGACTGCTGGAAGAACATCTGCCAGGGCGCGACCGTGGTCCCGACGATGGCGATGATGAGCAGCGCCGCGTTCGAGGTCAATCCGCCGTACACCCCGGGCGTCAAGAACCCATGGAGCACCCCGCCCGGGCTCGGGTGGCTCAGGACCGCGAGTGGGATCACGAGAAGGCTCGCGAACAGGAAGACGAACATCGCCCGCTCCCAGCTGCGGAAGTTGCCGCTCAGCGTGATCGCGATCAAGACGATTGCCGCCAGCGGGACGATGAGGTACCTGTTGAAGCCGAAGTATTCCGCGGCCAGCGTGACGCCCATGAACTCGGTGCTGATCGTCAGGAAGTTCAAAAGGAAGAGGTTGCCGACCGAGTACCAGCCCCAGTAACGCCCGAAGCGCTCGGTGATGAGCCTCGCGTAACCAACTCCGGTCACGGCACCCAGGCGCACCACCATCTCCTGGTTGACGATGAGGACGGGGACCAGGAGCACGAGCGTCCACAGCAGCGAGTAGCCGAAATCCTGGCCGGCCTGCGCGTAGGTGGAGACGCCGCCGGCGTCGTTGTCGCCCACCATCACGATGAGGCCGGGGCCGACGATCGCGGCCAGGGTCAGGAGGCGGCGGCGCCAGGTGCGGCGCGGAGACAGATCGCTTGCGCGGATCGTCCCAAAAGCGCCATGGATGTCCCCACCACGCGGGTCGTCGATTACTGCTGATGTGCGCTTGAGCTGCGAGTCGTCCCTCACCGGCTCGCGCTCGCCGGACACTACATCTAGACCCCCGTGCTGGCTTCGACGCGCGCGCGCCATTCCTCCGGGACCAGCGCCTCGATCACATCGTCCGCCGAGACGGCGCCGAGCAGATTGCCCGACATGTCCGTGACGGCGACGGCGATCAGGTTGTAGTCAGCCATCGTGAGAGTCACGTCGGTGATGTCCGCGCCGGCGTCGACGCGGCAATCGACCAGAGCCATCTCTTCAACCTTCTGGGCGGGTTGCGCTCGCACGAGATCGGCGGTGCTGACGCTGCCGATCAGCTTGCCGTCCGGCTCGGTGACGAACACGGTGTTGAGAAGCTGGTGCGGCGCCTTGTCGTCGATGCGCACGGCCTCGAGCGCCTCCTCCACGGTGGCGCCCCTGATCACCCAGACGTAATCGGGGCTCATCATCCCGCCCGCGGTGCTGGGGTGGTACTGCAGCAGCTTGCGAAGCTTGTGCTGGGCGGCCGCCGACATGAGGTCGAACACGGGCTTGCGGCGCTCCTGCGGCAGCTCGCCCA
>VBGM01000210.1 GCA_005880855.1 Chloroflexota bacterium
CGAGCCACACCTCATCGACTCGACGAACGACCTCAGCCATCTTGCTCGGGGGCACGCGGTAATGCCGGATCGTCATGTACATGCCATTTCTCCTTCGGTCATCGAACGGCTGCGTCTGGACGTCGCATAAATGAATAGACGAGAGCGCCGGCCGGAGCCACCAGCACCAGGATCGTCGACGAAACCACGAACGCATCCGGGCTGTCGCGCAGGATCATCAGGCCGACGATCGGGCCGACGACGCTTATCGCGGTGCACGCGCCAAGGATCAATCGCCATGCCGGATCATTTCGCGCCGACGTTGTCGCCCTCACGCCGGCCACCAGGGCGCCACCGACTATCAAGAGGGGCAGCAGCAGGGAAACTGGGATGTACCACTCGCAGACCGGGCCGTTGCAGGCGGCGGCTGCGGCCCGCATAAGGTGATAGACGACCAGAAGGGCGATCGTGACCAGCGCTGCGACGCGAACGCCCAACCCGCTCAGACGCTATGCGCTACGCGGCCGCGAACGGGCCAGCCGGCGGGCTCGAGCCACAGCTCGTCGACATAGCACCAGCCCCAGTCCTCGCCCGGCTCGAAGGACCTGATGATCGGGTGCTTGGTGTGGTGGAAGTGGGCGGTAGCGTGCTTGCTCTTCGAGTTGTCGCAGCAGCCGACGTGCCCGCAGGTCATGCAGAGCCGCAGGTGGACCCATGTGCCGCCGGTTTTCAGGCAGTCCTCGCAGCCGTCGGCGCTGGCGGTTACCTCACGGACCTGGTCGAGATGGGTGCACTCGGGCATCGGCTGTCGTCCAGCTTACGACGGTCTCCCGAATCGCTGACAATCGTCATCAGCCATGACGGGCGTCCTGTTCGTCCTGATCACGACGTTCCTGGCCTCGGCGGTCGAGGCCATCGAGATGGTCACGATCGTGCTGGGCGTGGGGGCCACGCGCGGCTGGAGAGCCACGCTGGTCGGCGCGGTCGCGGGCTTCGCGGTGCTCGCGGTCGTCGTGGTCGTCGCAGGCATCGCCCTCAGCCAGGTGCCCATCGGTCCGCTCAGGCTGATCGTCGGAGCTCTCCTCCTCGTGTTCGGGCTCCAGTGGTTCCGCAAGGGCGTGATGCGCGTCGCCGCGCGGGGCCTGGCCGGCATCGGCATGCATCCGGAGGACGAGCCGCCGGAGTGGGACGGAGTCGGATTCGACTGGACCGCGTTCGTGCTGGCGTTCAAGGCGGTGGTCCTCGAGGGTCTCGAGGTCGCCTTCATCGTGGTCTCGTTCGGGGCGAACGCGGGTCAGATGGGGGTGGCGGTGGTCGGCGGCGTCTCCGCCGTCGTGATCATCGGCGGCGTCGGCGTGGTCCTCCAGCGCCTGGTGACCCGGATCCCGCGCAGCCTCCTCCAACTGGTGGTCGGGATCCTGCTCACGACTTTCGGGACCTTCTGGTCCCTGGAGGGTCTGGGCATCGAGTGGCCGGGCGGCGACGCCTCGATCCTCGGCTTGCTCGTCCTTTATGTGGCGACGGCCGGGACTTACATCACCATCGAGCGACGCCGCGCGCTGGGTTTCAGCCCGGGGGTCTGATCGTGGAGCGCATCTGGACCTGGCCCATCGCGTTCTTCCGCTTCTGGTACCACTTCATCATCGGTGACGATTGGACGGTCGCCGCTGCCGTCGCGGTCGGGCTGATCCTGACCGCGCTCCTGAACGGCGCCCACGTCACGGCCTGGTGGCTGGTGCCCCTGATCGTGATCTTCATGCTCGGCCTGAGCCTGAGGCGCGCGGGCAAGAAGACGTAAGAACGTCGGGTCGTCCAGCTCAGCCGCATCGCTTCACTCGCGCAGGTGTGTTGCAGGCGCCTGTCGGACGCTGTAGCGGGCTATCTTTCTTTGAGGTGCCGTTGGCTTAGCGGAGGTATGTGATGGCTGCGATCAGTAGAGCCGATGCGACCTGGGAAGGCGACCTGATGAGCGGTAGGCTCGCTCGGCCGGATCGAAGAGGTCCTCCTTCCGTCTGCCACCCGGCTCTTTCAGCGCGGCGATCTGCTCGGCGCTGACGCCTCTCCGCCTCGCCGAGGCGGCATGTGAGCGCGTTCAATACTCGCAGCCGTTGTGAATCGACACGCGTAGGTACGCCATGTCTTTCAGCTTTTCCGGCAGCTTCGAGTCCGCGGCCCAGAGCGCCCCGCTCAGCTGGTTGTATGCGCGCAGGATCGCGGGCTTGTGCGCGAGCATCCGGAAAAACGGAGCCACCTTGCCGCCCGGCGCGAGCGCCTCGAAGATTCGCGTGACCTCGGGAGTCGCGGCATCGTCGGCGACTGGCTCGATGCGCATTCAACCCAGTCTCGCACGGTGGGGTCGCCGGCATCTGCGGAGCTACACTGGGCCTTCTGTATCCGGCGTTTCATACGGGCTTAGCGGAGGATCGAAATGGCAGCTGTAAGTCGTGCCGATGCGACGTGGGAAGGCGATCTCATGAGCGGCAGCGGGATGGTCAAGCCCGAAAGCGGCGCCTTCGCCGAGCTGCCCGTCTCATGGGCCAGTCGCGCAGAACGCCAGCATGGTAAGACCAGTCCCGAAGAGCTCATCGCCGCCGCGCATGCCGCCTGTTACAACATGGCGTTCTCCAACGGCCTCGCCAAGGCGGGTCACAAGCCGGACCGGTTGAACACGCGCGCCGAGGTCGAGTTCGTTCCCGGCAAGGGGATCACCACCATCACGCTCACAGTGCGTGGCCATGTCCCGGGCATCGACAAGGCCGAGTTCGAAAAGGAGGCTGAAGCCGCCAAGGAAGGCTGCCCGGTATCGATGGCGCTGCACGGCAACGTCGAGCTCAGGCTGCACGCGACGCTCGAGTAGGAGGCCCTACTTCCCGCCCGTGAGACCCGGAAAATCGACGACGCCCTGGAGGCGCAGCTCGCGCAGCTGACCGGCCAGCCACCGGCGCGGGTCTTTGATCTGCTTCATCCCGTTGAGGCAGTCCCAGCAGCGCCCGCTGGCGTCGCGGCCCGCGAGCAGCAGGGTCCGTGGCTGGTTCGATCGCTGCCAGGCCTTCAACACAGGGGTGAGAACGATCCGACGCGCAGGCGCCTTTTCGGGGAGCGTCAGCTCGCCCGCGAAGAGGTCGTCGCCGTGCTGGACGATGACTGCCCCCGCCGCAAGCGTGCCGCCCAGGTTCTCCACGTCGACCTCGATCGGCTGGCCGGGCGCAGGCGCCGATGTGAAGGTGAAATGGGGGAGGGGCCGGATGCTGTCATCCCATCGCTGCCGCGCCTCAGCTTTGGCGTGGCGGGTGGCGATGTCTGCTCGGGTGGCGAAGATCGCCGCCCACAAGGCCAGCAGCGCCGCCGCGGCGCTCACCAGCAAAAGCACCTGCTCGGTCCCCATCGCTCCCCCCGCTTGACGCCCGTTTACGGGCGATCTGGCGCCGTTTGGCGCGTGTT
>VBGM01000211.1 GCA_005880855.1 Chloroflexota bacterium
CGATCTGGCTCTTGACGAAATCCTGCAGCGTCTTCGCCGGCTCCGGGCCGAGCTCCACGCCCGGCCGAAGCACCACCACCGCCTTGACGATCATGCCCCGCTCCTCGTCGGAGACGCCGACCACCGCCGCCTCGGCAACCGCCGGATGCCGCAGCAGTGCCTCTTCCACCTCCGGGCCGGCGATGTTGTAGCCCGCGGAGACGATCATGTCGTCGGCGCGTGCCTGGTAGTGGAAGTAGCCGTCGCCATCGCGGACGTAGACGTCGCCGGTGACGTTCCACCCGTCTTGCACGTACGTTGCCTGGCGGTCGCCTCTGAGGTAGCGGCAGCCGGTCGGCCCCTTCACCGCCAGCCGTCCCAGCTCGCCATCGGGCACCGGCCTCCCGTCCGGGTCCTGGACCTGAGCTACGTAACCCGGAACGGCGCGCCCGGTGCTCCCAGGGCGAATTGCGTCACCGGCGGCGGAGATGAAGATGTGGAGCATCTCGGTCGAGCCGATCCCATCGATGATGCGAATTCCGCATGCGTCGTGGACCGCATCCCATGTCGCCTTCGGGAGCGTCTCACCTGCCGACACGCAAGCCCGCAGCGAGGTCAGCCGGGCCGCGCCAAGGTCGGGCACCATCGCGCGATACGCGGTGGGGGCTGTCGCGAGCACGGTGATGCCATGGCGCTCGACCGCCTCCAGGAGGCGCGGCGGCGAAGGCTGCTCGAGCAGGTAGACTGCCGCTCCGGCCCTCAACGGAAAGACGACGCTCTGGCCCAGCCCGAACGTGAAGGCCAGCGGGGGGCTCGCCGCGAACAGGTCGTGCGGAGTCGGCTGCAGCACATGTCGCGAGAACGTATCAGCGATCGCAAGCACATCACGGTGAAAGTGCATCGTGGCTTTTGGCTTTCCTGTCGTTCCGGACGTGAAGGCGAGCATGCACACATCGTCGGCGGCGGTGGCGACGGTTTTGAACTTCGAGGCCTTGGTCGCAGCAACGTTCGTCAGGTCGTCCTGGTCAGGGCCTCCGTAAGTGAAGATCTGGAAGCCGTCCGGGGCTGCGGCGTCGAGGTCTTCGACGAATCGGTGGTCGCAGATCGCCATGGTCACGCCGGCGATTTCCACCATCGTCTCCAGCTCGCGCGTCCGGAGCAACGGCATGGTCGCAACAGCCACTCCCCCGGCCTTGACGACGCCGAACCAGCTCGCGACCAGCCAGGGGTTGTTGGGGCCGCGCAACAGCACGCGGTTGCCAGGTGCCAGTCCCATCTCGTCGACGAGCGCCCGAGCGATCTGGTTCGACTTCGCGAACAGGTCGTTGTAGGTCCAGGTCTCGCTGTCGGTGACGATGCACCGCCTGTCTCCGTGGCCGGCTTCGACGTGGCGGTTGAGAAGTTCCGCCGCACAGTTCAGCGCAGGCGGGTAGGCAAGCTCGGGAAGCGTAAACAGGAATTCGGGCCACTGCGATCGCGGGGGGAGGTTCTCCCGGGTGAAGGTATCGACGTGCGCCGATCGTGCGATCTGCGTCAAATCACCTGCCTCGACATACTACCGTCATGCAGCCGGCCGGCCGGCCCCGGAACATCAACCCTGAGGAGCTTGCGCCGGCGCGTGGTTTCTCACATGCCACGATCGCCGGCGACACGGTATGGATTGGCGGTCAGATCGGGTCGGACGCCAACGGCAAGATCGTCGAGCCCGGCGACGTCGTGGCCCAGTTCGCCCGGGCCATTCACAACGTGGCCATCGCCTTGCACGCGGCCGGCTGCGCGCCGGAGGACACCGTCAAGCTCACCTATTACGTGACGGACATCAACGCGTACAGAGACAATCGGGCCGCAATCGGCGCCGCGTACCGCGAGTTCTTCCGCAGTGATTACCCAGCATCGACGCTGGTAGAGGTGCGCTCTCTCGTCGATCCAGCTGCGCTGATCGAGATCGACGCCGTGGCGGTGCGCCGCGGGTGAGGCGTTGGGAGCATTTCGACTACGAAGAGCGCGACGAGGTCGCTACGCTCACGTTCTCGAGGCCGGAACAGCTCAATTCCCTCACCTTTGACGTTTACGCCGACATCCGCGACCTGACCAATTCGCTGCGGGATCGACAGGACGTTCGCGTGCTGGTGATCAAGGGCCGCGGACGCGGGTTCTGCTCGGGCGGTGACGTCGACGAGATCATTGCCGAGCTGCTCGAGATGGGCACACGCGACGTCTATGAATTCGCTCGCATGACAGGCGCTTGCGTGCGCAACCTGCGCGAGATTCCTCAGCCTGTGATCGCGGCGGTCAACGGCGTCGCGGCAGGCGCAGGCGCGGTCCTTGCGGCAGCGGCCGACATCCGCCTGCTCGCCGAGTCGGCGAGCTTTCGGTTCCTCTTCACCAGTGTCGGGCTCTCTGGTGGCGACATGGGCATCTGCTGGCTGCTGCCACGCATCGTCGGCCTGGGGCGGGCGACAGAGGCTCTCCTGCTGGGGGGCAAGATCACGAGCCAGGAGGCTCTCGCCTGGGGCCTTGCGTCCAGTGTCGTTGCCGACGGCCAGCTCGATTCAGTGGTAGCCGATTATGTAAACCGACTGAAGGACCTGGCTCCTTGGGGCCTGGCGATGACGAAGGAGATGCTCAACCGCGCCGCCTCGACCGACTACTCCAGCGCCATCGAGATGGAGGCGTTCACGCAGACGATGCTGATGACGGCGGAAGACTTCCGCGAGTTCCACGCAGGCTTCACCGGCAAGCGCAAGCCCGAGTATCGCGGCAGCT
>VBGM01000178.1 GCA_005880855.1 Chloroflexota bacterium
ATTGCAGAAGGATCCGGCTGTGGCGCCGGCCAGGTTACTGCGAACGGCGGGCCGTTCATGGTCGACAGAAGTAGCACCGTATGGATTCTGTATTTCGCCTACACCTGCAGCGGTACGTACCAAGGTATGGGTGACCCCGCGCTCAAGTTCATCGCATACAACACCCTCACCGGTGCCGACGCGCCTCCAGTCGTACAGCCGGGACCATGGGGTTATGGCGGCGGCGGGCTGACCAGTGGTAATCCCGACGTTCCGCCCGCCGGGAAATACCTGATCCGAGTGACAGTTGCCAATCCGGATGCTCACACATGTCGGTGGCGCGCCGCGGTCCGGAGGCGGTGATCGCAGATCTACAAGGTCTCTCCGAAGCAAGTAGCAGGGCTCGACGCCCCGCAACTTGTGGACTCCTCCAAATGATTTGGTGACACGATCCTGGCGATCGGCATGAATACAGACGTCATCACCGCCGCCCGCAACAACGCCGAATGGTGCGACATCGTCTGCCGTACGCACGGGATAATCGGAGCCTTCCATACCCATATGTGGACGAGTCGGCTGCGGACTCCATCGCACTACCCCGACGCTGTGACACTCGATGCGGACGCGACAGGCGAAAATGTTCTCGAAATCGTCGATAGCGCAACGCCTGGCTGCTCGATAAGGGACAGCTTCGCGTGCTTGAACCTGTTGCCCGCAGGATTCCGCATCCTCTTCGAGGGCGACTGGATCCTCCGAGCCCCAGAGCAACCGGTCAGCGCGACCGGAGGCGACATCCGCTGGCGCCGCGTCCGCGATGCAAGGGTGCTCCCGGCTTGGGAGGCCGCGTGGAGCGGCGGCGAGGTGGCCACTGAACTCTTCCGGCCGGCGCTGCTCGATCACCCCGCGGTAGTAGTCCTCGGCGGCTATGTACGGGACCGCCTCGTGGCTGGAGCCATCCTCAACCGGAGCGGGGCGGCGGTGGGTGTCTCGAATCTATTCACGACGCTCGGCGATCACGGTGATGCGTGGCACGGCTGCGTCGCGGCAGTCGCCAGAGCTTTCCCAGTGCTGCCCATCGTCGGGTATGAATCGGGTGATGCCCTGGCTGCTGCACACGGAAACGGCTTCACGTCCATCGGACGTCTCCGTGTTTGGATCAAGGAAGGCGGGGAGGCAATGGCGCGATAGGTGGGGCCAAGGCCCCGCCCATCACCTCGCGCCATGAGGCGCCACGGTCGGATGAGAAAAACACCGCAAGACTGACTCTCGAACATCGGCTCTGGCACTGCACCACCAGCCTCGCGAATGAACCGTTTCGGTTCCAGAAGTTGAAGGGCTAGGAGCCTGTCGAACGCGCCTCGAGCTTCATCGTGGTGGATCGCGCCTCAGGAGTCAGCACACTGTTGAGGATGGTACCGGCGTAGCTGCGGTACTTGGCCCGGTAGGCTGCATCGACCTCGTCGTTGATGTCGGGGTCCGCTTCGACGAAGGCGACGTCTTGCTGAACACCGCCGGCCCGTAACCGACCTTCGTGCCTCTCCTGGGTACCGCGGAACCAATGAGAACTGCGACCCCTCACGGATCGGACGTATATGTCGTCGCCGTGACGGACGGCCCACACGGTCACCGGTTTACCTAACGTGCCGTCGCGCCGAGCTGACGCGACCTGCACCTCTTCCGCTCTTCCGATCTTGTCCACCTGGTCGTTCGTCCACTGCGTCACCTGCGCGTCTCCTTTGTCCCGATCCGTAAGAGCGATTTGATCGCGCGGCGCTCATCCATGGCCTTGTACGCCTCCGCTATGTGGTCGAGGTCGGTGTCGAAATCGAAGACCCGCCCGGGATTGATGCGCCCGTCCAGGACATCGTCGAGAAGATCAGGGATGTAAGCGCGCGCCGGCGCGACGCCACCCCGCAAGCCGACGTTGCGGAAGACGATAGTGTCCGCGATCGACGCGTCGACGCCGTGGGGGACGCCGACAATTCCAACCATCGAGCCTGGTCTTGTGACTGCCAACGCCGTCGCGACTGACTGGCCCGTGCCCACGCACTCGAGGGCGGCGTCGACGCCGACGCCATTGGTGAGCTCCCGGACGGCCTCAATCGCGGCGTCACCGCGCTCGGCGATGACTTCCGTCGCGCCGAAGGACCGGGCCAACTCCTGTCGGGCTGGATTTCGGCTCAGTGCGATGATTCGAGCCGCGCCGAGGCGAAGCGCCGCTATGACGCCGCACAGACCCACGGCGCCGTCGCCAACCACGGCGACGACGTCGCCCGATTTGACGCCGGCGCTCACGGCCGCGTGGTGGCCGGTGCACATCACGTCGGAAAGCGCGAGCAGAGAGCGCATCGTTTCGTCCGAATGACCTGAGCCAGGCACCCGCACGAGGGTGGTGCCCGCCAGCGGCACGCGCACCGCTTCGCCCTGGCCACCGTCAATGCCGTGGTTGCCAAACCCGCCTCCGTGCAAGCACTGGGACGTGACCCCCGCTCGGCAATGTGCGCACGTGCCGTCGCAATAGATGAAGGGCGCGATGACGAAATCGCCCTTCGCAATGCCTCGCACGTCGGGACCGACCTCCTCGACGACACCGATGAACTCGTGGCCGATCGGGCCGAGATCGTGGGGTGACTCACCGCGGTAATACCAGAGGTCCGACCCGCACACACATGCAAGGACGACGCGAACGACGGCGTCGGTCGGTGCACTGATCACCGGGTCGGGGCGCTCTCCGACCTCGATCGCGTGGGGTCCGTTGAAAAGTGCCGCCCGCATGACTATGCCTCCTCGACTGCCGGCGCCGCCGCGTACTCGGCATCGCTGACGTGGTCGCCCCACGTCGCGCTGTTGCCCTTGTCGTCGACGTCGAGCATCGCGATGTGGGTCATGAAACGCGTAGGCGCAGCGCCGTGCCAGTGATCCTCGCCCGGCTCGAAGAACACACGGTCGCCCGGGTGGATTACCTCGATCGGACCACCCCGACGCTGCGCGAGGCCAACGCCTTCGGTGACGAAGATGGTCTGGCCGTTTGGGTGCTTGTGCCACGCCGTGCGGGCGCCAGGCGTGAAGTGCACGCTGTTCGCGCTCAGGCGCGATGAACTCGCCGGAGCTGCGACAGCATCGATGTAAACGGTGCCGGTGAACCATTCGCCTGGGCCCTTCGTCGTATTGATGCCGTTCCTGGTGATATGCATAGCCTTCCTTTTACGCCGCGAAGCGACGCCATCTACGGTGGTCGCGGATGCGGGAACACGAGCGCAACACCCTGTGGTGGGGGTTCCTCCTCACGATGACGTGCCCGCGTACTGTTCGATTGCGAACACGAAGGTGCTCTGGCGGTCGCTGCCTTCCAAACCGACGCGGGCCGCGATATCGTCGCCAAGCTGTGATAGCAATTACCTCTCGCCGCTGACCTCTGACTGGTTGACCCTGCAGCCGGCGAGCCACGGCCCATGGTGCGGTAACGAATTGCGTGGTTAGTTCGGCAGCTTCCTGATCGTGTCGCCCTGGCGAACGGAGCCGCCCACGACGACCCGGCAGTTCGCTCCTCGCAAGCGAAGGTCGCGTCCGACCGGCGAGTTGACGAATTTCAGCGCGTCCACGCCGAAGCGCCCCGAGAACTTTGCGCAGCCGGTGTGGGGAGTCTCGCTGAACTCGATCACTGCCGAGCCGATCTGGACCCGGCTGCCGGGCGGTAGGTTGGCTCTGCTGATGTCGAGATCGACGTACATCTGATCACCCGCCAACGCCCAGCGCTCGCGGCCACCCGCGATCGCGGCGGCCGCCCTCGCGTTCATCAAAGTCAGCTGCGCGTCCAAGCTAGCGCCGCCATCGGGGGTACGGCTGCTGCCGCGACTGCGCCAGGTGTCGCCCTCGAGGCCGTCCTGTAGATCGAGCCTCGCCTCAGGCAGGATCTCGCGCTCGTCTTCGGCAGGCCGCCGAGCGATCAGCTCGACAGTCCCGCTGTCGGCGGGTGCCTGCCGGATGTGATCGAGGCTCTCCTCGAGCTGGGTCAGCGTTTCATGCTGCAGCACGCCCGTATTTTGCACCAGCCGCTCGGATTGGGGCCGCCGTGAGTCGACTGACTCGAATGGCTCAGTGGCGATTGTGATCTTCATCGGAATCGGTGACACCATACCGACTGTCGCTCGATGTCTACTTCCCAATCGCGATTCACGACTCGAATTGAGGGTGCTCCGGAAACCATCTTCGAGCTGATCGCGGATATGCCGAACTACGGTCGTTGGCTTCCCGGCTCGGATGCGTTCGGCGAGACCAGTCACGTTTCGCCGTATCCGGTCCGGCTCGGTACCACGTATGTTGACGCCGGGCCGGCGGGTCGGCGGCCCGGCACCGTCACCGAATTCGACCCTCCCAAGTCCATCGCGTTTCATCAGACCATGCTGATCAAGCGGGGACCACTGATGGCAAACGTGGACGTCAACATCCGGTGCACGCTCGAGCCGGCTGGTGATGCGACGTCTCTCATTCGCGACCTCGAGCTGACGATCGACATACCCGGCCCGCTCAAGTTGGCCGGGCCTTTGGTCGCCTCAGCGTTTCGGAAGGAGAACGCGCGAGTGCTCGCCGAGTTGAAACGGTACGTCGAAGCGCTCCCGGACCGGACCTGAAGATCACGAGATGGAGCGCGCGACCATCTCGCAGATCGCGCCCTCTTCTTTTTCCGAGCTCAGAGAGGCGCTACCGGGACGCAGATCTCACACTCGAATTCGCCGGTCTCGGTGTCGTACGTCGCTTCCACCGGGTAGTGCTCGAAGAACGGGCGTGAGTCGAGCTGCATGCCGCTACCGGGGAGCCAATCGCGAAGCAGCCACGCCCATGCCTCACCAACCTGCGTATCGGTGCCTTTGAACTTGCCGACGGCATACTTTCCCCCGGGGAGCACCGACATCTGATAATCGCCGGCTCCGGCGAATTGCTTCGGCACTTCGACGGCTGCGTCGTAGCGCAGCTTCTCGGGCGCGGTGATGCCCGGATCGTCATGGCTGATCCCGTACCTCGGCTGGCCGTACAGACCGTTCGTCTCCATCCACGGAGCAACAGTCTTCATCCAGAAGTCCGAAAGATCCTTGCCGTACGGCCCGGTGTATGGGAGGTAAGCGACGCTGGTCGGGAGTCTGTCGACGATTGTCACTTTCATGCTTCCATGATTCGCTGCGGTCGGCGCCGGGGCCTGATCGAGCTTGCTGTCCGCCTGATCCCGATTGCTGACCTGCAGTTGACGCCACGCGGTGGGCGTGGTGCCGAAGCGGTTCTTGAAGGCCCTTGCAAAAGCTTCGGTGGAACCGAACCCGACTGAAAGCGCGACCTGCAGGATGGCGAGGCGAGGCTGGGCGATGAGCCGCTGGGCGGCCACCTCGAGCCTGCGCCGCCGCACATACTCACCGAGCGTCTCTCCAAACCACGCTGTGAACAGGCGATGGAAGTGAAACGGCGAGAAATTCGCCAGGCGCGCCAGCGAGTCGAGCTCGAGCTGTTGGTCGAGCCCTCGGTCGATATGTTCGAGCACGCGATGCATGCGGGCGGCGTATTCGGAACGGCTGTCGCGCCGAACCATTGAGCCGCCCGCCATCGCTACTTGCGCGTGGTGACTACTTCGCGAAGCGTTGAACGAAAGCGAGAGCTCGCTCTGCCACCTCTCGCCAGCCGTTGTCGATGACCAGCGCGTGGCCTCGGTTGGGCATCTCGATGATCTCAGTGATGCCCGGATTGCGCTTCTGCTGCTTGTACGAGGCGTTCGCGATCGCCCACGGCACCGTGTTGTCCTTCTCGCCGGAGATGATCAGCAGCGGTCCGCGGTCCGGATTCTTGGTGTCGACCTTGGCCTCGGTCCAGGGGTTCAGGTTGGCGGCGGCGGCCTGGAATAGCGGCGCGCCGGAGGCGGGTACGGCGAATGTGTCGTATAGCTGCTTGGCCTCGTCCTCGCTGACCGCGTTCGCAAAGCCAAAACGGAACTGGTCATAGGTGAGCGGGACGGCGCGGTTTCGGTTGGCCGGGTTGCCCAGCACTGGCGAGGCTGACTTCAACGCCGAGAACGGCAGCGGTAGCACCCCGCGGAAGGGCGCGGGGTCAATCGCAACCGACGCTGCCGAAAGGCCGCGTCCGGCCATGATCTGGGTGAGCAAACCTCCGAACGAGTGCCCGATGACGACGGGCTTCTTCTTGAGCAGCCCGATCACTTCGGCGTAGTGGTCGGCAACCTGACCGACCGTCTTGTGCGCAAAGACCTCGGGATGCGCCTTCGCCTCGGCTACGGTCTGCGGGTCGTCAGGCCATCCAGGCGTCAGCGACGTGTAGCCCGCTTCTTCGAAGACCTTGCCCCAGCGGTCCCAGCTGCTCGGGAGCAGCCAGAGGCCATGGATGAAAACTACCGGCGTGCGACCGGTCGCGTTGGCTTGATCGATATCAGCTGTTTCGTTACGAGCGATAGTGGCGGACATTCTTCCTCCCAGCCTGGTGAAATCCACGCCCCGGCCACATCATCCGCCTTCCTGGAGGTTCGCCGCTCAGGCGGCATGGACATGAACTCGAGGCGATACTGAAAGCCCAGGCTCAGGCCGAGGGGTCAAGGAGGACTTCATGCTTCGTGACAGCCGCGCTTTTTCAGGTTTCTCGTCGAATGACGTCGCTAAGGCGAAAGCGTTCTATGCGGAAAAGCTCGGGCTCGAGGTGACCGAGGATCACGGCATGCTCACGCTGCACCTGGCAGGCGGCGGGAAGGTGATCGTCTACCCGAAGCCCAATCACGAACCGGCGACCTTCACGGTGCTGAACTTTCCGGTGAAAGACATCGAAGGCACAATCGACGGCCTGGCGAAAGCGAGGATCCAGTTCGAGCGTTACGAAGGCATGGACCAGGACTCACGCGGCATCAGCCGTGGCGGAGGCCCGCTCATCGCCTGGTTCAAGGACCCTGCGGGCAACATCCTCTCCATCATCCAAGACTCGTAATCGGGTAACGCGGGACCCCTTGACATCGTGAGCTGGTCCGCCGTATTCTACTGGTTAGCTAATTAGCTAGTTAGCAAAATACGATGCCAACAGACCACTTGAGCGTCACGTTTGCAGCCCTCGCCGATCCCACCCGGCGAGCGATCCTGGCCCGTCTATCGCAGGGCGAGGCGTCGGTCACGGAGCTGGCCAGACCGTTCGACCTGAGCCTCCCCGGGATTTCCAAACACTTGAAGGTGCTGCAGCGGGCGGGACTCATCACGCAGAGCCGGCACGCGCAGTGGCGGCCGTGCCGGCTGGAGGGCACGCGCCTGAAGGAGGCTGCCGATTGGGTGGGGGAGTACCGGCGATTCTGGGACGAAAGTTTCGAGCGCCTCGACGATCTCTTGCAGGATCTCATCAAAGAGGAGAACAAGAAAAATGGCGACCAAGGGAGAAACGACGATGGCCAAGACTGAGTATGTGATCGAGCCGGGAAGGCAGGACATCACGTCCACGATCATCCTCGACGCGCCGCGCGAGCTCGTCTTCAAGGCGTACACGGATCCCGAGCTGTTCGCGAGGTGGTGGGGCCCGCGCCGGTACAAGAACGAGATCGACAAGTTCGAATCGCGGCCGGGAGGGTCATGGCGAGTCGTCCAGGTCGGCGCGGACGGCACCCGTCACGGGTTCCGCGGCGTCAACCACGATGTCGTCGCGCCAGAGCGCATCTGCGCGACGTTTGAATACGAGGGCTTTCCAAGACACGTCGCGCTGCAGACCGCAACATTCGAAGCCCTGGGTAACAAGACCAGGCTGGTGGCGCACATCGTGTTCGAGTCTGTGATGGACCGCGACGGCATGGTTGCGTCAGGAATGCAGGAGGGTGCCGACGAATCGATGGAACGTCTGGCCGAGCTCCTGGCCGAGCTCAAGCGCTCTCGGTAAAGACGTTCAAGACTCGCCGCCGCTCTCGCAACCCCAGAGAGCGGCGGCACAACCCGTGGTCATAGTTTCGGCACAGACGCCGACTACGGTCGACGGCGATGGCTCCTGTAGTCGAGGTGCATGACCTCCGCAAACGCTATCGCGCCAGCGATCCGTGGGCTGTCGACGGAGTCACGTTCGCACTCGAGCCAGGTCGCGCTTTCGGGCTCCTGGGTCCAAACGGCGCGGGCAAGTCGACCGTGGTGAAAATGATCGTGGGACTGACCCGGCCCGACTCGGGATCGGTGACGGTGTTCGGATCGACCCCGACCAACGACGCGGCCCGGGCCCGGCTCGGCTTCGCGCCCGAGGAGCCGGACTTCCCCGTGCTGTTCTGGGTCGTCCGCCGAAAGCAGGTCTGAGGGCGCTCAGACTTCGAGGTCGATCGCGACGGGCAGCGAAGTCCGCGCCCACCCGCTCAGCGCGCGGCCGTCGCTCCAGCCTTCGTACTTGGCGGCCAACAGCCGCCTCGCGCGCGCGTCTTCTTCTCCTTTGTCGAGGATTCGGGCCCGCCCGGAAAACCTTTCATCACCGAGCTTCAGGGTGACGCGGGGATCGCGCCGGATGTTCTTGACCCAATCCGAGCTATCGCGACCGCCCGACAACAGGTAAAGCGTCCGCGGCTTGCCGCCGGCCGCGAACCAGATCTCGATCGTGCGGCGCTTTCCTGACTTGCGACCTTTGGTCGTGAGATAGCAGAAGTCGAGCTTGGCGAGGGACCGCAGCGCCGAGCTCACGTCCCACCAAACCACATCGGTCGGTCGGTTATGCCCGCCCTGGGTGACAATGCGCCAGTGGGGCCAGCGCTGCACACTCCCCTGTGTCGCGAGCTGGGTATCGAATACCCCATCCTCTCCGCGGGCATCGGCACAGCTGCCGGGCCGGCACTGGCCGCTGCCGTCTCCCAAGCGGGAGGTTTCGGCGTCATGGGCGCCAGCGGGATGGCATCCGATGAGCTGGGGCGGCAGGTGGCGGCCGTGCGCGAGCTCACCACCAAACCTTTCGGGGTGAACATCATCATCGCCGAGGTCGATGCGGGAGACCGCGAATGGCTCGTTGACGCAGTGGGAGCCGCCTCGGCGCTTCACGTGGCAGCCGTGGTCCTCTTCTGGGGCGATGCCGCACCTTACGTCGAGCACGCGCATCGGTACGGGGTCAAAGTCTTCCTCCAGGTGGGCTCGGTCGATGAAGCCTTGGCTGCTGCGGCCACGGGCGTCGACGTCGTGATCGCTCAAGGCCTCGAGGCTGGCGGACACGTCAAGGGCACGACCTCCATCTGGGAGCTGCTCCCGGCAACGATCGCAGCCGTCAATCCCTTGCCAGTGGTTGCGTCAGGCGGCATCGGCGACGGCGCCGGGGTGGCGCGCGCGCTGCGTATGGGCGCCCAGGGTGTCTCGCTCGGGACGCGATTCGTCGCGTCCGAAGAGGCGTGGGTGCACCGTGCCTACAAGCAGCGCATCGTCGAGGCGACCGCGGAAGACACGGTCTACAACGAGCTCTACGACGTGTGGTGGCCTAACGCGCCACACCGCACGCTGCGCAACAAGACCTTCGAGGAGTGGGTGGCTGCCGGTTCCCCACCACCGGGTAAGAGACCCGGTGAGGGCACATCGATCGGAAAGCGGCGCATGAGGACAGGCGAGCTCGTGGAATGGCCCAGATACGCGATTGGAACCCCGCCACCCGACTTCGAAAGCGACATCGAATATGCACCGCTGTGGGCCGGCGAATCCTGCAGCGTCGTCAACGACATCAAGCCGGCGGCTGAGATCGTCCGAGACCTGGTCCGCGACGCCGAGGCCGCGTTAGCTCGGCCCTAGCCGGGGGCGCCGCGTGGCCGCGCGGGCCACGCGGTACTCCCTTCCCATCAATGCGCCCGACTTGGGCTCGTCAAAACGCCGGCCTTCGGAGTGCCGGCCTGAATCATGAGTACGCCCGCAAGCGCCGCTCCGACGAGCAGCAATTGCAGGAAACGGCTCCGCCTCCACATGGTTCCCACCTCCTTTCTGATGTAACGCGCACCCCGGTGTCGCTGTTGATGAAACGACGGTCACGAATCAGCGGTTACGAGGATGCCTTCGCTTGACGATCCGTTCATCTAGCCACGACCGGCGCACAGCCGCCCCTTAACGCGCGAACCCGAGAGTGGTCGCCAGGGGCCCGCCGGACGCGGCCAACCTCAGATGTTGCACGTCGCCCCATGAGCGTGGACAATCGGAGTCGGGGCTAGCGGGCTCTTCATCTCAGTGGCTGCCGGTTACTGAAGACGGAGGTGGGTTGGTGACTCGAGGTATTCGACGCAGGCTGTTCAGTTTCGGCGCGCTCACTCCCCTTGTCGCCGTGGTGTTTGCGGGCCTGGGGATCAGTGTTTCGGCGGCGCCGGTCAGCACCCTTTCGGCCGACGGCACATGCCAGCTGAGTTCGGCCAAGGGCCAGATCAAGCACGTGATCAATGTGCAGTTCGACAACACTCACTTCACGAGGGACAACCAGAACGTCCCGTCCGACCTCGAGCAGATGCCCAACCTGCTGAACTTCATCGAGGGGAACGGCGTGCTCCTGACCAACCACCACACGCCGCTCATCTCGCACACCGCGACGGACATCCTCACGTCCTTCACCGGCGTGTATGGCGACCGGATGGGGGTTCCTGTTTCGAACAGCTTCCGCTACTACAACCCGAGCAAGGTCACCACCAACACGGGCGTCTCGTTCGCCTACTGGACGGATCCCATCTTCGACCCGAGCGGCTCCCCGACCGACTTCACGTACAACATGCTGACCGCCGATGGTAAGAACGCACCGGCGCCGTGGGTGCCGTACACCCGCGCCGGCTGCAACGTCGGCCAGGTCGCGACCGCGAACACCGTGCTCGAGAACATAGCCACAGACATTCCGACCGTCTTCGGCGCCGACTCGACCGAGGCCGCGGAGGTCAAGGCGAACCCGGGCCAGGCCTTCGCCGATTTCGTCGGCATTGGTGTCCACTGCGCGCTCGGCAACGCACTGTGCTCAAAGCAAAACAACGGCAAGGCGGACCTCCTGAAGGACGAACCCGGCGGATACAGCGGCTACATGGGCCTGTTCGGTCATAAGTACGTCGCGCCGCAGCTCAGCTCGAGCCCGTTGACGGATCTCAACGGCAACACGATCCAGGACCCTTCAGGTCATGTCGGCTTCCCAGGATTCGACGGCATGGCTGCGACCGTCTCGCTCTCATACGTCGCTGCGATGCAGGAGATCGGCATCCCGATCACATACGCGTATATCTCAGATGCGCACGACAAGCACCCCACCGGGCCGTCCTACGGCCCGGGGTCGGCGGGCTACGTCGCCGCGCTCAAGGCCTATGACGACGCGTTCGGCAAGTTCTTCACGCGGCTGGCCGGCGACGGCATCGACAAGAGCAACACGCTGTTCGTCTTCACTGCGGACGAGGGCGACCATTTCGCGGGCGGTCCCCCGACCCCCGCCGGCTGCGACGGAGTGACAGTTCCTTGCACATACGCCAAGATCGGCGAGGTCAACGCCAACTACGCCGGCCTGCTGGCGACCCAGCAAGGGATCACGACCCCGTTCGCCGTCCACTCGGACTCGGCGCCCACCGTGTACCTGACCGGCCAGCCTGACCGCACCTCGGCAACCGTGCGGACCTTCGAGCGGGCGACGAGCCAGCTCACAGCGGTCAGTCCCATCACTGGCAACACAGACACCATCACCAAGTTCCTGGCCGACCCGGTGGAGATGCAAGCGCTCCACATGGTCACCGCCGACCCGGCGCGCACGCCGACCTTCACCCTCTTCGCCGACCCCAATTACTTCCTCTTCCACGGTGCTTTGAACTGCAACTCACCCTGCGTGACCGAGCAACCTGGCTTCGCGTGGAATCACGGTGACGTGCAGCCGGAGATCGTCACGACCTGGCTCGGGATGGTGGGGCCGGGCATCGACCAGATCGGGGTCGACGGCACGACGTGGTCGGACCACACCGACATCAGGCCGACGCTCATGGTCCTTCTCGGCCTGAAGGACGACTACAGCCACGACGGGCGTGCGCTGACCGAAGACTTCAGCGGCTGGGCCAGACCCGCCGCCACCAAGAAGTCGGACGGCTACATCACGGTCGCCCAAACCTACAAGCAGCTCAACGCCGCGGTCGGACAGTTCGGGCTGGCCACGCTGGCGGCGTCGACGCGCGCGCTCGAAAGCGGGAACGCCGGCGACGACAGCACTTATACGAACCTCGAGAACCAGCTCATTGCGCTGACCAACGATCGGAATGCGCTGGCCGGCCAGATGATCGCCCTCCTGGAAGGCGCCGAGTTCAAGGGGCAGCCAATCGATCAGCACACGGCCCAGTCTCTTGTGGTCCAGGGCCGCGCTCTCATCGCGCGGGCGAACGCCCTGGCTTGATAACAAATTCGGTTCATACTGCGGCGCGTGGCGGAGGCCCGCCGGCTCACCGTGCGCGCCGCAGGTGGACGTGACCTCGAGGTCCTCGTCGACGGCCCCGAAGGCGGTGCGGTATTGCTGTTCCACCTCGGGACACCGAGCTTTGCAACCACCTTCCGGCAGATCGTCGACCCGGCTGCAAAACACGGCTTGCGAACGGTCACGTACTCCCGCCCGGGCTACGCGAACTCGACGGCTCAACACGGTCGCAGCGTCGCCGACGCTGCCGAGGATTCGGAGGCGATCCTCGACGCGCTGGGCGCCGATCATTTCATCACCGTGGGCTGGTCAGGTGGTGGTCCCCACGCGCTCGCATGCGCCTCCCTCCTGCCCGAGCGCTGCAGCGCGGCGGCAACCATCGCCGGCCTCGCCCCATACGGTGTCGGCGGCCTCGACTGGCTGGAGGGTATGGGTCCAGAGAACATCACCGAGTTCGGAGCCGGGGTCAGAGGCGAGCAGGCGCTCGTCGAGTTCCTCGAGGGCGAGGCTCGTGGGATGCGCACACTCACCGGCGGGCAGGTTGCCGACTCGCTCGGTGGTCTGGTGTCCGACGTCGACCGGGCCGCCCTCGTTGAGGAATTCGCCGACGCTCTCGCATACAGCTTTCGTGGCTCTGTATCCAACGGCATCGCCGGCTGGCGCGATGACGACCTGGCTTTCGCCCGGCCGTGGGGATTCGAGCCCAAGACCATCGGCGTCCCGGTCGCCATCTGGCACGGCGCCCAGGACCGGATGGTCCCGTTTTCTCACGGCCGCTGGTTGGCGGCCAACGTGAAGGGGGCACATGCTCGGCTAATCGACGACGAAGGGCATCTATCACTGCTCAACCGCGGCGATCGCATCGTCGAGGACCTGGTCGAGCTCGGCGCCGCCCTCCGTTAACCGATCCCGATCTTGCTCAGGTCGTCGATCGTCGCCTCGTCCATTGCAGACGCTATCTCGGCCGCACTCACATTCTCGACG
>VBGM01000224.1 GCA_005880855.1 Chloroflexota bacterium
ATTGTTCCTCCATGCGAGTCATGGCCCTTGAGGTTGGCGTCGATGAGCGGCCCGGCCAATATCGACGCGAGGTCTTCGGGCGTGCCGACCGCCTGGAGAATCGCCTGGCCGTGGCGCTTCAGATCAGAAGCCGGGTAACAGACCCCTTCCCGCGGCTTCTTTTACGACATCAGCATGAGCGACTTTCGAGCACAATTCGACCCGAACCAGCCAGGGCATATTGGGGTCGAGCGCGAACCCGCCGTCGGCGGGACGAAATCAGGCACGTTTATGGAGTGCTCGCGGCACGTTGCGATGCCAGAGCTTTGCCGGTAGCCCAGGCGCTGCTGGTTTGTATACTCCGGACGCATTGCGGATTGTCGACATGCGGACGGACACGCTCACTATGCCAAGTCCCGACATGCGACGCGCAATGGCGAATGCCGAGCTCGGTGACGATGTCTTCGGGGAGGACCCCACCGTGAACCGCCTCCAGGACGTGGCCGCGGAGATGTTCGACAAGGAGACGGCGCTATTCGTCAGCAGCGGCACAATGGGCAACCTTCTAGGGCTTCTAGTTAACGCCCGCCATGGTGAAGAGCTGATCGCTGACGCGGATTCTCACGTGTTTCTAGCTGAAGCGGGCGGAGCTGCTGCCCTAGGTGGAATCCAGATCATGCCAGTCCGTACTGAGGGCGGAATCATGGAGCCGGAGCAGGTTGCCCAGGCGATCCGCCCCGAAGATCAACACTATCCGCGCACCGCGGCGGTGACATTCGAAAACACCCACAATCGGCATGGCGGCATCGCCTGGCCGTTAACGGCACTCCGAGCCGCTTCTCAACAAGCTCGAGATAGTGGAATCGCCGTGCACATCGATGGCGCTCGAATTTTCAATGCTGCCATCGCCGTCAAGGCGGATGTAAAGGATCTCGCAGCCTGTGCCGACACGTTATCCTTCTGTCTTTCTAAAGGCCTGGGCGCCCCAGCTGGAAGCATTCTGATCGGGCCCCACGCGAAAATTGCGGAGGCTAGGCGATGGCGAAAGATGCTCGGGGGCGGGATGCGCCAGATCGGAATGCTCGCCGCAGCCGGTCTGTACGCCCTCGATCACATGGTGGACCGTCTGGCGGAGGACCATGCCAACGCTAAAACACTGGCGGAAGGCCTTGCTGAGATCAAAGGCATCAAGCTCGACCTTCGGCGAGTTCAAACCAACCTCGTGATCTTCGAGGTCAGTGGGATTTCGCCAGCAGGCTTCCTTGACGAGTGCTTGAAGCGCGGGCTCAGGGCGGATGCAAGCGGCCGAACTCACGTACGGTTCGTCACCCGTTACGGGATCGACGCAGAGGATGTCCAATGTGCCCTTCAGGTGGTCTCGGAGGTGCTCGGGGCAGGCTGACACTGTCCGTATCAGGCATCCGCCCCGACAATCCAAACAAGCATCTTCTGAATTCCGGATCGCTCCCTCATTAGGCCTACCCCGCGTGGAAGGTCGGGCTGAGCCGGCTTTCCAGGCACAGCTGACCGCCTATTTGCATTTCGGTGTGAAAGTGATAAACCTGCTCTTACTGCTGGCTGGGGGGCTGGCGCATTGGCATTGGAGGAGTGGTGACTATGCGAATGCGAGTATTGATTGCTGCCGCGGCTCTTTCGCTGGCGGCCTCGGCGATGGGGTCAGCGA
>VBGM01000225.1 GCA_005880855.1 Chloroflexota bacterium
ACAGGGAGGTCACAGATTTTCTTGGAACTAGGTGGCGGCAGTCCCGTCCAAGTGGATTTCGAACCGATCAATTGAACTCGCTCACGGCTATCGCAAAGCCGATATATCAGCACGCGCACGGCCCCAGGACCGTGAGGCACCTGGGTTCGAAAATCAAAGGCGCTGTCCACGCCGGTGTGCTGCTGGCGCTCAGGTCAGGACCGTTGAGGCACCCGACACAGAATTCCAAGCTCGAATAGGCATTAGCAGGGGAGTTTCTCGATGAGCTCGAGAATGTGAGCCGCAGGGCCGGGGCAATTGAAATCTGGCTCGTGGAGGCGGTGATGTCGGGCGCTGGGTGCCCGGCGTCTAGCCAAAGTCGGCAGCGGTGATCCCATAGGCGTGACCTGGTGGCCACTGCACCAGCTCGATCCGGTAGCCGTCGGGGTCACGGAGCCATGACGTTTGTGGCCCATCAAGGCCGCCCGGGCGTTCGACTTGGCCGGCACTTAGTCCTGCTTTCGTAACCGCCTCGATCATGCCGCGGAGGTCATCGACTTGCACCGCGAGGTGGCTGAACCCGCTGCCGATGACCACCGGTCCGTCGGGCGGCCGGTGCACCAGTTCGAGCGTAACCACCTCATCCGCCGGTAACTTGAGCATCGTTAAAGTCACACCGTCACCCAGATCAACGCGACCGACCTGCTCGAACCCGATTGCGCCGTAGAAGGCCAGTGAGGTGGCCAGGTCAGTGATGCGGTACGCCGGATGCAACGTCCTCATTGCCTAGACAGTAGGGCACTACGGGGCCCGGATAGTGTCGGGCTAAACCCATGCGCGACACATAGGTCAGGACCGTCAGGCATTCCCGGGCCCCCTCCGCTATCTGCTGAAACCAGACACTGCGCAGCGCTCCTTAATGCTCGAGTTGGCAGGGATGCGCATTAACGACGCGATTGTCCGCTCGTGGACCCGCGTCGCGCCGGAGCGACCCCTGAACCGGAGGCGTCGAACGTCTCGGCCGCCCACGCCGCGAGGTCTCGGAGCGCCTGTTCGGAAGGCGACCCTGGCTCTGCCGTATAGATGATGATCTGCTGATCCGGCTCGGCGTCGGAGGTGAGTGCGTCCCAGAAATCCTCGTGCCTCGTCGTTTCAAGGCGACGTGTGTGCCGGCCCACCATTGGCGGAAATGCGGATCTCGGATAGAGAGGTCGCCCACGAGCTCCGCAAGACGAGGGTCGTCGGGCTTTCGCGCCGCCTCCATGCGCACGTAGGCGACGACGGCACGCGCGAGCCCCTCCCAGTCGGGGTAGAGGGCGCGCATCCGCGGGTCCGTGAAAATGAGTCGGAGAAAGTTGCGTTCCCGCTCCGGGACTTCGCCGAAGTCGATCATCAAGGCTGCGGCGAGCGGATTCCAAGCGAGGATGTCATGGGTGGGCGTCATGACCATCGCAGGCGTATCGGTGATGTGGTCGAGTACGCGCTGCACGTACGGCTTCACCTTCTGCGGTGCCCGCCGGCGGGATTTCGTACCTGCCACATTCGTGCCGGCGAGTTCGTATATGTAGGTGCGCTGGTCGTCGCTTAGCTGCATGACACGCGCGAGAGACGCGAGCACCGGCGCGGACGGACTTATCCGGCCCTGCTCGAGCCGGGTGTAGTAGTCGATGCTGATCGCTGCGAGCTGCGCGACCTCGTCCCGTCGTAGCCCGGCTACGCGCCGATGAGTCGCACCCTCGGGCAATCCGACGTCGCTTGGGGCCAACTCCGATCGGCGCGCCTTGAGGAACTCGGCGAGTTCGTTCTGGTCGGCGTTCAAGCTGCCATCTGGGAGAGATTGTCGCGCAGGGTGCGAGTCCCGTCGTGGCACGATCCTGGGAACACCTTTCCCAGGATGACCTGTCCCTATCGCACCAGGCGAGGCGGTGCCATCCTCAAGGAACTGACCCGCCCGGTTGTGATTGGCTGCTGCGAGGGTCGCGGCTTCAAGTAGGCCGGAAGGAGAAACGGATGCAGATCACGAGAAACAGTCTCGACACGATGCCCGGCCCAGGCGACTGGTTCACGGGCGCCGTCTACGTGGACACGGTCGCAGCGCCGTCGGAAGGCTCGCGGCTCGGGGCGGCGAGCGTCCACTTCACACCCGGCGCCCGGACCGCCTGGCACACCCACCCACACGGCCAGACGATTTCGGTGACCGAGGGCGTCGGCCTCTGCCAGCGCGAGGGCGGTCAAATCGAGGTCATCCGCCCCGGCGACCGCGTCTTCTTCGAGCCCGACGAGAACCACTGGCACGGCGCCGCTCCAACGCGCTTCATGACCCACATCGCGATGCAACAGGCCGACGACAAGGGCAACGTCGTCACGTGGGGCGACCACGTCACCGACGAGCAATACGGCCATGCGCCGTCGATCAAGGGAGGAGGGAACTGATGCGCGCAACTGTCATGTACGGCGCCGGTGACGTCCGGATCGAGAACGTTCCTGACCCGTCGGTAATCGAGCGGACGGACGCGATCATGCGTGTCGTCCGTGCCTGCATCTGCGGCAGCGATCTGTGGCCGTATACGTCGATGGCGCCGAGCGAGACAGGCCAGAGCATGGGCCACGAGGCAGTCGGCGTCGTTGAGGACATCGGCGCTGACGTCCGCACCGTCAAGCCCGGCGACGTCGTCGTGATGCCATTCGCGTTCTCCGACGGCACGTGCGAGTTCTGCCACGAAGGGCTGCAAACGGCGTGCGTGCACGTCGGCTTCTTCGGCAACAACGGCATCAACGGCGCGCAGGCTGAGGCGCTGCGCATCCCTCTCGCCGATGGGACGCTGTTCCGCCTGCCGGTCGGAGAGGAAGACGCGCTGATGCCTTCGCTACTGACGCTGTCGGACGTGATGGGCACCGGCCACCACGCTGCCCTTGCCGCGAAGGTGGCGCCTGGCAAGAGCGTTGCAGTCGTCGGCGACGGTGCTGTGGGGCTGTGCGGCGTGATCGCCGCGAAGCGGCTCGGCGCGGAGCAGATCATCATCATGGGACGCCACGCCGACCGCATCGCGCTCGCAAAGGAATTTGGCGCCACCGATATCGTCAGCGAGCGCGGCGCCGAGGCGGTCGCGCGCGTCGAGGAGCTGACCGGTGGATATGGCGTCCACTCGGTCCTCGAGTGCGTCGGACTCGACCAATCTGTCGAGACCGCGATCGCGATCGCTCGCCCCGGCGGTGCCGTCGGACGTGTTGGCGTGCCGCAGCACGAGGCGATTCCGAGTGCTCGGCCGTCGTTCTACGGCAACATCACGATCGGCGGCGGTCCGGCGCCGGTGCGCGCCTACATCGACGAACTGCTGCCGGACGTGCTCGAGGGGCGGATCGACCCAGGCCGCGTCTTCGACCGCGTCATCGGTCTCGACGAGGTGCCGGATGGCTATCGCGCGATGAACGACCGCGAGGCGATCAAGGTGATGGTGAACCCGTCATGAAGACCTGGGCGGATTCCCAGCAAAGGTCAGGGCATATCGATGATCGTAAGGATCGAGTTGTAGGAGGCTGCGTGATCTTCATCTCGGTCCACTCGCGACCTCACCGTCAGGAGTCACGGAGGCACGGGTGAACCCGACCTATGACTTCGCAGGCCAGGTAGCCCTCGTTACCGGCGCCGGCTCCGGCATGGGGCTCGCGACCGCGCAAGCCTTCGCAGAGGCTGGAGCGTCGGTCGTGCTCGCCGACATTAACGAGAACGCGCTCCGCGCTGCAGCCGACGGCCTGACCACCGCCGGCCATACGGCGCTCGGCGTGACCTGCGACGTGTCCAATGAAGATGACGTCGCCGCCCTCGTTGCGCGCACGGTTGCGAGCCTCGGTCGGCTTGACATGGCGTTCAACAACGCCGGGATAATGATTCCGCCGAGCGACGCGGCAGACGAGGCGGTCGACAACTTCGACCGGGTGAACGCGATCAATCTCCGCGGCGTCTGGGCTTGCATGAAGCACGAGCTGCGGCAGATGCGCAAGCAAGGCAGCGGCGCGATCGTCAATTGCTCGTCGCTAGGCGGCCTGGTTGGGCTCCCCGGTCGTGCGTCCTACCACGCTTCCAAGCACGGCGTGATCGGCCTCACCAGGAGCGCCGCGCTT
>VBGM01000212.1 GCA_005880855.1 Chloroflexota bacterium
CCTAGTTCTGGGCGCCTGGAAGTCGACGAGTTGCCGGCCAGTTTCGAGTTGACGGGGAGGTAGCGGAATGATCAGCCCTTACACCGCAGTCGGCCTCGTTCCAACATGTAGAGGCATCCGCAAGCGGGAGGACATCAAGATCAACCTCGATCATTTGGCGCACCTGGTCAAGGCGGCTGCATGGCTGTCGAGCCTCGACCTCCCTGTCCGCCTGATCGCGATCCCGGAAGGTGCGCTTCAAGCGTTCAACGACGAGGTGCTGGATCTGGATCACGTCGAGTTCGCGCGCACTTGCGCGGTCGACATCCCGGGCGAGGAGACAGAAGCATTGGGCAGGCTGGCGCGCCAGTACGACGTATTCGTGATGGCGCAGGCCAAGGCCCGCCATCCTGAAGTGAAGGACCGCTTCTTCAACGTCGGTTTCATCATCAACCCTGACGGCGAGGTCATCCTCAAGCACTACAAGGTCTCGCCTCTCTTCCCTGTCGAGCACTCAGTCTGTCCGCACGACATCTACGACTGGTGGATCGAGAAGTACGGTCGTAACCTGAACGCATTTTGGCCAGTGGCGGACACCGAGATCGGTCGGCTCGGCATCATGATGGCCAACGAGGGTTCTTATCCCGAGAACGCACGTGCCCTGGCGCTGAACGGCGCTGAAGTCGTTTACCGCGCCTCCTACCCACATCCGGCTACCGGGAATGAGATGTTCGAGATACAGAGCCGCGCCCGGGCGCTCGACAACAACATGTACGTGGTGGCGCCCAATATGGGCACCTATTACCTCTTTCCCGAAGAGACGACCCCGATCGACACCTTCGGCGGCCGCTCTTTTGTGATCGATTACAAGGGTCGGATCGTCGGCAAGCAGGAATACGGGGCAGGTTCGACATATGTGTCAGGCGTGATCGACGTCGAAGCACTTCGCGACCACCGCGCCCGCGCCCAGTGGGACAACTGGCTCAAGGACCTGCGAACAGAGCTTTACCAGCTCCTTTACGAGCAGCCGATCTACCCCAAGAACCTTTATCTCGAACGCGAGCCGATGAAGCATGCAGAGTACAAGAAGAAGGTGATCGAACCGCAGATCAAGCTTCTGCAGGACCGTGGGGTCTGGGCCAAGCCAGCCCGCTGACGAGAAACTCCTAACGACCGGCAAGGGCCGCCCACACCCGCTCCGGTGTGAGTGGCATATCGATGTGTCGGATGCCCACATGCGACAGCGCGTCCACCACGGCATTCTGGACGGCCGGGGTCGATCCAATCGTCCCCGACTCGCCTACGCCCTTTGCGCCGAGGGGATTGTTTGGACTGAGCGTTTCGGTTGTCGCCGTGACGACTTGTGGGATTTCGCCGATGCTGGGGATCAAGTAGTCGAGCAGCGAGGCCGTGCGCGGCGAGCCCTGGTCGTCGAACACAACCTCCTCGAGGAGCGCCTGTCCGACGCCTTGCGCTATTCCTCCGTGGACCTGCCCCTCGGCGAGAAGCGGGTTGATGATGCGACCGCAGTCGTCGACCGCGAAAAAGCTCGTTAGGCGCGCGTCACCAGTCTCCACGTCGACCTCGACGACGGCGCAGTGAGCGCCGAACGGGTAGCTGCCGTCTCCCGCGAAGTCCGTCTCGGCCGCGAGGCCCGGCTCCATCCCCTCGGGCAGCGTCTCACGGTTGGCGGCGGCAGCGGCCAATGAAGCCCACGAGAGCGAACGCTCAGGAACGCCGGCCACGCCGACCGTCCCGGCCACGAAGACGATGTCGTCGGGATTCGCTTCGAGCAGGTACGAGGCCAGATCGCGTGCCTTGTGACGCACTTCGCGCGCGGCCTGGTGCACTGCGGAGCCACCGTGCTGCATCGAACGCGAGCCCACTGTGCCGGTGCCGCGCTCGACGGCGTCTGTGTCGGAATGGATGAGGCGGACCGAGTCCAGCGGCAGGCCGAGCTGCTCGGCCGCGATCTGTGCGAGCGAAGTCTCGTGGCCCTGTCCGAACGAGGTCGTGCCGCATCGGACGGTGGCCGTCCCGTCCGTCTCGATTCGCACCGCGCCCCACTCCGGGCCGATCCCAACTGCCGTCACCTCGACGTAGACAGAAAGCCCGATCCCGAGCTGCAGGCGGTCGTCGCGTTCCCGGCGCCGCGCCTGCTCGGCGCGCAGGTCCTGGTAGGCGGAGATCTCGAGAACCTTGTCGAGCGCCCGCTCGTACTCGCCCGAGTCGTAGGTCGCACCGCCGGCGGTGGTGTGGGGGAAACTGTCAGGCGGGATCAGGTTGCGGCGCCTGAGCTCGGCCGGGTCCATGCCCAGCTCCATGGCCAGCATGTCCATCGCGCGCTCCACCATCGCGGCTGCCTCCGGCCGGCCGGCGCCTCGGTAGGCGGCTAGTGGAGTGGTGTTGGTGACTACGCAGTGCGCCTCATAGTCGATTGCAGGAATCGCGTAGACGCCCGACGACATCTGCCCCGTAAGGAAGGGCAGGAACGACGCAATTCCTGGGTAGGCGCCGATGTCGGCAACGACGCGGGCGCGTAGGCCGATCAGGCGGCCGTCACGCGTGGCCCCCAGCTCCACGTGCTGCACCTGGCCGCGCCCGTGCGTCATCCCGACGAGGTTCTCGGAACGGGTCTCGATCCACTTGACCGGGCGGGTGAGCTTTCGCGCGACCGCCGCTACGACTATCAGTTCAGGCCGGGCACCGGCTTTGGCCCCGAAGCCGCCGCCCATGTCGCCGACAACGACGCGGATCTCGCT
>VBGM01000179.1:0-12363 GCA_005880855.1 Chloroflexota bacterium
CCTCGACCGTCCTGTGCTGGACGGCCATGGAGATGTGCCCCGGCGCGAGCTCGAAGTGGGCCATGCCGCCTCCGGCAAGCCCGAGCAGAACGCGAACATCGGACCCATCGGGAGCGACGCTGGAACGCTCCCCCGGTAGCCGCATGGACCTGAAAGGTTGCATCGCCGTCTCCTTTATGACGCCGGTGGGCGCGACCTGCGCTCAGTAGCGGATGCGTGGGTCCAGGATCGCGTATGTGATGTCAGCCAGCAGGTTGAACAACACGGTAAGGACGGCGACCAGCATCACCACCCCGAGAATCAACGGGTAGTCGCGGTCGGCCGCGGCCTGAAAGGCGAGCAGCCCCATGCCTGGCCAGCTGAAGATGCCCTCAATGATGACGGCCCCGCTCACGAGCTGCGGCATCTGCAGAGCAAGCAAGGTGACGATGGGCAGGATTGCATTGCGCAGCGCGTGCCGGTAGTTGACGGTTCGAGCGTCGACACCCTTTGCCCGAGCCGTCCGCACGTAGTCGAGGTGCAAGACCTCGAGCATCCCCGCCCGGAGGAACCGGCTGAAGCGCGCGATGTTGAAGATCGAAAGCGCAGCGCCCGGCAGGGCCATGTGCCACGCGAGATCCGTCAGGCTCGTGTCGTTGGCACTGGTGTGCATGCCGAATAGAGGGAAATAAAGCAGGTTGCCCGTGACGTGCCGCAGCCACACCCCTCCCACGAGGAGCAGAAGAATTCCGACGACGAAGCTGGGAGCTGAGATCCCGACGTAGCTGATCACGGAAGTGATCATGTCGAGCCATGAGTACTGGTGCGTCGCCGCGTACGTGCCCATCGGAACCGCAATCAGCATCGAGATGACGAGCGACGTTCCGAGCAGCACCAGTGAGTTCGGCACTCGCTCGACAAGAAGGCGGCCTACAGGCCGGCTATAGGCGAACGAGTTCCCGAGGTCGCCGTGCAGCAGCGAGCTCACGTAGGCGGGGTACTGTTCATACCAGGGCCGGTCCAGCCCCAGTGCATGCATCCTGCGCTGCGCCTGCGGGGTGTCGAAGATCTCGTTCTGAGTCGTTCCGAATGGCGAGCCTGGGATTGCGCGCGTGAGTGCAAAGAAAAGGAAGGACATGAACAGCAGCACAAGCAACCCGATGCCTATGCGCCTGGCGATGTACAAGGTCACCGAGAAAAGAGTTGCACCATCCAGGCCCTCAGCGCCGGCACCAGCTCTGGCGCCAGACCCGGCGACTGATCGTCATCGTTGAGGAGGCCTGTCGGGTTGACCAGCAGGCCATGTCCGGCCGGCAGCAGCTCGATCGTGAAATTCGGCTTGCGCATCGCGTTGAGAATCTCCACGCAAACGGCAGTCGGAACCGTGCGATCGTTGGTCCCCAGGAGCCACAAGGCGGGCACGGCGAGCGCCCGCAATGCCGGCGTCGGGTCGTAGCCCGAATGATTGTCGCGAACCGCGGCCAGCATCTGGTCGGTCGACTCGGTGGGCATCCTCGCGCCACCGCCGCTGAATCCCGCCCAGAGGTCGGTCTGGTCCACCGTCGTCGCCGGGGCCGAGGCGAGTACGGCAAATGCCCCGCGCTGATGACGCCGGATGGCCAACGGAACGGTCCACCCGCCCTGGCTGCCGCCATGGAAGCCGATTCGCTTGGGGTCCATGCCAGGCCAGAAGGCCAGAAAGCTGAGAGCTGCTGAAGCGTCGTCCGCGTAAACATTCAACGCTTCCACGGTTGGGAACTCTCCCGGGTACGTTCCTGTCGAAGATCCGACTCCGCGCTTGTCGTACGTGAGAACCGCCAGGCCCAGGCTCGCGTAAACGCCCACCCAGATGTCGTAGAAGTAGCGCTCGCCGCGCTCGGCGCCGTGAACGACGACGATCCCGGGATGCGGGCCGGCGCCTTCCGGCTCGGTGATGGTGGCGGCGAGCTGCGCATTTAGCGCCGGGATGGTGACGTCTGTGTGCCGGAGACCAATCCGACGGGCGGTCCTTGTTCGCACCGATTCGGCGATCGTGAGGGTGCCACGTGCGAAGACCAGGTCGGCGAATTTCGGCAACGGCTCACGGAAACGCGTGCCAATCGTGAAGCGCGCCGGCGCGCTCGTCGCGTAGATCGTCCGGTACGCGCTCGTCTTCAGGTCGAAAAACCAACCGAGCCGGGCGATGACCAGGATGTCGCCCGCATCGGTGGAGTAGCTGCCGTAGTACGGAAGCAGAGATTGCGTCGACGCTTCGCTGGGTGGGCTCGCTGGGGAGGGTGACGGCCGTCCGCCGGCTCCCGGCGCACATGAGAGCAGGCAGGTCGCCAGCACGGCCGCCACCCCGATCCGCACCGATGGACACTAGCACGAATCCGTGGCATTTGCCACGGATTCGTGGCAATTCGCTATAGTCCGAGCACGTGGCCAAACATGCGAACATCTCCCTCCTCTTCGAGTTCTTCGTCACCGCTCAAAGGCTGCGTCGCGTGCTCTCCGATTCGCTCGCCGAGGCTGGGATGCGCCCCGACGAGTACGCCGTCTACAGCCTCCTCTTCGACAGGGGACCGCTGACCGCAACCCAGATGGCCGACTTCCTCGGCATGCCCCTCAGCACCGTGCTCGACTACCTCAAGGCGATGACCGCAGCCGGCCATCTCGTTCGCACCTCCCACCCCTTCGACGGGCGGGCGCTCGAGCTGAGCCTCAACCGGTCAGGAATCGCCGCCCACAGCCGGGCGCACGCCCATTGGGAGGTGGTGCGTAAGCAGATCGAGGGCAGGCTGTCGATGCCGATCGATCAGGTCAGGCGAGCCCTTACCGCGCTCGATGACTCCGCTGAGCTGGCCGGCCTACGACGCTCGCGAAGGGTCCGGCGCGCATGACTACGTACGTCATTGGTAATGACGTCCGTGACCCCAAGGCGCTCACATTCATCGCTTCGCAGGGAAGGCCAGACGCACCCCGGTTCGCGGTAAATGCCGGACCGCGAATCCTGCCCGCTCAGATAAGGTCGAGCACAATTCCCTTTCTAGGTGTAGGCTCCAGGGTCGCGATGGCAGTTCTCAGGAAGAGCGACCCGATGAGCCTCATCCCGCCGGACGGCCGGCCTGAAACCGCTAGCTCCGAGCCCGACGAGGCCACGACCGACCCCCTCGGTCTGGACGCAATGCGGTCCTGGCTGGTGAGCGGCGTCCAGTTCGTCGATCCCCGCCGCCGGTTCGGGAGCCACGGCCGGGCACGCGAGCTGCTGGTTGCCGACCCGCAGGTGGACCCAGCTGCCTCCCGGCGCTGGCAGGGGCTGGCGGCGGCGCTGCACCGGCACACGGTCCGGGGCGGCCTGTCAGAGCTTCGGCCCGATGAGCGGCAGGTGATCACCCTTGCCTACCTGGAGGGCCGCACGAATCGCGAGATCGCCGCCCTGCTGGGAGTCTCGGTAACGACCGTTCAGCGCCGGCTGCTGTTCGCGCTCGGCCGCCTGGAGGCGTATATCGGCCGCACTGGAGTCTGGCTGTCGGCGTTGCTCCTGGTGGCAGCGGCTTACGCCATACGCCCGCTCACCCACAGCGTGCGACTGGTCAATGCCGCAGCCGCCTCGCCCGAGCGGGCCCAGAAGCTGGCCGCGACCCTGACCGCTGGTGCCGTGTCAGCCGCGGCCCTCGGCATGGTCGCGTTCACGTCCGATTCCAGCATGGCCAGCAACGCGCTTGGGACTACCGCCGCACCGGCCGTATCGCAGACGAATGTTGCCGCTCCCTTGATCGCTTCGATCGGGTCGCAGCTATCGCCCCCAGAATCGGCTGAACCGGCTGACGCCGTCACCACGGCAGGGGCGGCTCCGGATACGGAGACCACCCCTGCTTCAGCTCGCCACGGTAAGGGCTGCGGCCACCACCCGGTCCCCGTGGGACCGCGCAGCGGCGCAACCGGACCTCCGGGCGGCTGCCTGCCAGGCTAAGGGCTAGTCGCCCGACCTCACAAGGCCGCGGATCTCACCGCCAGGGAACGCGGTCGTATGGACATTCACGTATGCGTCGCCGCTCGTGATGATGCTCAGCGCACCGGCGAAGTCGCCGGCCGACAAGTTTTGCGTTGAGATGCCCTGAATGTCGGCGGCGGTGACCCCGCTCCGCGAGACCGTTCCTCCATCGGGAGGGCAGGTCGGTGTTCCCGCCGGACCCGGCGCGGCCGCGGACCCACAGAGCCACAGGAAGATGCCGCCATTCACCGCCGGCTGACCGAAGTGGATATGAGCCATGAAGGCCGGACTCGAGAGCTTCGAATAGGTGAGCGTGTAAGAGAGTGTCGACCCGGTCAGGGTGGCCTCAAAGCGGCCGGTGCTTGGGCTGAGCTTCGGTGGCGACTCCTGAAACCCCGTGAGCTTGGCCCGCATGGACACCGTCGCTTCGTCGGCGTTCGTGGCCGCGACGGTGAGTCCGAGAACCAACGCCAAAGCGGCGAACCGAAGGATCGATTTCGGATTCATGGAAATACCCCCGTTCTCGCCTCGGCCGGCCGGCTCTCATCCAAGCCGTGCACCGAGGCCTGACGGAGTAAACGTCCCCCTCCCCTGGTCCGATGTCAAGAATCGAATTGGAGAGCCCCCTCAGAGAAGGGATTCGTACAGCTCCAGTGTTCGAGCGGCGATCGCCGGCCATCCAAAGTGCTGCAAAACGCGCTCGCGGCCGGCCTTCCCCATCTTGGTGGCCAAACCGGAGTCTGACAGCAGCTCATCCACCCGACCCGCCAGAGCGGTGGTGAACGCTTCGACCTGCTCCGGGTCGTAGTCAACCAGGTAGCCCGTCTCACCCTCCACCACAATCTCCGGGATCCCGCCCACCCGCGACCCGACCACTGCCGTCTCGCATGCCATCGCCTCGAGGTTGACGAGGCCGAAGGGCTCATAGACCGATGGGCAGACGAAAACCGCCGCGCCCGTGTAAAGATGGATGAGGTCTTCAAGCGGGATGAAGCGGCCGATCGAGACCAGGTTGCCTCGCTCCGACCGAACGCGCTCAGCCAGCTCAGCCACCTCTGCGCCCATCTCGGGTGTGTCTGGGGAGCTGGCCACGATCACGAGCTGGTAGCGGGGATTGATTCGGTGGGCGGCGGCCAGGAGCAGGTTCAGGCCCTTCTGGCGCGTGGCCCTCCCCGCAAAGAGTGCGAAGGGCACGCTCGGATCGACGCCCAGCCGCAAAAGCGCAGCCTCCGATGGCTGCGGTTTGTAGACCTCGGGATCGATCCCGCTATGGATCACCTGAACGCGGCTCGGATCGACCTTCGGGTAGCAGTCCAGGACGTCCTGGCGCATTCCCTGCGACACCGCAATCACGGCGTCAGCCGCTTCGATTGCGGTCCGCTCGCAGAATTTCGAAACCGCGTAACCGCCCCCGAGCTGCTCGGCCTTCCAGGGTCTCAGTGGTTCGAGGCTGTGTGTGGTGACTACGTGGGGGATCGACCATGTGAGCTTCGAAAGGTGACCGCCGAAGTTCGCGTACCAGGTGTGGCTGTGGACGAGCTCGGCCCCTTTGGTTGCGGCCGCCATGGCGAGGTTGATCGACATCGCCTGGAGCACCGTTGACTCCGGCTTCGGCTCCTTGAGCTCCGCCCAAGGCTGGTGGGCGATCACGCCAGGCTCATCTCTGGGCGACCCCCAGCAATGGACCGAAAGGTCGGCCAGCCGGCGCAGCTCGCGCGCCAGATACTCAACGTGAATGCCCGCGCCCCCATATACGTCGGGCGGGTACTCGCGAGTCAGGAGTGCGACCTTGTGCGCGGTCACTGGTGTCTGTTGAAGTATCCAGCCGCCATGGCCCTGCTGTCAGGACAGGTTTCTATCTCGCGGCGCCGGCCCTGATGACCGCCCTCACGATTCCCGCGTAGCCGGTGCAGCGGCATAGATTGCCGCCAAGATGCCGTTTGACCTCCGCCTCGGTGGGATTGGGGTTCTGGTCGAGCAGGGCTTTCGCGCTCATCAACATGCCCGGCGTGCAGAAACCGCATTGGACCCCGACCTGCTCGAGAAACGCGGCTTGCAGGGGATGGAGATCGCCGCCTTTCGCAAGCCCCTCGACGGTCTGCACCGCTCGGCCACCAGCCTGCAGCGCCAGGAAGGAGCAGGAGTTCACAGGCCGGCCATCGACGAGCACCATGCACGCTCCGCACTCCGAATCGTCGCAGCCTTCTTTGGATCCGGTGAGTCCGAGCTCCCCCCTCAAGACGGATAGAAGATTGCGGTGCGGCTCAATCTCTTCTTCGTAGGCGACGCCGTTCACCTCGAGAGGGAGTCGGTACCTCAATTCGGCTTGGCTCGATCAAGCGCCCTGGTCAGCGCCCGGCGGACCAGCACCGGCACCATCGCCCGGCGATAGTCGGCGCTCGCGCGAACGTCGTCGATCGGGCTGGCGGACGCCGTGGCGGCGCTGGCTGCGCGCTCGAGCAACCCGGGATCGATCGTCTCGCCCCGGAGCATCTCCTCGGTCTGCGCCGCACGAACGCATGTGGGCGCTACAGCCGTGAGGGCCACGCGGACGTCGATGCAACGATCGGTTTCGTCGAGCCGGACCATGGCAGCGGCGCCGACGATCGCGATCTCCATCGCCAGCCGGTACTCGAGCCGGATGTATGCGCTTCCGACCCGTCCCGGGCCCTGGAGTGGAGGCAGCACGACCGCTGTCATCAGGTCGCCGGGTTGTGCCGAGGTGCGTCCTGGACCGGTCACGAACGAGCTGAAGGGGACGCTGCGGAAGCCGCCGCCGGACGCAAGCTCGATGCTCGCCTCGAAAACCAGCAGGGGACTGCCAAGCTCCATCGCCGGCGACGCATTGCAGACGTTGCCACCCACCGTGCCCACGTGGCGAGTCGCGGGCGATCCGACCAGGGCCGACGCGTCGGACAGCGCGGTCCAGGTTTGAGTGACGGCCGCCGATGTCTCGAGGTCGCCATGGGTGGTAAGGGCTCCGATCCTGAGGCCGCCGCCGGCATCCGAATCGAGTCCTATGAGCTCCTTGACGCGATGGATCGCCATCAGCCGTTCCGGGAGCGGTGCCTTCCCGCTGCGTGCGGCGACGACCAGGTCCGTCCCTCCAGCGACGATCCTCAAGCCTTCGGCACCGGCGAGCATGGATCGCGCCTGCTCGAGGTCCGCGGGCTCGAAATACGTCCTGTCGATCACTTCGCAGCTGCTCCGTTGACGGCCGCCCAGACCCGCGGCGCGGTCATCGGAAGCCGGCGGACCCGGGCTCCCGTGGCGGACGCGATCGCATTGGCGACGGCTCCGGCAGCCGCGATGATCGGCGGCTCCCCCACTCCCTTGCCGCCGCGCGGACCCGTCGCGCCGGTGGTTTCGATGAATTCGACCCGAATCACGGGCGCATCGGCCGACGTCTGCAGCTTGTAATCGAGCAGGTGCGGATTGACCTGCCGCCCGTCCCGGTACGTGGTGCCCTCGGTGAGGGCCATGCCGATGCTGTGCACCACGCCACCCTCGACCTGCCCGCGTGCACCGTCGGGGTTGAGAACGCGACCGAAGTCGTGGGCAGCGGCGAGCTCCAGCACACGCACCACGCCGGTCTCGCGATCGACCGCGATGCGCGCCGCCTGGCACGTGAAGGTCGGGTCCGCGAAGGCCGGGAACACGACACGGCCCGAGCACGAGGCGCCGAAGTTGTCGGGCAGAGGTTGGGCGATAGCGGCCCCTTGCGCTGTGAGCAGCTCGCCCCCGGCGAAGAGAGCCGCCGCCACGTCCGCGACCGACATGGCGGTGCCGGGGACGCCTCGGACCCGCACGACGCCATCGACGATCTCCAGGTCATCTGCCGAGGCCTCGAGCTTGTCGGCGGCGACCGACAGGATTCGTCGCCGGACCTCCGCGGCGGCAGTGATCACAGCACGGCCGTTGTTGAAAGTCGTCTGGCTCCCTGAGCTGCCCATGTCCCAGGCTCCGGCGTCGGTGTCTTGATACAGAACCGAAACGCGATCGGGATCGATTCCAAGCTCTTCCGCCGCGATCAGCGCCAGGCCCATTACCGCTCCCGAGCCGTTCTCCTGGGCACCCGTGACCAGCGTCGCCGACCCGTCGGTGTTCACCTTCAAGCTGACCGACGAGGCGGCGGGAAAGCTGAACCACCAGGCACACGCGAGCCCGACCGCTGCCCCGGGCGCCGCCGATTGCTCATAGCCGATGAGCTCGGCTGCTTTCTGCAGGCATGCTTTGGCGCCAACCGCCTTCATGCGCTGGCCGGTGGGGCCTTCGTCTCCGTCCTCGAGCAGATTGCGCATCCGGATCTCGTAGCCATTGAGCCCGACCTGCGTTCCCACCTCGTCCGTGTGCTGCTCCACGGCCCATGCGACCTGCGGACCCGAAGGCGCCCGCACAGACCCAGCGGGTGTCTTGTTCGTGTAGACGGTGTGCGCCGTGATGTCCAGGTTCGGAATGTCGTAGGGCCCAGCGGCCATCATGGTCGCGATCTCGGCGATGCTCGGCGCATCGGAGGCGTACGCGCCGGTGTCGAGGACGATGCGCGCCGACCGGGCGGTCATCACACCGTCGCGAGTGACTCCGGTTTTCAGTTCGATGAGGATCGGATGATTGACCTTGTCCGGAGCGACGAACTCCTCATGTCGGTTGAATACGATTCGCACCGGCCGACCGGCCTTTCGCGACAACGCCGCGACATGAGCCTCGAAGTGGAACTCGCACTTGCCGCCAAAACCGCCGCCGAGGTGAGGAACGATGATGCGAACGTTGCTCTCGGGCATCTGCAGGGTTTCAGCGACGCCGGCACGAGCCGCGAACGGCACCTGCGAGGTGGACCAGATGGTGACCTTGTCGCCCTGCCACTGCGCCAGAACCGCGTGTGGCTCGATTGGCACGGGATGCGACTGATCGCAGCTGTACCGCTCTTCGACGACTCGGTCGGCCTCTGCGAAGCCGGCGGCGACGTCGCCTTTGGCGATCGTCACGTACGCGCAGTCGTTGCCGCTTCGGACGAGGCCGTCATATGCCGTGTATGCGCTCCAATCAGGATGCAACAGCTCGCTTGCAGGCTGGAGCGCGACCTCCGGGTCGGTGATCGGGGCCAGCGGCTCGACGTCGACCTCGATGAGCTCGAGGGCGGCTGCGGCGATCTCCGCGGTTCTGGCCGCCACCGCGGCGACCACCTCGCCCTCGAAACGGATCACACCATCCGCGAAAAGTGTTCGGTCTTTCACCGCGCTGCCGTAACGGAGCTGAGGTACATCTGCCTGCGTGATTACCGCGACGACACCCGGCAGGCGCATAGCCATGCTCGTGTCGATGCCCTTGATCCGGGCATGTGCGCGTCCCGCCAGCAGGAAGCGGCCCTCGAGCATGCCGGGTAGAACCAGATCTGCCGCGTAGCGGGCCTGGCCGGTGACCTTCTCGAGCCCGTCGGCTCGCACGTGCTTGGAGCTGCTCATCGCAAGAGCGAGACTACAGCGCAGCCTCGATAAGCGTCGGACCGCCCCCGTCGAACGCGGCACGACCTCCCGCTCCAGCGTGGCGGCCCTTGAGCTGATCGCAACCACGCGATTCTGTTCGGTATGCCGTTTGCAGATTGACTTCCCGAGAGGGCCGCGACCATAGTAAGGCCGGTGGTCAGGAAATCCATTTCCCTCTTGGGCGAGAACCCGCCAAGACATGAATTGAGCCGCGTGTCCCGAGCTCCGCGAACTCGGCGGCAGGCGATGAGGGGCGGCAGGCTTCCGATTCTCTCCGACGTTGCCCAGCAGGCCGCGGTGTCGCTCACCACCGCATCGCGTGCACTCGATCCCGACAACGATCACCCGGTCAGCGACCGTACTCGCGCACGCGTGCAAGCCGTGGCCGCTCGCCTGGCATATCGGCCGAATCCCATGGCGCGAGCCCTCAGGACACGGCGGGTGCCGACCATCGCCATCGTCGTCCACGATGTGACCGACCCTTACTTCGCCGAGATCGTTCGTGGCGCGACCGCGGCCGCGTCAGCACGTGGCTTTCTCACCGTTGTCTGCAGCAGCGACCGTGACTCAGCCACCGAGTTGCGCTATGTCGAGATGCTCAGCCTGAGCCGCGTGTCCGGCGTGATCTTCGCCGGTGGAGGCCTGGATGAGGAGCACTACCGCCGTCGTATGGGCGGCTACGCCCGCAGCATCGCGCACTATGGCGGGGCAATCGTCGCTCTCGCACCACGATCTGAGCGATGGCCGGCCGAGATGCCCGACAACCGCGCCGGCGCTCGCCTCGTCACGCAGCACCTGCTGGCACTTGGTCATGTTCGGATCGCCATGATCAGCGGGCCGAAGAACCTTCGCACGAGCCGCGAACGTGAACACGGATATCTCGAGGCCATTCAAACAGCCGGTGCCCGCCCCGTTCTGATGCGGGCTGACTTCACCACCGTCGGAGGAGCTGCCGCCATGGCCCGACTGCTCGCCGAGGGCTCGCCCAGCGCGGTATTCGTAGCGAGCGACACGATGGCGCTCGGCGCTCTAGCGGAGCTGCGGCGCCAGGGCCTGGGCGTCCCCGAGGACGTCTCCGTGGCAGGATTTGACGACATTCCCGGACTGGAGTTCGTCCATCCGCGGCTGACCACTGTGCACGTCCCAATGGCCGAGCTCGGTGCCGCAGGCGTGCACCGCCTGATGCGCCAGCTGGATGGCGAAGACGAGAGCACGACCACACAACTTCACGCCGTGGAGCTCATGGTGAGAGAGAGCACTGGAAAGCCGCGCGACTACGACAGAGGCCGCTCCTCGCAGATCCGGTAGTCATCCGCCCATGGACGGACGCGCTCGAAGGCGGCGCTGGCGCCGAGCACATCGACGTCAGCTTCGCGGCGACCGATGATCTGCATCCCGACCGGCAGCCCACCGGACAGCCCGGCGGGAATCGACGCGGACGGGTGGCCGGAGAAGTTGGTGAGAAACGTGAGGCACCACCCGATCAGCGGATCGACCTCCTCCCCGTTGATCTGCGTCGGCCCCAGCGTGTTGCCGTCGCCGGCGTTCTTGACCGGCAGGCACGCGAGAGTCGGCGTGACGAGCAGGTCGTACCTCTGTAGGACCGACTCGATGGCGTCATACACCTCGGTGCGCATAACCATGTCGTTCCAAACGTCCATGGCCGAAAGGCCATACCCGACCTCGATCCAGTGACGGTACTCGGGCGGCAGGTCCTCAGGATGGTCGCGCATGAGATCGATCCCGCCTGCCTTCAGGCCCTCGAGGCCAGAGATGTTCAGCGGCATGATCATGCGGTTCCACAGGTCGCTCAGCTCGTGCTGCGAGCGCTTGATGCCGACCTTGACAGTCTCGACGGTGGCTCCGGCGTCGACAAAGCCTCGTACGGCCTCAGCCACCACGCCGGCCACCGCCGACTCGATGGGGTACACGTCGAAGTCAGGACTGTAGGCGATCTTGGCGCCGCTCAAGGAACGCGCGAGGGCGCTGCTGAAGTCCGGGGTGCTGGTCAGCGAGAACGGGTCGCGCGAGTCCGGCCCGGCCAGGATTTGCAGCCCGATCGCCGCATCTGCGACAGTTCGCGTCAGCGTGCCTTCGAACACGAACGGGTTCAGGCTCGCGAACGCGTTCGGCCGGCCCGTGTAGGCGACCCGGCCATAGGACGCGCGGTAGCCATACACGTTGCACCACGCAGCCGGGATCCGGATCGATCCGCCGGCGTCGGTGCCCTCCGCTATGGGCACGAGCCCGTCGGCTACCGCCGCGGCGCTTCCGCCCGACGAGCCTCCCGGGTTGCGGGTCAGATCGAAAGGGTTGTGCGTAGGGCCAAACAGGTAGTTGTCGGCGATTCCACGCAGGCCCATGATCGGCGCGTTGGTCTTGCCGACGATGATCGCCCCGGCGCGCTCCATCCGCTCAGCGTATGGGCAGTAGGCGTCGATGACCTGGTCGCGGAGCGCTCGGATCCCACCGAAGGTGGACGGCCAGCCCGGCTTGAAATCAAAGAGGTCTTTCATGGCTGTAGGCACCCCGTGCAGCGGGCCGAGTGCCTCGCCGGACGTGACGGCGGCCTCGGCGGCTCGCGCTCTTTCCATGGCCTGGTCGAAGTCGGTGAATACGAATGCGTTGAGGCTGGGGTTGCGCCGCTCGATGCGCTGGATGGTCGAGCTCATCAGCTCGACCGGTGACAGCTCCCGGCGGCGAATGCGCCCGGCCAGGTCGGCGGCCGATGTCCAGGAGCTCTCATCGGGGCCGGCCATCGCCGTCAATTTTGACCGAACCACCAAGTACATAAAAGGACGCGCGCGCGACGGAGCTCGCCGGCGGCCGGGGTCAACGCCCGACCTCTCGGCCATCGCGCGCGAGAAAAGCGCTGACGTCGGCGGCGTCGAGCCGGAACAGGTCGCCGTGCAGGGTCATCTTCAG
>VBGM01000179.1:12406-21578 GCA_005880855.1 Chloroflexota bacterium
GTCCCCTGATGAGGCCGGCCACGAACGCGTCGCCGGTTCCAACGCGGTCCACGGTCTGGACCGTGTGGCCGCTCCGCCGAATGGTCGCGCCGGCTCTCGTCGCGATGGACCCTTCCGGGCCGAGCGTGAGCACGATCGTGCCGACGCCTAGGCGTGCCTTCAGATGTGTCAGCACCCGCTCGGGCTCACCGGACGCCCCGAAAAGGTCGCGCGCGTCCTCTGCGGTGCAGATCAAGACGTCGACCAGCGGAGCGATATCGCGAGCGGCCGCCGCCGCTGCGTCCGGACCCCACAAGCGCTGGCGGTAGTTGACGTCGAAGGTGACCACGGCTCCGCGGCTGCGAGCCGCCTCCATCGCCTGCCGGGCGATGTCTCGGCACGAATCGGACAGCCCGAGCGTGATTCCGGATATGTGCAGGAAGTCGGTGTCCGCCGCGATCGTCCAGTCGAAGAGCTCGGGTGCCGCCATCGCCATCGCGGACGCCGCCCGGTCGTAGATGACGTTCGTCGGTCGCGGGGGCGTTCCCAGCTCGACGAAGTAAAGCCCCAGGCGACCACCGTCCACCCAGCGGAAGCGCGGAGACCCATGCGGCGTCGAGACCAACGCGGGCGGCCGCGTAGGCGACATTGGCCTCAGAGCCGGCGACGTGGACGTTGAACACATCCGCGTCCTGAAGCAAATCGCCCGGGCGCACGGAGAGTCGCAGCATCGCCTCGCCGACGGTGACGAGGTGCCTTCGTTGCTGCCCCTCGTGCAAGGTCTCCGCCTAGAAGTACGTGAGCACGGCGTCGATGACGTTGTAGCCATCGTCGACCACCGGGATCAACCGCCACTTGTCGAAGGCGGTGCAGGGATGCGAGATGCCGCATCCGACCAGGTCCCCCACGCGAAGCTGCTCGCCCGGCCCCATCTTCAGAAACGCATGCTGGTCGTTGACGGCGAAGATCGAGACGCCTCCTCCAACCGGCCGCGTCATGTCAGCACCGGACTTTACGAATCGCGGTACCGGCAGCTCGAGGTCATGGGGAACGTCGCGCTTGCCGAAGCCAATCAGAGCCAGGCCCGGCTCCGGCAAAGAGAGAACGACGCCCCACACCTCCAGCGCCTCGTGAAGGGGCCCGGTCTCAGGAATCCGGCCGCCGAACGGCGACAGCTGCTGATAGTGAATTGCGTCATGCGTCAGGTAGCAGCCGCTGCGAAGAACAAGAGCGATTGGCCGGCTGAGGTCCCAGGGCTGTCCGAGCTCGGCGACAACGCGGTCGGGGAACGCGCTGCCGCCCGCGGTCACGATCACTCGGTGCGCTTTCGCGAAGTGGCCCGCGCTATCCAGCTTGACGACCATCGCGCGCATGTCCCGCAGGAATGTGTCGGTCGCATCGATTGTGCCGCTCAGAGTCTTGGAGCTGATGACACCCTCGAACGCCTCCACGCCGGCGAGGGCCAGCAGGCGAGAGGAATCCACCGCGCGCGCCACCTCGAGCGCCTGCTCCGGAGTCCGGCACCCGGTGCGACCGCCCACGGGCCCGACCTCGAGCAGGATCTGAAGGGGCCGCTCCAGCCCCGAGTCGCCAAGCGCAGTTTCGAGGAGCCGCACACCTGCGACTGAATCGACCAGGCAGTAGAACTCGAACTCGGGGTCTTCGCGGAGCTCGCTCGCAACCCAGCGCACCGACGCCGGTTCCACCAGCTCGTTGGCCAGAATCACGCGGTCGACGCCGAAGGTGCGCCAGACCCGGACCTGGCTCATCGTCGCCGCTGTCACCGCCCACGATCCGGCGTCGAGCTGGCGCTTGAGCAGCTGGGGTGACATCGTGGTCTTGCCATGCGGAGCGAGGAGGAAATCGTGATCGCGGCAGTACTTCGCCATGAGCTCGATGTTGTGCCGCAGGGCAGAGTCCTTGAGGACCATGACGGGCAGCATGAATTCGCCCCCGAGCACATTCCAACCGACGCCGCCCACTGACCTGATCGGGACAGAGGGACCCGCCGGAAAGGATTTGTAGCGCCAGTCGACCGGCTCGTCCAGCAGCCGGTCGAGGTTGAGGGAACGGGCCTGGGAGCGCGCCACTATCCCTCCAGCTCGCGAATGGCCTCGTGCGCCGTCACCACCCGGCCGTACTTCATCGCCAGGGTTTGGAGGGTCGCGCGATGAAGATCGGGCGCGTATGAGGAAACGGCGTCCGCGACAACCGCGGCCTGGAAGCCCTCATGAAAAGCACCTCGCGCGGTGTCCTCGACGCAAATCTGCGTGACCGTGCCGGTGATGAGAACCGTGTCGACGTCATGTGCGACGAGCAGGTCGGTGAGCCTTGTGCGGTGGAATCCGTTGTAGCCGTACTTGTCGATCTGAGCCTCGATGGGCCGCGGCGCCAGCTCATCGATGACCGCCACGCAATCACGCTCCCCCTCGATGTCGGCGTATGCGCGCATGAAGCCCGGCCAGCAGCAGCACACAGGAGGCGCGATGGCTGGCGACCACTTCCACATCAAGGTCGGGGACGGGCCGGCGACAAACCGCGTGAAGACCACCGGGCGTCCCCGCGCCCGGAACCAATCGAGCAGCTTCAGGTGCACCTCGATGGTCTCCCTTGCGTCGGGCACCTCCAGCGGAGCGCCGACGCGGACGAAGTCGTTCTGCATGTCCACCACGATGAGCGCCGACCTGTCGGGGCGGAGCGGGAAGGCCTTGGGAACGGCATCCACCATCGTCGTCGTCAAAGTTAATCCGTAGCCAGCGCCGCACGTTGGGCCTGTCTGGCGGCGCTAACATCCTGACCATCGAGACGTCGGTATTCGCCTTCGCAAGCGACCTCGCGGACGAGGGCATGGCGGGCGTGCTGGACAACGCGGCCGGCCGCGCGGGGCTGGCCGGTATCACGATGGCAGCGGCCTATCACCAGGGACGCGACATCTTTCCGCACAATCCCGTGCGAAAGGTTCACTTCCTCGACGGGGATAGCGTCTTCTTCAAGCCCGATCCAGCGCGTTATCGGGCGCTCAAGCTCCAGCCCAGGCTGAGCTCGCTGGCCCAGGAGTCGGACGTGCTCGCCGAGCTCTGCCGCCAGGCATCCGCGCGCTCGTTGCGGGTGCGGGCGTGGACCGTCTTTCTGCACAACTACACGCTTGGCGCCGCTCATCCCGAATGCGCGTGCCGCAATGCGTTCGGCGACATACTCCTGACGGATCTTTGCCCGTCCAATCCCGACGTGCGCGCGTTTGTGAGAGCCCTCAGCGGGGATATCGCCGGCAAGGGCGTCGAGAGCGTCGTCGCCGAGTCGCTTCACTTTCACAGCCTCGAGCATGGCTTTCATCACGAGCGGTATTTCATCGAGCTCGGACTGTTCGGCCGCTTTCTGCTCGGCCTGTGTTTCTGCGACCACTGCTTGGAGGCCGCGCGCCGGCGCGGGGTGCAGGCCGAGAAGCTGCGGCAAGAGACACGCCGCGAGCTCGAGCGTCGTTTCGCGGCTGATCCAATGCCGGAGCCACCTGAATTGGTCCGAGAGATGGTGGGGGCATTCGCCGGCGGCGAGATGGCTGGGTATCTCGAGACCCGAGCCGCCACCGTCGTCTCGCTTGTGGCGGAAGCCGCGGAGGCAGCTGCTGCCGAGAAGGCGAGCTTTGCGTTCATCGACCTGTCGGGAGCGGTCAAAGGCTATGCCACCGGACGCCCACAGGGAAGGCCGGCCGCCGAGATCTCCTGGCAGTTCGGCATCGACGCCGGCGGCGTGGCCGCCGCATGCGGCCAGCTCGAAGCGATCGGCTATGCGGCTGACCCCGAGCGACTCCGCGTCGACCTCGCCGCCTATCGCTCCGCCCTCGGGCCGGAGGGCCGCCTGTCTTTGATCATGCGGCCAATGGCGCCAGACTGCGAAGCGGCCGAGAACCTTGCCGCCAAGCTGGCCATCGCGCGCGAGATGGGCGTCGTAGAGGTCGGCTTCTATCACTACGGCTTCATGCGCCTGCAGTCGCTGGACCTGATCCGTTCAGGACTCGACACATCCGTCTAAGAGCGCCCAACTATCCGGCCGGGCAACGCGCCGGTCACCCGGCCGCCCGAAACGACTGCTTCGCCCTCGACCAGCACGTGCGCTATCCCTGACGGCGGAACCCGAGGGTTCTCCCACGTGCTCTGGTCCGCAATCGCGCTGGGATCGAACACTGTTATGTCAGCCGCCATGTTCCGCTTGATGAGGCCGCGGTCCTCGAGGGCGAAGCGCTCGGCAGGAAGCGCGGTGACCTTGCGGACCGCTTGCTCGAGCGTTAGCGTGCCGCCACGCACATGCTCGCCCACGATCCTGGCAAAGGTGCCGAAGCCTCGCCGGTGCGGCCGGCTCCCCATGTAGATGCCGTCGGTGGAGCCCACATAGAGCGGGTGAGCGATGGTTCGCTCCAGGATCGCGTCGCCATCCACCGACTCCGGCCAGTGATAGACGGCCAGCGCGCGGCCGCCATGCCCGGCGAGCAAGTCGAATAGAAAGTCGACGTCCTCCCTTCCCGACTGACTCGCAAGATGGCCGAGGCTTCTGCCTTCGAGGTCCTCTCCCCTCTCCACGCTGCTGAGAGTGATCTCGCCTCTCTCCGCGATCCGGACGGCCGTCTCCGGGCGCAGCCGCCTGCGTTCGGAGGGGCTGGCGATCCGTTCCATGCTGGCCTGATATCCGCCGGCCTGCGCCCACTCCGGCAGCATCATCAGCAGGTGGGTGCACGCGGCCGAGTACGGGTACATGTCGAACGTCACGTCCACGCCTGAGGCTTGCGCCTCGTCCAACAGGCCGGCGGCCGCGTCGTCGATCGCCAGATGCGAGATGTGGACCTTGACTCCGGACCTCCGCCCGATCTCGAAGCTCTCCCGGCAGCCCGATGCCACCCGGCTCCAGTAACCGCGCTGGTGAGGTGCGTACACCCCGCCGGCGCCGGCGACCACGCGACACAGATCGACCAGCTCGCCGACCTCGGAGAGCGCGCCGGGCTGATACTCGAGGCCCGCGGCCATGCCCACCGCGCCGGCGTCGAGCCACTCGACCAGATGCGAACGCATGGCCTTCGCCTCGTCGTCGGATGGAGGGCCGGGCTTCCAACCCATGGCGGCGACCTTGATGGCGAGGTGCGGCGCTTGAGGTACGAGGTGGTTTGGGATGCGGCCCTTGAATATGCCCAGGTAGCCCGCAACTGACGTCCAATCCCACCCGATGTCAGGGTCGCCGTAGAAGACCTGCAGGTAGTCCTTCACCTCGCGCAGCCGCTGCGGGGGAAGCGGCGCCCAGCTGAACCCGTCCGGCGCCATGAGCTCGGCGGTCACGCCGTCGAGGACTCCGGCGAACTGGTCGACACCCCCAAGGCGGGCGAGCTCGGAATGGACGTGGACGTCGATGAAGCCGGGCGCAACCGTCAGCCCACGTGCATCGATCACCCTCGCCGCCGGCGATCCTTCGAGGCGGTCGACCGCCACGATACGGCCGTCCGAAATCCCGACATCCAGGCGACGGCGCGGCGCACCTGTGCCGTCGACGACCTCGCCACCGGTGATGAGGACGTCGAAGTCCAATCGCTTAAGAATCCAGCTCTTCGTTGCCCGCCTCGGCCAGCAGCTCCCGCGTCATGCGGTAGTTGCCCGCGAGCAAGCCGCCATCCACTGGCAGCACAGCGCCCGTGATCCACGACGCCTGGTCCGAGGCCAAAAACAAGGTCGCATCGGCGATGTCGTCCGGCTCGCCCACGCGGCCCAACGGGTACCACTTGACGAGTCGCTGAAGGACCACCGGGTCGCGGTCGATGCGCGACTGCCAGATGGGCGTTCGGACGGTGCCCGGCGCGATCGCATTGCAGCGGATCCCGTGGGCTCCGTAGCGAACCGCGATGCCCTGGGTCAGGTTGATCATGCCTGCCTTGGCGGCGCTGTAAGCCTCGTTGCCGAGTGCTGTCAGCGCGTTGACCGAGGAGATGTTCACGATCGCCCCGGAGCCCCGCTCGATCATCGAGGGCAGCACCCCCTTGCAGCAGAGGAAAACGCTCTTGAGCACGACGGCCATGTCGCGGTCCCAGGTGACCTCGTCCATCCGGAGAACGTCATCGCCCTCTGCGATCGCCGCGTTGTTGACGAGGACGTCGATAGGGCCGAGATCGGAACCCACTCGGGCAACCATGGCGTCGACCTGCTTTCGCGAGCTCACGTCAGTGTGCACCGACGTCGCGGTGGCGCCCGTGGCCGAGATCTCGGCGGCGACGGCGTCAGCCCGATCGGCCAGCCAGTCGACCACCGCCACCTTCGCGCCCTCGCCGGCGAACCGCTGTGCGATCACACGCCCGATCCCCGAGCCTGCGCCGGTGACGACCACCACCCGGCCCTCAAACCGCATCCGAATCAGTCGCCCATAACGATGACCGCGTCGACTTCGATGTCGAACCCAGGTAGATCCGACTGGATGGTGGTCCGGGCCGGCATCGGATCGCTGAAGAACTCCACGTAGACCTTGTTCAGGACGGGGAAGTCGGACATGTCGCGCAGGTAGACCCCTACCCTGACGGCGTCGGCGAGCGAGGCACCAGCCGCTGCTGCGACCGCCTGGAGGTTTTTGAACGCCTGCCGCGCCTGATCCTCGAACGATGACTCGACCTTGGAGCCGTCCGGCCGGAATGGACCCTGACCCGCGAGAAACAGAAAGCCTCCGCTGCGAATCGCTTGCGAATACGGCCCAGCCGGCGGAGGCGCGTCCTCTGCGCGGAACGGGATGCGGTCGCGGTCAGTCATCGTCTTCTTGCCCCCGTGTTCAAAGAATGCCGTACTCCTTGAAGACATCTCGGATGCTGGCCCCCCGGGCCAGAACCTCACGCATCTGGTTCTCTCCCGACACCTTTTCAAGCGCCCGAGCCACGACATCCTCCTCTACGGATGCGGGCACGACCACGCAGCCGTCGTCGTCGGCGAACACCAGGTCGCCGTCTGCCACGGAGACGCCGGCGACCGGAATCGTGCCCCGAATGGCGACGACCTCGAGGCGGCCTTTGGAGTCGGCAGGCGAGAGCCCGGTCGCAAACACTGGGAACTTCATGCCTACGATCCCCCAGCTGTCCCGGCTCAATCCATCGAGCACGGTGCCCCTGCCGCCCTTGGCCCGAGTATGCGTGCTCAACAGCTCACCCCACAGCGCGCCGCCAGGCCGGCCCTGGACCGCGCCGACGACCACCTCGCCCGGCCGCAGGTTGTCCAGGAGGTCCATCAGCAGCTTGTACGGTTCAGACGGCAGCTCGGTGACCTCGATGGCGAGCATCGTGGCCGCCCGGCCAACAGCCTTCGCGCCTGGATAAAGAGGGCGTACGTCGTGCCGCATGACTTGATGGCGGTGGCCGGCATCGTCGAGGATGTCGGCCAGCACCGACGAGTAGAGGCGATCTGCGATGTGGTCCAAGTAGTCGGGTGCAAACCTGTTCACGTTCCCTCCTTGCATCAGTCGCAGGCTCAGTGCGCGGCGGGCATGAGACCGGCCGCCAGCTTCGCCGCCTTCTGCACGACCGCCTCTTGGTGAGGCTGGATCTCCTGTCCGCCAAAGGCGGCCAGGAGCCCAAGCAGAGGATCGTCGACACCAGTCCGCCTTCCGGCCAGCTCTTCAATGATCGCCAACCCGCAATAGGGGACGTATGCCGGCGAGTAACCGCCCTCGTGGCAGGCGACCAGCCTCCCGCCGCACACGTCACGGGCGACGCCAAGCACGGTCCGAGTGAGCGTCCGATAACCCTCGCTGGTCATCATCATCGAGGCGAGCGGATCCATCGCGCTGGCGTCCAGGCCGGACGCGATCAGGATCAGCTCCGGGCGAAATGCCGTCAGCGCTGGAGCAACCACACGCTCGAACGTGGCGACGTATGCGCCGACCCCAGACCCTGGCGGCAACGGGACGTTGATGTTGTAGCCAAGGCCGGCGCCCTCGCCGATATCTGTGATCCCGCCCGATCCCGGTGGGTAGTTGTTGTCCTGGTGGATCGAGATGGTGAGCACGCTCGGGTCGGAGTAGAAGGCGTGCTCGGTGCCGTTGCCGTGGTGGACGTCCCAGTCCACGATCGCGACGCGAGATAGCCCTCGGGCTTCCCGCGCGTGCATGGCAGCCAGGGCCGTATTGCCGAAGATGCAGAAGCCGCGGCCCTGATCCCTCTCGGCGTGATGCCCGGGCGGCCTCACGAGTGCGTAAGCGTTGTCGACCTTTCCGTCGAGCACGGAATCGACTGCAGTGATGCAACCCCCCGCCGCCAGGAGCGCGATCTCGAACGAACCGCGTCCGAATGGCGTCTCTTCGCCCGCCTCGCCGCCCGCTCCAGAGCTCAGCCTCTTGATGCGTTCGACGTACTCCTTAGTGTGCATGCGAAGAATCTCGTCCTCGGTGGCCGGACGCGGCTTCAGCTGGACCAGGTGATCGATAAGTCCGCTGACCTCGATCAGGCTGCGGATCCGGCGCTTGCCTTCGGCGCTTTCAATGTGCCCTAGGGGTTGAACGGTGAGGCTCGCCGGTGTCACCCACGCGCCAGTGCCGGTGTCGTGCCACATGTACAGCTCGTGCCAAACAAGACCGGTGGTCATAGTTCCTCCGTCGTGTCGTGTGGCGCGGCTGGGCTGACCTCCACGGCAGGCAGCAGCGGCTCCGGCGCCAGGTAGTTCTCGTAGAGGCGGCGGATAACAGGCCATAGGCCCTGCGGTGCGAAGACGGCTATCCCGGCAAGGGCCAGGCCGAGGATCAGGGTCTGATAGTCGCCGAGGGCGACCAGGTACTGGTCGAGCCCGATCACGATGCCGGCACCGAGGATGGGGCCGCCAAACGTGCCCCACCCGCCGATGACGATCATCGCCAGGAGGTCGATGATCCGAGGGAAGTCGAAGATGGTGGTCGAGATGCCGCCGTTGTAGTGCGTGCTGTAGCCGCCCGCGAGCCCCGTGAAGAAGGCGCTGATCGCGAAGAGCACGATGCGCACGCGGAACTGGTTGATGCCGCGGCTCACGGCATAGGTCTCGGAGTCGCGAAGGACGGTCATCGCCACCCCTAGCGGCGAGTGGATCACACGCCAGATGGCAAACGTGGCGATGGCGAAGATGAGCCCCGCCAGGTAATAGAGGTAGACCGTGCGCTGGTCTCCGATCGCGTTGCCGAACTGAAAGGTCTGCACGGTGACGAGCCCGTAGCCGCC
>VBGM01000208.1 GCA_005880855.1 Chloroflexota bacterium
CGTCGCGCGCTCGCCGCCCGCGATGGTCACTGTCGGTGGCCGGGAGGATGCGATCGGCCGGCGAAATCGAGCGCCGCGCACCACGTCGTGCACTGGATCCATGGCGGAACGACCGATCTCTCCAACCTGATCCTTTTATGTCATCGGCATCACTGGATGGTGCATGAGGGCGGGTGGCAGCTGGTATGCAGCGACGACGGTCGTCCTTTCCCATTCGCTTCGCCAGAGGCTCCAATGCTGTGCGCAGCGCCGCACCGCCGACCTTGTCGAGCACGCCGCTGAGGGAGACCATGCCGTCATCGGTATCGGTCAAGGTCAGCTCCCTCATCTCGACGCCCTCAACCTCTTCCTCGACGACCCCCTCGGGGTCAGCCGCGTGACGCGCGTGAATGCAGGTCTCGCGGAACTTGGCCACGCTCTCTTTGCGCGCATGGCGCAAGAGGGTGGTCTCGTCGAGGCGTTCGCCGACTTTCGCCGACGCGTTGGCGATATACGCGAAGTGTGCAAAGCCGATCTCACCTGAGGTGACCCCAGCCACGCTCTTGTCCAATCGCTCCAGCTGTTCGCCAGCGCACAGACGGGCGGAAACCGCGCCGCCGGACATGTGGCATCTGGCCTTGATGCAGGCGAAGGGACTTTACGAAGCCCTGAGCGTCGTACTCGTCGGTCTCGGCGAACCTGGCCGCGACCAGCGACCAGTCCAGCTCGTCCTGGTCCATCTGGACACGGCGACGAATGAGATAGTCGAGCATTTCGGCGCCGGTTTCGAGTGCAAGTGCCCCCTCCCCACCTTCCATGCTTCACATTATACGAACATCCGTTTGTAGGTCAAGTAAATTCCGCAATTAATTCGGAGAGGCCAAGAAAAGCCTGGCCCCACCCGGCCGCATACGCGGCCGACCTCCCCAAAAACGGGGAGGTAATTCACTCCGTGTGTGCCATCACCCTCCCGGCCCCGCCCGCACTCCTTCTTCCCAGTCCGTCTGACCCTGCGTCACCACCACCCCCGCCGGCGCGAGACCCGCTTGTAATACGCGTCCTCGAGCCACCGAAGCGGGGGCACGCTCCAGTCTCGCGCCGGGTATCGAATCTGCGACTGCACGAGCCCCCTCAACGCCAGTGAGCGCATCCTGCGCGCCGACGACGACGAGCGTCGATGCGTCGACCGTGCGCATCACCGGGCTCAGGTCGAGCCGCCGATCGCATTCGATGTAACGCCGGATGGTCGCGCGGTCGATGGGATGACGATCCATCTCGTCGACGATCGCCCTCACCGTTCCGTTCTCGAACGCGCCGCGCCCAAATGCGTTGAGCACGAGCCCAAGGTGGAGCGCATGAGCAGGAAGATTGGAATCAACCAGCGCCGACCACATGTCGAGTACGGCGTTGAGATATGCGTCGGGCGCGGGCGACACGGCACACGCCACCAGGCGGCGAACGCGGTCCGGTCGCCTTGCGCCGAGGATCACGGCGACAGAGGCGCCGAGCGAATGACCGATCAGGTGGGCGCGCTCGAAGCCGGCCGCATCCATTGCCGACACGACATCGCTCGCCAGGTCGTCGGCGCTGAACGCCGTGCCCGGATCCGGCGTCTGGTTGGTTCCGCGCGGATCGAGCAGAAGACATCGAAACCGGCCGGACAGCCTTCCCACCACCCGCGACCACGTCCGGCGATCCGAGAAGGTGCCGGGGATCAGGACGGTCTCCGGCCCCGTTCCGATCACCTCATAAGCCGGGATCACATTGCGATTTTCCCGGTTAACATGCGCTGCATGGCAGACATTCCTCCTCCACCGCCCGGATCCCCGCAAGGACCCCCGTCCTCGACACCGCCGCCGATGCAAGGCCCGATGGCCCCTCCTCCGCCCGGCGGGTCAGCGATGCCGCCGCCCGTGTACCAGCAGGTGCCGCAGGCCTACGGAGCGGCTCAAGGCGCCGGCATCATGGCCCAGTTCACCGGCGACGCGCTGTGGTCAGTCGGGTTGGGGCTCGTGTCGATAGTCGTGCCCTTCTTCCTGGGTCGCGTCTTCTACTTCTTGCCGCTGATCGGCATCTATTACGGCATCCGCGCCATCACCCGCGGGAAGGTCATCGGCGGCGCCGTCGGGATCGCCCTGAGCGTGATCGGAGGCATCATCTCGGCCATCGCGATCTTCGCGGGGTAGCTAACCCGGCGCCAGGCTCACGTCGCGGATACCGAGGTCCCAGCAGCGCTGCTGCCAGGTCGGCGCGTCCACCTCGCCGGCGGCGAGCTTGCTGACCTCGCCGAAGGGTTCCAGCGTGACATCCCCGCGCCGCATGACCACCGGGCGGCCGGGCAGCGACTCGGCCGACCAGCCGTTTTGCGCCAGAGCCACCGCGAACGCGGCGCCTGCGAGGCCGATCCCGAGCGAGCGCGCGCGGTCAGGCGTCACGCTCCGTCCGGCGGCTCCGGCCTCTGACTGCCCGAGGCGGTCCGCATATTTGACGAGCTCCGGGAGCCAGCCGACCGTGTAGGCGCTGACGAGCGCTGCCTGGCTGCGGACGCGGTCGCGCAAGCCGGGGATGAGCGCCTGGTTGCCGGCATCCGTCCAGCCGATCGGCCGCAGCTGGATGCCCGGCTTGAGCACCCCGACCAGGATCACCGAGTCGATCACCTCCACCCCATCCACTAGCGTCACGGCTGCCGCGCCATCCGTCTGGCTGGGGCCCGGGGGCATGGCGGCCAGGGCCGCGATGCGCTCTGAGTCTGGAGGGTGGCTGTCGTATGGGTTCGTCTTTGCTTTGGCCAGCTCCGCCTCGGCTGCCTCGGCGACCTTCTTCATCATGTCGGGCTCGGCCAGGAATCGGGCGAAGCCATCCGTGACCGGAGGCTGGAAGCCCGCTTCGAGAAGCGGTACCACCTCCTGCTGCCAGTAAACCCCGAAGGCGATGCTGCCGCGCGCGAGCGCCCGAAGGCCGTCCATCATCGGCGCGGCGCCAACGGTTCGCGCCGCGAGGGCGTCGGCCGCGAGCTCCTGCTGGCGGGATACGGCCTGCGTCACGCGCAGGAACAGGCCGCCATACCACAGGAACGGCAGCTGCAAGAGCGAGCTGGTTCTCGATAGCCCGCTCAGCGTCCGCTCGATGGTCTCGCGGGTCCGGTAGATCCATGGACCGAGGCGTGTGTCGCCGCCGTAGTAGTGGCCGAACTCGTGCGCCAGCACCGCCCGCATCTGTGATGTGGTCATGACTTGCATTAGCGGCAGCCCGAGCACCATCACCCGCCGGCGGCCGCGCTGGAGAACGCCGGCGTTCATCTCGGGGGTCATGTAGACCTCTTCGGGCATCGACTCACCGACAGCGCGTGCTACGCCTTCGAGCTCGGCAAAGAGCCGAGGCTGGCCGGCGGGGTTGAGGCGCGGGCCAGGCGGGACGAAGCGGCTCGGCCTGGGGACAATCGAAATCGCAATCGCGCCCGCGCCGATGATGCAGAAGAAAAGGAGTCGGCTCGGGATGCCGGGGATGAAGACGATCCTCAAGAGCACGGCGATGAGCCCTATGGCGAGAACGTAGAAGCCGATGGTCAGCGCCACCGCGAGTATGGCCCGAGCCCGCAACGTCATGGGCGGAGCCTAAGCGATGGCCGCCGCGGTTTCATCCCGTGCCGGGATGGTCAGCAGGGGAAAGACCGCGGCGAGAAGGCACGCAACGACCGCCGTCCACAGAGCCCCGTTCACGGACCACGCCACCAGCGGCCCGGCCAGCGCCGACCCGATCGGGTTGCCAAGCGA
>VBGM01000226.1 GCA_005880855.1 Chloroflexota bacterium
CGTCGACCTTGTGCTTGCCGGCGTCGTACCGCTTCCAGACACCCTTGGCATCGATGATGGTCTCGATCAAATTGGCTTCCTTGTTCATTGAGTACGTGGCAACGATGCGCGCAGAATCCGGTGCCTATGCACCGCCGGACCCAGTTTTGTGACGCGACCTTATACGCAGGGAACCCTAACCGGGCCTTGTGTCGAAACTATGTCCGGCTCTTCTGGCTGGGCCGGGGCGCGGCCGGAGGCCGGCGACTGTTGCGGAAAGAGGCAATCGCCTTGCCTTCGATTGACGTAATTCGGCACAGTCGTCGTGCGCCTAACTATGTCTGGGCCAGCTCCGGTCGAAATCGGTACCCGATTCCCCACACGGTCTCGATGCAGCCGCCGACGTCGCCTAGCTTCCGGCGCAACCTGACCATCTGCGTATCCACGGCTCGGTCCAGGCCGTCGAAGTCCGAGCCCCACAACCGCTCGAGCAGGAACTCGCGCGAGAAGGTGCGGCCGGGATGCTGCAGCAGCAGCTCGAGCAGGTCCATCTCGCGCTTGCTGAGGTCGAGAGCCGAGCCGGCCAGCGTGGCGCGGTGCCCGGCCGGGTCGAGCACGAGCGGGCCGAAGGCAAGCGGCTGCGTGGAATCAGACGATGCGGCGGCGCTGTCGAGGGCGACACGCCGCAGCAGCGAAGCCACCCGGGCCGCGAGCTCGACGATCGAGAAGGGTTTGCCGAGGTAGTCGTCGGCGCCGACCTGCAGGCCGGTGACGCGGTCGGCCACCTCGCCGCGCGCCGTGAGCATGAGGATCGGCATCAGGTGCTTCCGCCGGAGCTCCTGGCACACCTCGAGACCGTCGAGACCGGGGAGCATCCAGTCGAGGATGACGAGGTCCGGTCGCGCGCGATCGGCGGCGGCCAGTGCCTGCCTGCCGTCGAAGGCCTGCTCGACGGCGTGCCCTTCCTTCTCGAGATGTGAGCGGACGAGGTCGGAAAGGGCGGCCTCATCTTCGACGATGAGGATCCTTGCCACGTCGTTCAGGACTGTTCCGCCCGGCGCAGGCTGATCCAGAAGGTGCTGCCAAGGCCGGTCTGGGAGGTGGCCGAGAGGCTCCCGCCCATCGCTTCGAGGAGCTCCCGCGCGATCGACAGCCCGAGTCCGAATCCGCCGGTGTCGCGCGTGCGCGAGCTGTCCGCCCGATAGAACCGCTCGAAGATATGGGTGAGGTCGTCGGCCGAGATTCCCACGCCGGTGTCGGCGACGGCGATCTGGATGTGGTCGGCGGCGCTGCCGACGCGGATGGAGACGACCCCACCCTCGGGCGTGTAGTTGATCGCGTTGCGTACGAGGTTGGTCAGCACCTGTGCGAGGCGGTCCGGGTCGGCTATCGCCCAGAGGTGGGCGGGCGTCTCCTCGAGGCTGACGGTGACCTGGCGCTCATTGCGTGCGAGCGGCGCCAGGGCCTGGATCACCTGCTCGACGATGGGGCCAACATCGATTGCGCGATTGGAGACCTTCAGCTCTTGCGAATCCGCTCGGGCGAGCATCAGGAGGTCCTCGATCAGGTCGGCCAGCCGGCGCGTCTCGGCCGCGGTCACCCTGAGCCGGCGGTCGATCTCCTTCTGGTCGGGCCGGTCCGCCTCCGGGAGGAGCAGGGAATCCACGTGCGCCTGGATGCTCGCAATCGGGGTTCGCAGCTCGTGCGACACGTTGACGATGAGCTCCCGCCGGCTGCGATCGGCCTCCTCGGCCCGGCGTCGCGCCTCCCAGACCTGTCGTTCCTCGACGCCGACGCCCAGCATGTCGGCCGCGAAGCGACCCCACGCTCGGCCGACGAACCCGAGGACGTGCAGCGCAAGGGCCAGGCCGAGCACCGAGATCGGCCCCAGGACGATCAGCGGGCCGATGTTGTCCGGGGTCGGGCCCTCGGTGAGGACGCGAATCAGCGGGTAAAGGATCCCGAATGTCGGTGGTCCGGCCACCGCCACCGTCAGGGTCGTGGCGAAGAATCCGAACGGCATCTTGACGAGTAGGTACGCGAACGATCGCCAGGTCGTCTTCTGGCGAAGATGGCGGCCCAGCATGCGCCAGGTCGACACCACATCCGTGCTGGGGAGCGAGAGGGGAGCGACCTGCGCCCCGAGCAGCCAGATCGCGAGGTCGCGCTCCAGGAGCGCGAACCCCCAGGCCAGGATCATGACCGCCACCAGGATGAGCACGCCGATCAGTACCGCGGCGAAGAGTGCGCCGAACACGGCGCCGCCCACCAGGACGACGAAGTACATCAGGCCGAGGGGGAACGAGAGCAGAAGGTAGAGGGCCGTCGTGTAAGCGCGGGGCTCGAAGACGATGTGGACGAAGCGCACGAACTTGTCGGCGGCGACCGACGTCCGGAAGGGCGGGGTCTCGGGCGTGCTGGGATCTGCTTCGGTGGTACTCGGGGTTGGCTCGGTGGCGGTGGTCTCCAAGGCCTCTGGTGGGAGACGGTAGACCAGAGCTGTGCCAAAAAGGTGTCGGACTTACACTCGCTTCGCGTGAAGAGCAACCCAGAGGTGGAGGCGTGGTTCGCCGCCAAGAAGCTGCCCAACGAGAGGCTCATGCGCCGCGTCCGCGAGATTCTCCTGGCCGCCGATCCTCGAATCTCGGACTACATCAAGTACGGGTCGCTGCTGTTGGGCTACGAAGGGGACCTGGTCAGCTTCGTCCAGGTGCAGAAGAAGAACGTCAACCTGATGTTCAACAACGGAGCCAAGATCCCCGGCCGATTTCCGCACCTTGAAGGCAGCGGACCCAATGCCCGCTTCATGCGGTTCGACGACCTGGCCGGCATCAACGCGCGCGAGGGCGAGCTGACTCGAATCGCGAAAGCGTGGTGCGACCTGAAAGCCGGCTAGCTCAGTCCCAACGCGCCAGGGTCGCGCGCGCGTCTTCTATCAGACGCTCGACGCGGCGGCGCGACGGCACCATCACGGTGCGAGCTCCGAATCGCCGCGGCTGAACAAGCCCGGCGTCGCGAAGGATCTTCAGATGACCGCTCACGGTCGGCTGGCTTACATGCAGCGAGCGCGAGAGCTCCATCACGCCTGATGGAGCCGCGAAGAGCTGGATCAGGATGTGAACTCGCGTTGGCTCCGCGAGGACGCGAAGCCGGGCAGAAGATCGCTCGCGGGGACGGCGATGTGCACGTACTCATAGAGATCGATCACATGGCCGCCCGACAGGCAGAAGTAGAGAGGGGATAGGGCGAATTCGTTGCGGTGCTCGAAAAGGTCGTCGAAGCCCAGGCGGTCAGCGCGTGTGAGCGGGTGGCGCGGTGGCATCAATTCCTCGATGGACGCGCCCGTGCCGAGCTTCGCGTTCCACGCATCGCAGGCTTCGGCGACCGCGGCGCGGCCCGCCCGATCCCACGCGCCGGAGGCGAGCTGCCAGACATCGATGAGGATGTTGCGGTAGGCGTGCCGCGATTTCGCGTTTTCGCGCAGCATGCGGAGCCGGCTTACGACCGCCGGCCGCTCGTTCTCAGGTTCGGTGAGCATCCCGCGCGCCCAGGTCGATCCGCGGTCCGGCGCAGCGAGCCATTCCAGCAGTGGCCTCGGGCTCTCGTCGAGAAGGCAGTTCGCCTGGTGGGCCACGTAGACGAGCTCGGGGCAGCCGGCGAGGTCATCGCCCCACAGCCGGTTGAATCGCTCCTGGATGGGCGAGCGCAGCTGCACGATACCTGGAAGCAGGCTCTTGTCCAGCTCTGCGAGGGCAGGCTCGGCATAGCGAGCGGTCTGAACCAGGAGGTTCAAGAGCCACGCGAGCTCGGACGGGGCGGAAGGCGCCACGGCGCGGCAGGTGGGCGATCCGGGCGCGATCGGCACCATCGCATTATCTACGCCATCGGCCTATCCCGATCCCAAATGATGCGATTGTCCTTGACAGATAGGCGAAGCCCGATAAACATGCCCGCTCGTGGGAACACGATTCTTGACGCGCCGCGGGTTC
>VBGM01000227.1 GCA_005880855.1 Chloroflexota bacterium
GCTTTCTTCGCGCCGCGCGGCGACGTCGAGAAGATCGCGCCGGGTGCGGTGGTGTTGATCACACCGTTTTCGAGCAAGGAGTCGACCGATGCGATGTACTGGCAGGCCACGGCCGGTTATCGGTTCCGGATGATCGAGGGAGACGCCTTCACGCCTGGGCCGTACCTCGGCCCGCACCCGTCATTCCTCAAATCTGTGCTCGACGACCTCGACGCCGGCAAGGCTGTGACGTCGACGCCAGATGTGCGAGCCGGGTTCGTCGCCGACTTGAAGCAATTCGCAGTGACGGCGATCGTTGTGGGCCCATCGCCGGGGCATGACGCGATCATCGCGTTCCTGACATCGGTGGAGGGGACGCCTCCGGTCGTCGATCAGGGCGTCGAGGTCTGGTGGTCCTTGAGGTAACCGTCGTGCCACAGCTCGAAGACGAACAACGTCCACAGCTTTTTGCGATTGTCGTGCCGGCCGGACAGGTGGTCGCCGATCAAACGCCTCACCGCGTCGACGTCGAAGAAGCCCTTGCCCGCGATCCGCTCCGGCGACAGGACCGACAGCATCTGTTCCTTGAGCGGACCTCGAAACCAGTTCGCTACCGGGATGCCGAATCCCTTCTTCGGGCGGTTGAGGATGTCGTCGGGGAGCAATCCACGAAGCGCCCGCTTGAGGAGAAACTTCGAGCGCAGGCCGCGCAGCTTCAAGTCCAGGGGAAGGCGCGTGGCGAATTCGACGAACTCGTTGTTGAGCAGCGGGACGCGGCCCTCGAGCGAGGCCATCATGCTCGCCCGGTCGAGCTTGACCAGGATGTCGTTCTCGAGATACAGGCGCATGTCCATCAGCAGGACCTGGTTGAGCGGGTCGGCCGGCACGGCGCCGTCGAGCTCAGAGAGGCGGACGTGGCCGCTTCCCTTCAGCTGGTCGCGAACATCGGCTGACAGAAGGGCGGTTCGCTCCTCAGCCGCGAAGGACCCCATCCAGCGCCTATGCCGCTCGGCCACCGGGTGGGCGGCGCCGCTGACGAACCGCTTGGCGCGGAAGTCGAAGCTCAAGTTGTCGCGCGACACGGGCAACCGGCCTACGACGGGTGCGATCACGCGCTCGCGAAGAAAGCGGGGCGCGCGGTTGTAATAGCCGGCGATCCGGTGGGCCTGCAGCGTGGGGTAGCCCGCGAACAGCTCGTCGCCGCCGTCGCCGCCCAGCGCGACCTTCACGTGACGCCTCGTGAAGGAGGAGAGGAGATAGGTGGGGATGATGGATGCGTCCCCGAGCGGCTCGTCTAGAAGGGTTGGAAGCTGAGGGATGAGGTCGAGCAACATCGCCGGTTCGAGGGTGAGCTCGTGGTGGTCCGTCCCCAGGTGCCGAGCCACCTGGCGGGCATACCTCGATTCGTCGAACGATCGCTCCGCGAAGCCAACCGAGAAGCTCTTCACGTCGCTGCCGAGCTGCGCCATCATCGCCGCGACGGCGCTGGAGTCGATGCCGCCCGAGAGGAACACGCCGAGCGGAACGTCGCTGATGAGCTCCTTGCGCACCGACTCGCGCATCACCGCGCACAGCTCCTCGGCGCGCTCGTCGACATCACCGGGACGCGAGCCGGCCGAGTCATCACTTAGCGTCGGCGACCAGTACCGATGTAGCCGGTGCATGCCGCTGCCCAGGTACCACTCGAGCGTATGGGCGGGCGGCACCTTGCTGATGCCGCGAACGATGCTTCGCGGCGACGGGACGAACTCGAGGGCCAGGTATTCGTCCAGGGCGACGGGATCGATATCCCGGCGCAGCGCTGGATCGCGCAGCAGCGCCTTCAGCTCTGACGCGAACACCAGGCGCTTGCCGTCGACGGCATAGTGCAGGGGCTTGATGCCGATCCGGTCGCGTGCGAGAAGCAGGCGCCTGCGGCGCCGGTCCAGGATCGCGAACGCGAACATCCCGTTGAGCCGCTCGACCATCCCCTCGCCCCATTCCTCGTAGCCGTGGACGAGAACCTCGGTGTCCGACTGCGTCACAAATACGTGGCCCGCCGAGACGAGCTGCGCTCGCAGCTCGAGGTGGTTGTAGATCTCGCCGTTCTGCACGACCCACACGGTGGAGTCTTCGTTGTGGATCGGCTGGTGGCCGCCCTCGATGTCGATGATCGAGAGGCGCCGCATGCCGAGGGTCACACCGTCGAGCTGGACGCTCCCCTCGTCATCGGGTCCGCGATGAACCATGGCGGCGCACATGCGCGCCACCAGGTCTCGACCATCGGATGGATCACCGCCCGCGACGCCACAAATCCCACACACCTATTTGGCGTGGGAACGGACTGCCTCCCCCTCCCCCCCTCGAGGGGCGGGTCGGGGAGAGGGGCGTGACTCGCCCATCTCCTGGCCCTCGATGACCTCGCGGACCACATACACGTTTTTGCCCTGCGACTCGTGGTACGTGCGAATCGAAAGTTCGGCCAGCAAGCCCATGAGGATGAACTGAACGCCGACGATGGCCAAAAAGACCGCTAGCAGCAGCAGTGGGTTGTTGTGCGCGTACGGATACGGAGGCAGCATCTTCTGGATGATCACGGTGGCCGCGAACAGGAGGGCCAGCGCCCACAGGCCAAAAGCCGCGAAGCCGAAGAAATAGATGGGCTTGGTCGAGTAGCTCCCGAGCAGCTTGACCGTGAAGAGGTCAAGCAGTACGCGAGAGGTGCGCGACAACGAATACTTCGAGCGGCCGAACGCACGTCGGCGGTGGTTGACCGGAAGCTCGGTGATGCGAGCGCCGACCCACGATGCGTATACGGGGATGAACCGGTGCATCTCGCCGTAGAGCTTCACGTCCTCGATGACCTCGCGGCGATAAGCCTTGAGCGTGCATCCGAAATCGTGCAGTGGAACACCCGCGATACGAGCGATGATCCAGTTCGCGATCCTCGAC
>VBGM01000016.1 GCA_005880855.1 Chloroflexota bacterium
CGATGACGCGCTGCGGCGTAGCGTTCGGAGTAGAAACCGGTACGTACCAGTACCGGTGCGTTGTTAAGACAATCGAAGCCGTTGGAGCGTTCTAGAACAGGAGAAGCATGGTTTCCTTCGAGCTGACCGATGAGCAGCGTGAGATCAAGGACTGGGTTCACAGCTTTGCGGAGAAGGAGATCCGCCCCGTGGCGGCTCAATACGACGAATCCGAGGAGTTCCCGTGGCCGGTGGTCAAGAAGGCGGCCGAAGTGGGGCTCTACGGAGTCGACTTCCTGCAGCAGACCTACGCCGACACCACCGGCATCATGCCCGCCCTGGTCGCCGAGGAGCTGACCTGGGGCTGCGCCGGCATCGCCCTTGCCATCCAGGGCACGGGATTGCCGATCGCGGCGATCTTCTCGCAGGGCACCCCGGAGCAGATCGCGACCTGGATTCCCGCCTGTTTCGGCACCGTCGAGAAGCCGGCGCTGGGCGCGTTCGCGGTAACAGAGCCCGAGGCTGGGTCCGATGTTTCAGCCATGAAGACGCGAGCGGTGCGCATGAACGGGAGCTGGGTTCTCAACGGCCAGAAGATCTTCATCACCAACGGCGGCATCGCCGACGTGCACGTAGTGGTCGCGGCGGTCGAGCCCGAGCTCGGCACTCGCGGGCAGGCGAGCTTCGTCGTCCCGCCCGGGACCAAAGGCATCCGGCAGGGCAAGAAAGAAAGGAAGATGGGCATCCGGGCCTCACACACGGCCGAGGTGCTCCTGGAGGACTGCACGATCCCGCTCGAGAACGTTCTGGGTGGAGTCGAAAAGCTGGAGGCCAAGCTGGCCCGGGCGCGCGAGGGTACGCATTCGCGTTCGTCGGTCGCGTTGAAGACGTTCGAGCTCTCTCGGCCGATCGTTGGCGCGCAGGCCCTTGGCATCGCCCGCGCGGCGTTCGAGTTCGCGCTGCAGTACGCAAAGGAGCGCAAGCAGTTCGGCCGCACGCTGATCGAGAACGAGGCGATTGCATTCATGCTCGCCGACATGGCGACCGAGATCGAGGCGACCCGAGCCCTCATCTGGCGGGCATTGTGGGAAGGCCGCAGCGGCGGCGAGTTCAAGAAAGCCGAGGGATCGATGGCGAAGCTGAAGGCCGGCGAGGTGGCGGTCAAGGTCACCGAGCAGGCAATCCAGATCTGCGGCGGCTACGGCTACATCCGTGACTTCCCGGTCGAGAAGTGGCACCGCGACGCCAAGATCTACACCCTGTTCGAGGGCACCAGTGAGATCCAGCGCCTGGTCATCTCCCGAGCCCTCGCCCGCGACTAGATTGCCCGGCGTGGAGGCAGTCGACCCGGGCGTCGACGATCCCCGCGAAGCACGGCGCTTACAGCGCCGCGCCCGTCTGATGCAGGCCGCGCTAGCGATGTTCGCCGCGCGCGGCTATCACGTGAGCTCAGTCGATGACATCGTCGCCCGCGCGCACATGTCCAAGTCCGCTTTCTACGACCAGTTCGACTCCAAGGAGCACTGCTTTCGCGAGGTACTCGCTCAGGAGGGCGGCGAGCTCATCCACGCCGTCATCGCAGCTGCCTCTGGGGGCCAGGACCACCGCGATCGCATGCGGCGTGGGATCCGCGCTTTCGTGGTTGCCTGCTACAAACGATCCGCGGTGGCGAGGTTGATGCTGGTCGAGTCGGTGGGCCTGAGTCCGAGCGTGGAGGAGGTACGGCACCAGCTGCAGGAGCGATTCGCGCACATGGTCGCCGAGGAGGTTCGCGAGGCGTTGCTCGACGACGACTTCTATGCCAACCAGGACCCGCAGGTGTTCGGCCGCGCGGTGGTGGGCGCCGTCAACGACGCCGTCGGATACTTCCTCACGCACCCGGGCGCGGACGCGGAGTCGCTGGCCGGCAGCCTCTGCCGGATCTTCGCGCCCTAAGTTCTGCTCCAGTAATACAGGTCGCGTAGATAGCCGATCGTCCCGCCGTGGAAGGCGTCGTGGTCGATCATCGTCGTGAAGATCCTCCACGCGGGCCACATCTCTCCCCAGTTCGTCTTTTTAGGTTCATCGAGTAGAGAGTCCTGCGTTCCGCTCAAGTCGTCGACGAGGAGCTTGTGGCCATCGCTCAGCAACTTGATCGCGCCCGCGGGCGTGGATGGAATCTCGATTTGCGGAAACGTGAGCCGAGCACCGCCGAAGGCGTACTCGTGGTACATGACCTTGCTGGTCGCGACGTGGACGATCTGCCAGCCGATGGTCGTGGTCGGCGCCGGTTTGGGCTCCGGGATCGCGTAGTGGTATGTCCAGTGGCCAGGGGTGTCCTCGTAAATGGTCCAGCTGTTCTGCACCGGCTGCCAGAAGAACTCATCGTCGGTGAGCCCTTCGATGCGGGTCCTTAGCCGCACGTAGCTCTCCTGCATCGTGGCCATCAAAAGCTCAGCGCGCGACATGGCCCGATTCTGCGGCTAGGCTGACTTTCGTGTCGGATCCACTGCGCAGGGTGCGCCATATCTACGAACAGGATCCCGAGGCGTACCACCGCGCGATGTCGTCGCGGTTCACGGAGTGGATGCTTGGCGGGCGCCGCCGGAAGGTGGGGGAGACCGTGAGCGGATTGGTGCTCGACGTCGGCTTCGGCACCGGCCTCAGTGTCCCCTACTACCCGGCCGATGTTCGCGTGGTGGGCATCGATATCAGTCCGAAGATGCTCGAGGTCGGAAAGCGATTCGCCAAGGAACAGGGTCGTCACGCCGACGTCCTGGTCATGGACGCCGAGCGCCTGGCGCTGCCCGACCATGTCTTTGATTCCGTGGCCTTCAACCTGTGCCTGTGCACGATCCCGAATCCCGAGGCGGCGGCGCGGGAAGGCGTTCGGGTCGCCAAGCCGGGAGCGGCGATGGTCTTTCTCGAACATGTGCGGAGCCACCTGCTGCCAGTGGCGCTCCTCGAGGAAGCTGTGAACCCGGCGATGGTGGCGCTGCAGGCCGATCACTTCACCCGGCGGACCGCCGAGGTCGTCGGGCGGAGCGGGGTGGAGGTGCTTTCGATCGACCGCTGGTTTGCCGGCGTCTTCAACCTGATCGTCGGCCGCGCGCCCGCCCGTTGAGCTTCGGTTGCAATCCGAACGCCTGTTCGTGTACGATTAATCCGAACATGCGTACGCTGAGCACCCAGGTCAAGCTGCGCCGGCTGGTCCGATCCACGTCGGACGCCTTCTCACGCGTGCGCTGGCAGCCGTCCGACCGGAGCGTGGCGGGCTCGATCGTCGACCGCCTGCTGGAGCTGGCGGCCGAGGTCCGGGAGTCCTGGGCCCAGGAAGCGATCGCAGGGCGGCCTGGCGAGGCCCTCAGCGCCTTCGTGGCCGAATCCATGCGAATGGTCGAGCTGGCGATCTCAGGGATCGCCCAGGAAGGATCTGACCTCGAGCTACTCCGCCAGGACTTCGATCGCGCCGCCCTGCCGCTGGAAGTGTTCCTGCGCGGCCTGGATGCCGAGCCGGCGCTGCAGCGCTCCGCCTGAATTCACGCATTTGGGCACATATGGTCGTATCCCAAGCACGCGATACAGCCATTCCTGCACAGATGTGACCCTTGCTCCATTGCTATGGACACGATAGGCGCCATTATCAATACCATTAGCTGACGATATCGGGACCGTCTTACCCCCTTCCCGACCGTTCCAGAGCCGCCTGGAGTGACTCCCGGCTGATCCGACCCTCGGCGACGACGACACCATCGATCAGGGCGACCGGGACCCGGAAGTCATACAAGCGGTGCAGCTCGTCATCAGCATCGACGTCGGCTAGCTCGGGGTGGACGCCGAGATCCTGGAGGTGGCTGAGCGCCTCATCGCAGAGGTGGCAGCCCTTCCGGGTGACCAGGACGACCTTCACGACTCGCCGGCCAAGCCCCGGCCGTCGAGCAGGACGGTCCAACGTTCGATGCTGGCCGGACGCAGCATGCCGTTGGCCGCCCACGGATCCTCCTTGAAGCGCTCGCGGATCGCGACCTCCGAAAGGGCCTCGACGATGTGGAGCGTGTCCCGGCCGCCCTCGAGTGGGCCGCCGAGAACGATGAACCCAGCCTCGACCAGCCCGTCCATGAAGCGGGCGTGCTCTGCCCAGCCGGCCTGCTCGCGCATGTCGCGTGACCAGTTCCAGGGCCCGCCGCGGCGGAGACGGACGACGTAGAGCGGCATCGGGCTGAGCCTAGCTCCTAGGCCGGCAGCCGCAGAGTCTCCCCCGCCTCGATCGCCGGGCTCGAAAGGTTGTTCAGGCGCTCGATCTCGTCCACACGTGCGCGGGTGTCGTCGCCCGGATAGTGCTGCGCGGCGATCGTCCAGATCGTATCGCCCGGCTGCACCACCACCGTCTCCGAAGCCACGCCGCCCTGAGCGACCCGGCTCAGGGCAAGCATCACCGCCAGCGCCGCGACCAGGACCAGGGCCCAGCGGTAAACGTGCCGCAGGGCCCGGTCGGAACGGAGTGGGGTACGTGGTCTGGTCGCGTAGCGGGTGGCGTACATGTGTTCGGAAGAATAGCGAACGAGTGTTCGGCTGTCAAGAGGCCGAACAAAGGTTTGCATCCAGCGGGTTCAGGTGCTAGCATGGGTTTCAACGTCTTCCCCACGTCCTGAATACGAATCAATCTGGAGTACGAAATTGACTGAACAGCTCACTGAACGGCAGAACAAGATCCTCGACTACATCCGGTATGTGACCCGGGTCCGCAGCTATCCCCCGAGCGTTCGTGAGATCGGCGAGGCGGTTGGCCTCAGCTCGAGCTCGACCGTCCACAACCACCTGAACCAGCTCGAGCGCCGCGGCCTCATCCACCGCGACCCCAGCAAGTCCCGCACCGTCCAGCTCGTGCAGGACGCCGAGGTCGACAAGCAGCGCCGCAACGCCGTCTCGGTCCCGGTGGTCGGCAGTGTCGCCGCCGGCGCCCCGATCCTGGCCGAGCAGAACATCGAAGACCACCTCCTGCTCTCGCCGGACCTGGCCCAGGAAGGCTTTTTCCTGCTCAAGGTGCGCGGCGAAAGCATGATCAACGCCGGCATCTTCGATGGCGACCTGGTCCTGGTGCGGCCCCAGCAGGAGGCGCCCAACGGCTCCATCGTGGTCGCCATGGTCGATGGCGATGCCACCGTCAAGCGCTTCGAGCGCGGCAACGGCCACGTCAAGCTGATCGCCGAGAACCCGGCCTACGAGCCGATCGTCACCACCAATGTCAGCCTGGTCGGCGTCGTCCGCGGGGTGATCAGGCTTTTCCGCTGATCCGGGCGCGCGCAGCGCGGGCTGAAGCCGCGGCGTAAGGCTCGAATCGCCGCACGGCATGCCGGGGCGCCCACCCCCACGCCCTCGTGCCGTTCTGAACGTATTCGGTGCGCTCGACGCCACCGATCCGCCGGAGCTCCGCCAGCACGCCCTCGCGGCCGTAAGGCACCAGAAGGTCGAGCGCGACGACGTCGCCGCGGCTGGCCTTGTCGACCGCTTCCAGCAACTCCGGGAAGCCGGTCTGGTCGATGGCCGAGATCGCCACCGCGCCCGGATAGCGGGCACTTAGGGCGCCCACCGCCCGGCGGCGCGCGGCCGGGCCCAGTAGGTCGACCTTGTTCAGCGCCACCACCCGAGGTTTGTGGGCAGCCCCGAGGTCTGCCAGGACCTCTTCCACCGTCTGAGCCTGCTCGTCGACAGCCGGCGAGCTCACGTCCAGCACCTGGAGGATGACGTCTGCCTCGGTGACCTCTTCCAGGGTGGCCCGAAAGGCCGCCACCAGGTCAGTCGGCAGCTTCTGGATGAAGCCGACCGTGTCGGTGAGCAGAAGTCCCCGCCCGGTCTGTAGGTCGAGGCGCCGGGTGGTCGGATCCAGGGTCGCAAACAGCTTCTGTTCCGCGTGGACGCGCGCCCCCGTGAGCGCGTTGAGCAGGGTCGACTTGCCGGCGTTGGTGTAGCCGACGATCGCCGCCGTCTCCAGCTCGGCGCGCCTGCGGCCGGTTCGCTGCTGGTGCCGCTGCGTGCGCACCTGCTCGATCTCGCGCTCGAGATCGCGCATGCGCTTGCGGATGCGTCGGCGTTCGACCTCGATCTGCTGCTCACCGAAACCACCGCGGGCTCCCACCCCACCTCGGCGGCCACCGACCTGGCGGTCGTATGCGTAGGCGCCGATCAGCCGGGGGAGCAGATGGTGAAGGCGCGCCGCTTCGACCTGCAGACGGCCCTCGTGAGTCCGCGCATGCTGGGCGAAGATCTCCAGGATCACCTCGGTGCGATCGAGTACGCGTGTCTTGAGCTCCAGCTCGAGGTTGCGCTGCTGGCGGGGGCTGAGGTCGTCGTTGCAGACGATCAGGTCGAACGCGCCTTCCAGCTTGAGCTCGCGCAGCTCTTCGACCTTGCCCATCCCGATGAAATGCGCGGGATCGACGGCGACACGGCGCTGGACGTCCGAACCTACGATGTCGGCGCCGGCGGTGCGAGTGAGGTCCGCGAGCTCTGCCATCTGCTCGCGAACCAGCTCTGGAGTGGCGCCCGGCAGCATCAGGCCGACCAGGTACGCCCGCTCGCGCGGGGCTTTCGTGGTGATCAGAGCTTGAGTCGCCTCATGCGATCCATCGCTTCCCCCAGGCGAGCGTCGGGCGCGGTGACCGAGAGCCGGAAGTAGCCTTCGCCGTGGGCGCCGAAACCGACGCCGGGGGTGATGTTGACGCCCACCTCGTCGAGGACGTGGCCCGCAAAGCCGATGGAGTCATAGCCGGAAGGTACCGGCGCCCATACATAAAAGGTCGCGCGCGGCGGCTTGACCGACCACCCCAGGCTGTTCAACGCATCGGCGACGACGTGGTGCCGGCGCTCGTATACCGCGCATGCTTCTCGCGTCTCCTGCTCTCCCCCATTCAGCGCCTCGATCGCGGCCCATTGCACCGCCTGGAAGATGCCGGAGTCGATGTTCGTCTTGAGCTGGCCGATCAGCGCCACCAGGTCGGCTCGACCGCAGACCCAACCGATGCGCCACCCGGTCATGTTGTAGGTCTTGGAGAGCGAATGAAACTCCAGGCCGACCTCCCTGGCGCCATCGATCTCGAAAAGGCTGAGGGGCCGATAGTCCCCGAAAGCGATCTCCGAGTAAGGGGCGTCGTGACACAGCACGACGCCGTGCCGGTGGCAGAACTCCACCGCGCGCTCCAGGAATTCACGATCCGCCACCGCCGCGGTGGGATTGTTCGGATAGTTGAGCCACATCAGCCGTGCGCGCTCGGCTGTGGCATTTGGGATCGAGTCGAGATCCGGCAGCCAGTGGTTCTGGGCCGTGAGCGGCATGATGTACGGCTCTCCTCCCGCCATCAGCGCCCCGGTCACGTAGGGCGTGTAGCCGGGGTCCGGCGCCAGGACGACATCGCCGGGGTCGACCAGCGCCAGGGCCGCGTGGCTGATCCCGTCCTTCGAGCCCAACGTAGGCAGGATCTCTGTGGCCGGGTCGAGCATCACATTGAAGCGATCGCGGTACCAATTCGCGATCGCCCCGCGAAGCTCGGCCAGCCCGAAATAAGACGGGTAGCGATGGTTGGCGGGGTCCGCGGCTGCCTCCTGCAGAACACTCACGATTCGCTGCGGCGTGGGCAGGTCGGGGTCGCCGATGCCGAGCGAGATAACATCCACGCCCGCTCGTTTCTTCTCCTGCACCCTTCGATCGATCTCCGCGAAGAGATACGGCGGGATCAGGCTCAAGCGCTTGGCGCCTGCGGCGGCGGTTCCCTTCATGCGGGCTCCTTCACGTACTTGAGGATAGCTGGCGCTGGGTTGGGTTCGATTTCGAACCATCTCACGCGCTCATCGCGCCGCCACCATCGCAGCTGGCGTCGCGCGTAGCGGCGATTCGATCGAGCCATTGCGATCGGCAGATCTGCCAAGGTGAGCTCGCCCTTGATGTGGGCGAGGGCTTCCGCGTAGCCGATTCCTGTCAGCACCGGTGCGGTCTCAGGCACGCCTGCATCGAGAGCGGCCTTCGTTTCTGCGACCAGACCGCGCTCGACCTGTGCACGGCTGCGCTCCTCGAGACGGCGATCGATCACTGCTAGATCGGCGGTCAGTCCGATGCGCACCGGCTCCCACGCCGGCGGAGTTTTCCGCCTCAGGCCGCGCAGAGGTGGCCCGGCCACCGCGAGGATCTCGATCGCGCGGACCATGCGTACCGGATTCTGCATGTCAACGCCCGGATCCGGATCGAGCGCCACGAGCCGCTCACGAAGCTTTGTGATATCCAGTTGGGCGAGCTCGTGCCGCAGCTGTTCGTCGGGTGGCACGCCGGCAAGGTTGAAGCCATCGCACAACGCATCTATGTAGAGCATCGTTCCGCCTTCGACGATCGGGACCACGCCGCGACCCGCGACTTCGTCGATGGCTTCGCGAGCACCCTCGACATACTCCCCTGCGTTAAACGTTGACGCGGGATCGACGAAATCGATCATGTGGTAGCGGACGCGCCGCCGCTGCTCGGCGCTCGGCTTGTTGGTGGCGATGTCGAGGCGCTCGTATACCTGGCGTGAGTCCGCGACGACGATCTCGCCTCCGATTTGCAGCGCGAGATCGAAAGCGAGCGCGGACTTGCCGATACCCGTTGGTCCCACGATCACTGGAACACGGGGCTGATTCGTCACCACGGGGTCCCCGCGTACACGCGGCGCAGTCGTGGGGTATTCAGTAGTTTCTGCGGAAGTGGCGCGTCAGCTCTTGCCACTCGACGATCAGGCGTGTCGGCCGCCCGTGCGGGCACGTGACCGATTCCTCCGCGACCTCCAGGTCCGCCAGTAGCTTGCGCTGCTCTGCCGCGTCCAGCACGTCTCCGAAGCGGACGGCGGAGTGGCACGCGAGCGCGGCGGCGGCCTTGTGCATGGCCCCATCGCCCCGGGTCTCGCTAAGCGCCGCGAGGGTTTCCTGCACCGCGGCTGTGGCGCGGCCCGCGGGCATCTCCACCGGAACCGCAGTGATGCGCAAACTTCGCGGACCGAACTCTTCGTACTCCAGCCCCAAGGTCGCAAGGTCGGCGCGATGGTCGGCTGCGGCCGCGATCAGCGATGGCTCGACGTCCACCGCCTGAGGGATCAGCAGCGGCTGGCTCGCGCCCAGCCCGCTTCGCAGCCGTTCGAGCAGCCGGTTGTACAGGACCCGCTCGTGGGCGGCGTGCTGGTCGACCAGCACGAGCCCTTGTGGGCCCTCCGCGACGAGGTAGCCGGGGCCGACCTGTCCGATCGGCCGCAGCATCGCGACGCCGGCAACTCTCGCGCTCGACCCGCCCTCCTCTAGCGGCAGTGCTGTCGCTGTGTGCACCACCAGCTGAGACTCATGGCCCCGGGCTGCCGCCACGGTTGTCGACGGTTGCGGTGGGCGATAGTGGATCGGCTCGCTTGCCCCAAGCGCAGCGCGCACCGCACGCTGAAGGGCCCCGAACACGGCGCTCTCTTCGCGAAACCGCACCTCACGCTTCGCCGGATGGACGTTGACGTCAACGAGCGATGGATCGATTCCGATGTCGATTGCCGCCACCGGATGGCGGCCGCGCTCGAGGCGGCCCTGGTAACAGTCCTCCAGCGCATATGCGAGTGGACGCGAGCTGATCGGCCTTCCGTTGACCGCCAGGACCATCCCGTCGCGGCTCCCACGACTGAGTCGCGGTTGCGAAACCATTCCGGTCACCAGCGGCATGCCGACGATTTCCAGCATCTCCTCGCCCACAGCGGCGCCGTGTACCGATGCGAACGCGCGGCGCCGGTCACCATCGCCGGTGCTGCCGACAGCAGCCCGGCCGTCGATGGTCAGCTGGAAGCGCACGTGAGGATGAAGCAGTGCGAATGCGATCACGACATCCTTGATGGCCGCGACCTCAGTCGCATCCGACTTCAGGAACTTGAGCCTGGCAGGCACGTTGGCGAAGAGATCTCGCACCTCGACCGTAAGGCCGGTCAGGAGAGGACCGGCGCCATGATCGATCACCTCGCCCGCACGGATGTGGATGCGAGCGCCGGCACTGCTGCACTCGACCTCCGATACCGCAGCGATGCTGGCAAGAGCCTCGCCGCGAAAGCCAAGGCTGGTGATGGCGTCGAGGTCCCCGAGCACGGTCACCTTGCTCGTCGCATGGCGCACGAAGGCGAGCGGCAGCTCATCTCCCGGTATGCCCTCGCCATCGTCGCTGACGCGAATCGATGTCCTCCCTGCTCCCCGCACGTCGATGCTGATCCTTCGCGCCTCGGCATCGATCGCGTTCTCGACCAGCTCCTTCACCACCGACGCGGGGCGCTCGATGACCTCGCCGGCCGCGATCGCATCCGCGACCTCGGGCGGCAAGACGTGGATGGGTGTGGTCATGTGTCGAGCCTCGATCGGAGCTCGTACAGCTTCTGCAGCGCTTCGAGTGGGCTCAGGCTGTCAGGCTGGATTTCCTCGAGCTCCTTCCGCAGCGGGTCGGGCGCCATCTCCATCGGCAGGCCAAGCTGCAACTCGGGCGGTTCCAGCGGCCGCTGCCGCTCGAGCTCGGCCAGCACCTGTCGCGCTCGCGCAATCACCCCGGAGGGGAGTCCCGCCAGCGCCGCCACATGGATGCCATACGACCTGTCGGCGCCGCCAGGTGTCGCCTTCGTCGAGCACCTCCACGCGCTGATTGCGGACGCGAGCCAGTCGCTCGGCCAATGCCGTCAGCTCGTGGTAGTGCGTCGCGAACAACGTGCGGCAGCCGAGTCGAGGCGCGTCGTGCAGATATTCGACGACGGCTTGAGCGATCGAAACCCCGTCGTATGTCGACGTCCCCCTCCCCACCTCGTCCAGGATGACGAGCGATGAGCGGGTGGCGTGGTTGAGGATGTTGGCCGTCTCAGTCATCTCCACCATGAAGGTGGACATTCCCGCGGAGATGTCGTCGTGGGCTCCAACGCGCGTGAAGATGCGGTCGACGAGCCCGACCACCGCCTGGTCGGCCGGCACGAAGCTTCCACATTGCGCCAGCAGGACAATCACGGCGGCCTGGCGCAGGTACGTCGACTTGCCCGCCATGTTCGGGCCGGTGAGGATGATGATCTGCTCGCTGTCAGGATCCAGCTCCAGGTCGTTGGCGACGAAAGCGCCGTCCGCCAGGTGCCGCTCCACCAGCGGGTGCCGCCCACCCTTGATGTTCAAATTGAGGCCGGCGTTGACGGTTGGCCGCCGCCACCGCTCGCGAGCCGCGGCCACAGCAAGGCTCCTGAGCGCATCGAGGCTGCCGATCGCGTACGCCGTCGCCCGAAGCGCGGGCGCGAAATCGGCCACCTTGGCACCCAGGTCGCGAAGGAGGTCGAGCTCTCTCGCCGTTATCCGCTCCTGCGCAGTGAGCACGATCGCTTCCTTTTCCTTGAGCTCGGTGGTCAGGTAGCGCTCGGCGCCGGTCAGAGTCTGCTTCCGCACGTAGTCGGCGGGGATGGACACCGTGTTGGTGTTGCTGACCTCGATGTAGTACCCGAACACCTTGTTGAAGCCGACCTTCAACGAGCGGATGCCCGTGCGCCTGCGCTCGCCCGCCTCGAGCGCGGCGATCCACTCCCGAGCGCTCTGGGACGAGTCGACGATCGCATCCAGCTCCGAGTCGTAGCCTCGCTTGATCGCTCCGCCGTCGCGGGCGTGGCCAGGTGGATCCTCGACCAACGCTTGGGCCAGCTCCGAGGCCAGCCCGGGCGACGCCGTTACCTGCGCCGCAAGCTCCCTGGTGGCCAGTGCCTCACACGCCGCCGCGGCATCCCGAACGGGCGGGATCGCATCGAGTGAGCGGCGGAGCGCCACGAGCTCGCGGGCCGTGGAGTGACCCTGCGCTGCGCGCGACACCAGGCGCTCGAGGTCGCCCATGTCTTTGAGAGCAGCGGCGAGCGTCTCCTGAAGGGTCGGTAGCGAGACCAGCTCCTCCACCGCGCCCAGGCGAAGCTCGATCGACTCAGCGTCTCGCATCGGAGCCCCGAGCCAGGCGCGCAGCCGCCGGGCCCCGATCGGGGTTCGCGTGTGGTCGAGGAGCTTGACCAGCTCGGGGAGCTCAAGGTTGCGCACGGTGGCCGCGTCGAGCGGCATCGTGGCGTCCGGCGAGTAGGTTCGAACTGTGAGGAGCCCCGGCCCGACGCGGGTCTGGATCTGTTTGAGATAGTCGAGCACGACCCCCGAAGCGCCGACGGCAAGGGGTGCGTCACCCGCGCCCACGGCCTCCGGAAACGCGATGCCGAGGAGATCCTTGAGCCGCTGCCGGCCCCGCACCGGGTCGAATCGGTACTCCTCTACCTCTGGTGGGGTCAGCAGCTCGACCGGCGCCAGGCGGGCGAGCTCTGCGCTGAGCCGGTCGGCAGGCAGCTGGCACAGGAGCAGCTCGCCGGTCGAGACGTCGCATGCCGCCAGCCCCGCCTCGGCTCCGCGAATCCACGCGGCCGCCAGGTAGTTCGGACGCGCCGGGTCGAGGTACGAGTCTTCGACAACGGTGCCCGGCGTGAGCACGCGGGTGACGTCGCGCTTGACAACAGGTCCTTTGCCTGGGGCCTCCAGTTGGTCACAGATAACCACCTTGTGGCCGGCACGCAGCAGCTTGCCGACATATGCCTGCCACGCGTGATACGGCACCCCGCACATGGGCGCACGACCCGACTTGCCCATCGGTCTCGAGGTCAGCGTGACTCCCATCACCGGGGCGGCGACGAGGGCGTCGTCGAAGAAAACCTCGTAGAAGTCGCCGAGCCGGAAGAGGAGGATTCCGTCGGGGTGCTGCTCCTTCGCCTCCCGGTACTGGCGCATGACCGGGGTCAGAGCAGTTGGAGGAGTCACGCCGCCGGCAGTCCTGTGAGCTGGCCGGCGGTCGCCGACACCACTCGGAGGTTGATCACATCGCCAGGGGCGACGCCCGACCCTCGAAGCACCACGGCCCGTTTGCCCTGCCGGATGCGTCCGAACGGGCGGCCCAGCTCGTCGCTGCCCTCGATCAGCACCTCGACATCGCGGCCCACCCATCGCGCCGTCTTGCGGGTCGCGATCTCCCGCTGCAGAGCCAGCAGATCGTTGAGGCGTCGCAGCTTTTCGGCGGCCGGTATGTCGTCGGTCATCCTGGTCGCGGCAAAGGTCCCAGGCCGGGGCGAGTACATGGCCAGATGCACGACGTCGAACTCGATCTCTTCAAGGAGGGCGCGTGTGTTGAGGAAGGCGGCTTCGGTCTCGCCAGGGAAGCCAACGATGACATCGGTGACCACGCCCAGGTCTGGCATGAGCGTTCGCGCCCGCTCGACGATCGCGCGGTAATGCCTGGTCTGGTAGCCGCGGGCCATGCGCTTGAGAATGCCGTCATCTCCGGACTGCACCGGCAGCTGCAGCTCCCTGCACACGACATCGCTTGCGGCCATCGTCTCCAGCAATTCCGGCTCGAGGTCCTGCGGATGCGAAGTCATGAAGCGAAGCCTTCGCAGGCCAGGGATCTTCTCGACCGCGCGAACCAATGCCGCGAGACCCCCATTGCCGCCGGGATCGTGATAGTCGTCCACGTTCTGTCCGAGCAGCACGATCTCGCGGGCGCCCGCATCCACAGCGATGCGGCACTCCTCGAGGACATCGGTGACAGGCACGTGCCGTTCACGGCCGCGCACGCGCGGCACGATGCAGAAAGTGCAGTTGTGGTCGCAGCCCTGGATCACGCGGACGTAGTGGCTGACCCCGGTGCGCCCGGCCGGCGGCAGCGCCTCGCCTTCTGAGTAGTCGTAGCGCGCGGCCAGGCCGGCAACGAAATCCTCGTATTCGCCGATGGGTAGTACCGAATCGACGTGAGGGAACCGCCGCAGGAGGCCCTCCCCCTCCTTGGCAACGATGCAGCCAGTGACCGCGATGGTCCGCTCGGGCGTCTTCCAGGCCTTGAGCTCATGGAGCCTCGAATAGACCCGATCCTCTGACGCCTGGCGGACGACGCAGGTGTTGAGGATGGCCACGTCGGCACGTTCGAGGGAATCCTCCTGGTAGCCGGCTGCCAGCAGCCTCCGCGCCAGGCTCTCGGAGTCGGCGGCGTTCATCTGGCAGCCGATCGTCCAGATGTGGAACGATCGCGCCCTGAGCTTCGGACCCGGCGTTATCGGCTCTCCACGAGCAGCCGGATGCCGGTGCGTTCCTCGCCGTCGATCGAGATGTCGATGAAGGCCGGAATGCAGACCAGGTCGAGCCCGCCCGGCGCCACGTACCCGCGTGAGATCGCGATCGCCTTTACCGCCTGGTTGATTGCGCCAGCTCCGATTGCCTGCACCTCGACGCGGCCCTTGCTCCGGATCACGCCCGCTATGGCCCCGGCCACCGCAACCGGCTTGGAGGTGGCTGACACTTTCAGCACCTCCGTTGGAGCGCGCCCCTCCCCTGTCATTGCTGGAACCCCTTCAAATATGTTCGCGGTCGACTCGCTGGATCGATGTGGCTCGTCCGGTGGAACCACTAATGGTAACCAGTACCGCATTGAAAGTCACAATTCCTGACGCCACAACAAAACGGTTCGGAACCCCCGTCAGGAAGCGCTGGAGGACGACGTCCTTGTCCATGCCGATGCAGCTGTCCCGGGGCCCCACCATGCCTACATCGGTCACGTAGGCGGTGCCGCCCGGCAGCACCCTGGCGTCCGCGGTCGGGATATGCGTGTGCGTGCCCACGACAGCGCTGGCACGGCCGTCCAGGTACCAGCCCATCGCCGTCTTCTCAGAGGTCGCCTCCGCGTGCATGTCGCAGAAGACGATCTTGGCTTGGGGGTGTTCCGCGAGGATGGCGTCCGCGGTTCGGAACGGGTCGTCCAGCGGGTCGAGGAAGATGCGGCCCATCAGGTTGATGACCAGGACTTCGTACCTCTTGGCCTGGAAAATCGTCCATCCCTTGCCAGGAGCCGCCGGTGGGTAATTGGCGGGGCGGATCACGTGGTCCAGGGCGGGCAGTTCGTTGACGAACTCCTTTTGGGCATACACGTGGTTGCCCGTGGTGATGACGTCGGCGCCCGCTGCCCTGAGCTCCGAGACCAGCTTGGCGGTCAGGCCGAAGCCTCCGGCGGCGTTCTCCCCGTTGAGGATGGTGACATCCGCCTCCAGCTCCCGCTTCAGGCCGGGAAGGATGGCTTTGACCGCCTCGCGGCCGGGCTGGCCGACGACGTCGGCCACGAACAGGATGCGGAATTCGTCAGCCACCGATCGGAAAGGCTAGCTGGAAATGAAAAAGGGGAGCCCGGCGGGGCTCCCCTTTCAAGTTCACTTTGCGTATTCGACGGCCCGCGTCTCGCGGACCACAGTGACCCGGATCTGGCCCGGAAAGCTCAGCTCCGTTTCGATTCGCTTGGCGATGTCCCTCGCCATCAGCTGGGCAGCCGTGTCGTCGATCTGCTCCGGCTTGACCAGGATCCGGACCTCGCGGCCGGCCTGAATGGCATAGGACTGCTGGACGCCCTGGAACGAGTTGGCGATCTCCTCCAGCTTCTCCAGCCTCTTGACGTAAGCCTCGAGCGACTCACGCCGTGCGCCCGGGCGGGCCGCCGAGATGGCGTCCGCCGCGATCAGAAGGAGCGCCTCGATCGAGTGCGGCTCCTCGTCGTAGTGATGGGCACGGACCGCATGGACGACCGGGGCGGGTACCCCATGTCGCTGCAGCAGGTCTGCCCCGATCACGGCATGCGAACCCTCGACCTCGTGGTCGATGGCTTTGCCGATGTCGTGGAGCAAGCCGGACATCTTGGCGATCCGGACGTCGGCGCCGATCTCCGACGCCATCATGGCAGCGAGATAGGCGACCTCTTTGGAATGGTTCAGCACCTGCTGGCCGTAGCTCGTGCGAAAACGCAGGATGCCGAGGTGACGGACGACTTCAGGGTGCAAACCCTGCATCCCAACCTCGAGAACCGCAGCCTCACCCTCCTCCTTGACCCTTTGCAGGACCTCTTGGCGGGACTTGGCGACGATCTCCTCGATACGGGCGGGATGAATGCGGCCGTCCACGATGAGCTTGTTGAGCGCGACCCTGGCCACCTCTCGGCGGACCGGGTCGAAGCCGCTGATGATCACGGCCTCCGGGGTGTCGTCGACGATGAGGTCGATCCCCGTCGCCTGCTGCAGGGCGCGGATGTTGCGGCCCTCTTTGCCGATGATGCGGCCTTTGAGCTCGTCGGTCGGCAGCGGCAGCACCGAGACCGAGACCTCGGCGGTCTGGTCGGCGGCGATGCGCTGGATCGATTCGGTGACGACCTCTCTGGCGCGGCGCTCGCTTTCATCGCGAGCGGCGAGCTCGGCCTCCCGCACCTTGCGGGCGACCTCGTTGCGCAGCTCCTGCTCGACCTGGCCCATCAGGATGCCTTGAGCTTCCTGGCGCGTCATGTTGGCGACTCGCTGAAGCTCTTTCTCCTGCTGGCGGTACGAGTCCTCTAGCTGCGCCTTGATCTCGTCCAAGCCCTTCTCTTTGTTGCCGAGATCACGCTCCCTGCGGTTGAGGTCCTCGCTCTTGCGATCGAGGTTCTCTTCCTTCTGGAGAAGGCGCTTTTCGATTTGCTGCGACTGGGCCCGATATTCGCGAGCCTCCTGTTCGGCGGTGGTGCGGATCTGGACTGCTTCCTCTTTGGCCTCCAGCAGCTTCTCCTTGGCTTGCGTTTCGGCCTCGGAGAGCGCTTGCTGGGCTTTGACCTCGAGGGCGCTGGCCCCGTTGCCCTGCCGGTTCCCGAGGAGCAGGTAAGCCACCCCAAAACCGGCGAGGAGCGCCACCACCAATAGCGGTACGAAGACGTAGACAGGCATGTGACATGCACCTCTTTTATTCGATTGTCAAAGTGCGGAACCATCGCAGGCCTCTCGAAAGGCGGGCCCGCGTCGGGTTGGCTCTATGACTGCGGGCGCTTCACGAACGCACCGCGTGAGGTGAAATTTTAGCTGTCGGTGGGACTTGCTGCCCCGGCCAGCACGGACAGGCATGCCGCCCGGGCTACTCCCATCGAAAACCCTCGCCGCACGAGCTTGGTCCCGATGCCGTCGAGCAGCTCCTGGCGGCTGTAAACCGGCTTCGTGGCGTACAGGCGTTCTGCGATCCGCGTGGCGGCCGCCAGCTGCTCGTCGGGCCCGAACCCGGCCAGAGCCGTGTCGACCTCAGCCCGATCGACGCCCCGGGCCGCCAGCTCGGCCGACAGCGCCCGCGGGCCCCGGGCAGACCCCCGGCGCCGCACGAACGACCGTGCAAAGGCGCGGTCGTCGAGGTAACCAAGCTCCTCCAGGCGCTTGAGAGCGTCTCGGATAGCCATGCCCTCGAAGCCCCGCCGGGTCAGCTTCAGGAGCAGCTCGACGCGTGAGTGGGCCCGCCGACCAAGCAGGCGCAAGCCGGCGTCGAGCGCGGTGCCTGGCGGCGGACCTTTAGAAGTCCTCGGCGCCACCGGAACCCGCAGCCGCGGTGGTTGCCGACCCGGCAGCGCGCTGCACCGCCTGCGCCGTCCCGCCCGCGGCCTTGGCACGCACCTTGGCCTCGATCTCCCCTGAAAGGGTGGGGTTCTCGCGCAGGTAGTTGCGCACGTTCTCTCGCCCTTGCCCGAGGCGTTGGTCGCCGAACGACATCCATGTCCCGCTCTTCTCCAGAATCCCGTACTCGATCGCGGCGTCGATGAGCGAGCCCTCGCGCGAGATGCCTTCGTTGAACAGGATGTCGAACTCGGCGGCGCGGAACGGCGGCGCGACCTTGTTCTTGACGACCTTGACCTTCACGCGAGCGCCCACCGAATCCAGGCCGGACTTGATCACCTCGACCTTGCGGATGTCGAGCCGAACGGATGAGTAGAACTTGAGGGCGCGGCCGCCGGGCTGGGTCTCGGGATTTCCGAACATGATCCCGACCTTCTCGCGGAGTTGGTTCAAGAAGATGACCGAGCAGTTCGACTTCGAGATCGCGGCGGTGAGCTTGCGCAGCGCCTGCGACATGAGCCTGGCCTGCAGCCCGACATGGGCGTCGCCCATCTCGCCCTCGATCTCGGCCTTCGGCACCAGCGCCGCCACGGAGTCGATGACGATGACGTCGACTGCACCTGACCGCACCAGGACCTCGACGATCTCGAGCGCCTGCTCGCCGGTGTCAGGCTGGCTGATCAAGAGGTCGTCGATCTTGACGCCGATTCTCGACGCGTACAACGGGTCGAGCGCATGCTCGGCGTCCACGAACGCCGCCACGCCGCCTTGCTTCTGAGCTTCGGCGATGACGTGCAGGGCGAGCGTGGTCTTGCCCGCCGACTCAGGGCCATAGAGCTCGGTCACGCGGCCGCGGGGGATCCCGCCTACTCCCAACGCCAGGTCGAGCAGAAGCGCGCCGGTGGGGATCACGAGGATCTCGCCACGCTGCGCGGCCTGCTCACCCAACTTCATGATCGAGCCCTTTCCGTAGCTCTTGACGATGTGGGAGATGGCCGAGTCGAGGGACTTCTCTTTTTCCTTTTCCAATGTCGTGGATAGCCTCCTAGGTGGTTGCGGCGATGTTCTACGTCTCGGGTGCTGAGATCAATGCTCTTAACACGGATGAGAAGCAAGCCGTCCGGACATTATCGAACAAGTGTTCGCGATCGTCAAGCGGGCTGACTCCTCTGCCGGCCGGCGCCCGCCCGCACTTCATCGATCATGAGTTGGAGCGCTTGCTCCGCAGCCTGCCTGCGATTCGACCAGCGGTTGCCTGTGAACGTGTACTCCTCGCAGCGGCTCCCCCACTCCGAGGCGATGGCTATGAACGTCAGGCCGACCGGCTTGTTCGATCCGTCGGAGTCCGGTCCCGCGATTCCCGTCGTCGACACGGCCAGCGTCGTGCCGAATCGCGCTTTGGCGCCCTGCGCCATCGCCACCGCGACCTCCCGGCTCACCGCGCCGTGACGGGTGAGCAGGGATGCCGGGACCCCAAGCTCGTCGCGCTTGACCTGATCGGCATACGCGATGAGACCGCCGATGAAGTAGGCCGAGCTCCCCGGGCGATCCGTGATCAACGACCCCAGCAGACCTCCCGTGCAGGACTCGGCCACCGACACCGTCAGGCGTTCGCCGGCGAGCATGGCGCCGAGCTCTTCGGCCAGCGCGTCCACCCCCGGTTGGGAAACCGGGCCGGCGCCGAGACCGATCAGGTGGCGGAAGCGGACCAGGTAGTCGATTCCGCTGACGATCGTGAACACGACCGCAACCGCCACGGCGATGGCGGCAACCGGCACCAGCTCTGGATACGGGCGCTGCAAGATCAGGAGCGTTACGGCCGCCATCTGCGTGACCGTCTTGGTCTTGCCAAGCGGCGCTGCGCCGATCACATGTCCCTGGCTGGCACCCACGGATCGCAGGATCGTGATCAGCAGCTCGCGCGAAAAGATCACTACGACCACCCAAGCCGCGACCAGCCCCTCCTGGACGAGCACGATCAGGACCGAGAGCACCAGCAGCTTGTCGGCCAGTGGGTCGAGGAACTTGCCGAGGTCGCTCACCATGCCCCTGCGGCGTGCGATCTGGCCGTCCAGGGTGTCCGTGAACGAGAACACGATGAAGAGCGCCGCCGCCACCTGGTCGTGCCCTGGGAAGGGCACGAGAAGCAGCGCCATGAGCAGCGGAATGGCCGCAAGGCGGCTGAGCGTCAGGAGATTCGGGAGGTTCACGGTTGCTTATGGAGAAGTGTGCGACGAGGGCGAGGGCGACGGCAGCGGTGACCCGCCCGGGCTGTCAGCCGGCGCTGTGATGATGGTGGGACTCTGATCGGCTTCGATCTGCCGCCATGCGTACGCTGCGAACGCGCCCGCGAGCAGAAGCAGACCGACCAGCGCCGCCGCGGGACCGCTCAGCACCAGGCGCGGCCTGGGCGCCGGAATCGTCAAGCTCAACGAGCGGCGCGTGTCCTGCATCGCCTGGGGCATCCTGGCCACCAACGAGTCCGCGTCCAGACCCAGATAGCGTGCATATGTGCGCAGGTACCCTCGTGCGTAAACCGGTGCCGGCAAAAGCTCCGGCTCGTCAGCCTCCAGCGCGCTCAGGTGCTCGAGCCGGATACGAGTCGCCGACGACGCCTGCTGGAGGGTGAGACCGCGCTCGCCACGCCTGGCGGCGAGGAACCCCCCAGGAGTCACGGCCGCGACTCCCAGCTCACTCGAGGCCGATCCGTTCCAGGAGGTCGTCGACATCGGGCAGGTTCATCAGGACCTCGCGCGACTTGGAGCCCTGATAGCCACCGATGACCCGGTGCTCGGCGAGCTGGTCGACGATGCGGCCCGCTCGCGAATATCCGACGTTGAACTTTCTCTGCACGAGCGACACCGATGCACCGCCTTCGGCTGCCACTGCCCTGGCAGCGCGTGCGAACAGCGGGTCGAGCTTGCGCTCGGTGGCCTGGTGGCCTCCCTCCCACTCGGTGCCCGAGCCCTCCTCGAGGATCTCGTCCATGTACCGCGGCTCGCCCTGTGAACGCCAGAAGTTCACCACCGACTCGACCTCGGGGTCGCTCACGAACGCGCCCTGGATGCGGGTCGGCTTGCCGGCGTCGACCGGCTGGTAGAGCATGTCTCCGCGGCCGAGAAGCTTTTCGGCGCCGCCTGAGTCGAGGATGACGCGGCTGTCGACCTGCGAGCCCACAGCAAACGCGATTCGGGATGGGATGTTGGCCTTGATGAGTCCGGTGATGATGTCCGTCGAGGGCCGCTGCGTCGCGATCACGAGATGAATGCCCACCGCGCGCGCGAGCTGCGCGATGCGGCAGATGAGCTCCTCGATTTCGCCGGCGGCGACCATCATCAGGTCGGCGAGCTCGTCGATGACGATGACGACGTACGGCAGCTGGCGCGCAAGTCGCTGCGTCGCCTTCTCGTTGTAGGCCGCGATGTTGCGGACGCCCTCGGCCGAGAACATCTTGTAACGCCGGTCCATCTCGGCCACAGCCCATCGCAATGCAGCCGCGGCCTGATGTGGCTCGACCAGGACGGGCAGCGCGAGATGCGGCAGCCCGTTGTAGTTGGTCAGCTCCACGCGCTTGGGATCGATGAGCAGCAGGCGCAGGTGGTCGGGCGTGACCTGGAAGAGCAGGCTCGTGATGAGGGCGTTGATGCACACGCTTTTGCCCTGGCCGGTAGCGCCGGCGATGAGCAGATGAGGCATGCGCGTCAGGTCGCCGAGCGCCAGCTTGTGCGTGCCTTCTCGGAACGTTGCGGTCTCGAGCACCTCGCGGATCGTGACCAGGCTGGCGGCTTTGTTCGGCACCTCGATCCCCACCGCAGATTTCCCTGGGATGGGCGCCTCGATGCGGAGCGGCGCGGCCGCCAGCGCGAGCGACAGGTCATTCTGCAGGGCGGTGATCCTCTTGACCTGCACTCCCGGACCGGGCTGCAGCTCGTACTGGGTCACCGCAGGCCCTGGATTGACGCCGACGACCTTGCACGACACGCCGAACGTCTCGAGTGTGATCTCGATGATCTTGACGTTGCGCTTGATTTCGTCGGCCATGCGCTCGCGACGCGCCGTCACCGTGTCGAGCAACGCGACCGAAGGCAGCTTCCATTCGATCTCGGGAATGTCGTCCTCGGCTTCCGCGATCACGCGCAGCACCGGTTTCTCGGGCTCTTCGTCGGGTTCTCGATCGTCTCGCTTCGCCGGCGGCGGCGCGTCGTCCTCGTGCTCGGTTTCGACCTCCCAAGACCGGAGCGCGGCGGCGGCGACGGGCGGATAGGCCGGTCCCACAGGTTCGGTGTCCGCGACCGGCGCGACTTTGACCGAGGCCTTGGCCGCGTTCTTGCCCGGCTCACCCGGGGCCGCGACCAATCGGTCGAGCCTCCGCCGCTCGGCGTAAGCGGCCTGTCCGGTGTTGAGGACCGCGGCAATCAAGGCACCGGGGCTGAAGTGGATGGTCACGATCAGCCCGATGACGAGGGCAGCCACCAGCAGTGCCCACGCTCCGACCTCGCCGGCGAGCCCGACCACCGCGGCGTCGATGGAACGGCCCGCAGCGCCGCCCGCATGCGCGGCGAGGCCGAAGAGTCCGATCAGGGCGATCACCGCGACGGCGCCCGCCAAAACATCGAGCAGCCGGGGCCGGGGCGCTTGCGGCCAGAGCATGTACGCGCCGAGGGCGACGGCGCCGACGACGGGCACGAACCAAGCCGCGCCGAAGCTGGCCGTCAGCCATTGCTGCAAGCCCGCCAGGATCGACCCAGCGTGCGTGGCGACGGCGAGTGCGCCGAGCAGGCCGACGAGGATCAGAACGGTGCCGGTTATCTCCCGAACCTGGCGCTGCGTCAGGTGCGGCCGGCTAGACCGCTTCGACCGCGCGGAACGGGAGCGCGAGGAGGAGGCGCGGCGGGCGCCGTTCGCGCGTGAGCGTGAGCTTCGTGAGTTGGTGCGACGCATGCTGGCTTGCCGGCAAGGCCGGGCTCAGGGGATTCTACACCGGCCCGATTCCTCCCTCTCCACAAGGAGCATCCCGTCCGGCGATACTCTGACCGCATGGCTGTCGATCCGTTCGCGGATGCCGAGACTCGTTATCGCACCCTGGTCGAGGAGCGCCGCAACGGCGGCCTTCCGGCCCGAGCGTTCAGGCTCGCGGTTCGCGATCTAGCCGTGCTCGACGGCGAAGGGCGGCGCTGGATGCTCGGTCCCGAGGACGGCATCTGGTATCGCAGAGAGCGTGAGCGCTGGCTCCAGGCTGACCCCCCACGCCGGCTCGTGTGCGCATCGTGCGGCCATCACAACCTCGGACGCCACAGCTACTGCGTCGAGTGCGGGCAGCGATTGAACCGCTAGACGCCAATGACCCTCCACCCCGGGATTCAGCCATTTGGGCACAGATGGTCGCATGCTGGCTCGCGGAGGCAGCCAATCATGCACAGATGAGCGGCGTTGTTGCTCGCCGGTGGGTAAGGAACCCCAGGTACGGGCAAGACGTGAGCACAAAGGGCTGCGACTTGATGTCGCTCATGTCCGGTCAATCACAGCCGCAACGAACTGCTCAGGCGGCTTGTACTGATGTCGTTCGACGTAGTGAATGATCATGTCCGGTGCGGCGTAAACCGTGCCGTCCGCTCCCGTGACACGTATCTCAGCGCCTCCAACTACAAAGTCACCACCTGGTGACGCCACACGATTCGACTCGGGCGGCCATATGCCGCCGAACGCAGACGTTGAACAGAGATTGCATCGATACAGGCCACGAGTCCGATTGACTCCATCTCGGCAGAGATCTCTCAGGCGCGCCACAAAGTCGCGATCGCACTCTCCGGTTGAGAACTCCATCCCGGTGTCGAGCCAGCCGATGTTTAATGTGTTTGGCTCTGGTTCGCCGCCAACGTGCTCGTGGTACGTGTAAGGGGTAAGGTCGGCGAACCAGCTCATCCAGAGTTGACGACGTCGAGGAGGAGGTCTGATGCCATTGCTCGAGGCGCATCACTAACGCCAGCGTCTGCGATTCGGGCAGGATCCTCCACTGCCCGTTATTTGATCGGGTGCGTTTGTGCCCACCAGATGCCGCCGGTCAGCGCGGCGGCGAGTGGCACCAACGCGGCGAGAAACCACAGGCGCCACCAGATCGGCCGCTGCGCGCCGCGCACGAGCTCATGGCCGCAGAAACCGCAGTAGCGATCGAACGGACCGGCGATGCCACGGCAGTTTCCGCATTGATGCAGCTGCAGCCCGCAGTGTGCGCAGCGCGCTTCCTCGGAGTGGTCGAGCACCATCGCCGGCTGATCGCATCGAGGGCACAGGCTCGGCGCAACGAGCGCCAACGGAGGTAGTTTCATATTTCCGTCAACACAGGGATCACCATCGGCCGGCGTCGCGTCTGCTTGTAGACCGTTTTCTGCACCGCGTCGTGGATGGCCTCGCTGATGAGGTTGACGTCGGCGTGCGTATCCGCGAACCGTTTGATGCTTTCCATGACGGCCTTCCGTGCATCAGCCATCAATTTGGACGAAAGCTCAGGCTCGATGACTCCCCGTGAAACGAGGTCGGGACCGGCACGAACCGCCCCGGTGTCTCGATCGAGAACCAGGTTTACGACCAGGATCCCATCCTCCGCGAGGTGGCGGCGGTCGCGGAGCACGACCTGCTCGACGTCGCCTACGCCTAGGCCGTCGACGAAAACGAGCCCGGTATTGATCTTCTCGCCGCGCCGCATCGAGTCGGCTTCGAGCTCGACGGTTTCGCCATCCTCGACCACGACGATGTTGGCCGCGTCGATGCCCGCCTCCCGCGCGAGCGCTGCGTGTTGATGAAGCTGCCGGTACTCGCCATGCACCGGGATGAAGTAGCGAGGGCGCACAGCGTCGATCATCTCCCGCAGCTCGTCCTTCTGCGCGTGCCCCGTGACGTGGACGTGGCCGACCTCGGAATAGAACACGTGGGCTCCGTGCCTGTAGAGATTGTTGACCGTCTGGTGCACCATCCGCTCGTTGCCCGGAATCGGGCGCGCTGAGATCACCACCCAGTCATCTTTCAGCACGTTGACGACAGGGTGGCGCTGTGCGGCGAATCGCGCGAGCGCCGACATCGGTTCGCCCTGGCTGCCTGCAGTCAGAAGCAGCAGCTTTGACGGTGCGATCCGCTCGGTGCTCTCGAGCTGGATCGTGAGTCCCTCGGGCACGTCCAGGAAGCCGAGCTCACGCGCCGTCTTGAAGTTAGTCTGCAAGCTGCGCCCGACCACCGCGACCTTGCGGTCGAACTGCACCGCCATCCGCACCAGGTGCTGGATGCGGTGGATGTTGGAGGCGAAGTTGGCCACCACGATGCGTCCCGGGGCCTCGCCGAAGATGCGCTCGAACGGCGCGTGAAGGTCGCGTTCTGATCCGGAGCGTCCAGATCGCTCCGCGTTGGTAGAGTCGCTGAGGAGCAGCAGCACGCCTTCATCGCCCAGGCGGCGGAAGCGTTCCATGTCAGTGGGATGACCGTCGGGGGGCGCCGGATCCAGCTTGAAGTCGCTGGTGTAGATGACCCGGCCTACCGGTGTCTGGATCGCGAGTGCGACCGCGTCCGGGATGGAATGGCACACGGCCACCGTCTCCACGCGAAACGGCCCGAGCTGAACGGCATCACCCACGCGAACCTCGCGCAGGTCTGCTTCGCGCAGGATGCGGTGCTCCTTCAGCTTCGGCTTGAGGAGGCCGAGGGTGAGCCGCGTCCCGTAAACGGGCACGTTGAGCTTCTTGAGCGCGAAGGGAAGCCCGCCGATGTGGTCCTCGTGGCCGTGGCTGAGGAAGATGCCGAGCACCTTCCTGCGCGACTCCAGCAGGTAGGAGATGTCGGGAAGGACCAGGTCGATGCCGAGCATGTCCTCTTGCGGGAACATCAGGCCCGCATCGACGACAAGGATCTGGTCCGCCCACTCAAGAGCCCACATGTTGATGCCGACCTCACCGAGGCCTCCGAGCGGCAGGTAACGAAGCCGCGAACCGCCAATAGGGGCCCTCGCGAACTCACGCCGCTGGCTCTGAGTTCGTGGGGATGTCACAACAGTCGCAGCTGCTCGGCTTCCTGCTTCGCGACTGGAATTGGTTCGGCTGGAGGAGGCGGGGCCAGCAGCTTGTCCAGATACGCCTTGACGCTGTCGAAGTCACGCTCGAGGTCGGCGACCAGTGCGCCGTTGTGCAGCGCTGCGGCCGGGTGATAGAGCGGCACATAAGCGACGTCGCCGCGGCGGACGAGGCTGCCGTGGATGCGCGATATCGATCCCTGTCCTGGCAGCAGCCTCTCCAATGCATGTCGTCCGAGGATGAGCACGACTTTCGGCTTGATCAACGACAGCTGCCGAGCCAGATACGGCGAGCACGACTCGACCTCGTTGGGCATCGGGTCGCGATTCTGCGGCGGCCGGCACTTGAGAACGTTCGTGATGTAGACATCTGAGCGGCCGAGCCCGATCCGGGCCAGCAGCGTGTCGAGCAGCTTGCCGGCGGCGCCCACGAACGGCTCGCCCTGCCTGTCTTCGTTGAAGCCGGGCGCCTCGCCCACGATCATGATGTCCGCTGGACAGGGCCCGACCCCGGGTACGGCTTGCGTGCGGGTCGCGTGAAGGCTGCATTTGACGCACGCGCGGATCTCGGCGTGAAGCTGGTCGAGCGCGGGGGAAGCGCTAGGCGACTTTGACCCCTGCCTTGAATGTGATGAGGCTTCCGGCCTCTCCGATCGTTTGCATCACGGACTTGAGCTGGTCGTCGGTGAGCGGGACGAGCGGAAGCCGGAACGGTCCGGTGGGGAATCCCATCGCGTTGAGCGCGGACTTGATCGGGACCGGGTTCGCCGCGGTGGTCATCAGCGCCTTGATCACCGGCAGCAATCCCTGATGGATCTCGGCCGCGGCCTGGTTGTCGGCCTTGGTGAAGGCTTCGATCATCTTCTTCATCGAGTGACCGGCGATATGCGAGACCACGCAGATGACGCCATAGCCGCCCACGGCGAGCACCGGCAGCGTCCAGCTGTCGTCGCCGCTCCACACTTTGAACTGCGCCGGCTTGCCCCCGCAGACAAGCCCGATCTGATCGAGGTCGCCGCTCGCTTCTTTGACGCCGATGATGCCGGGCAGCTGCGCGCAGCGGAGCGTCGTCGCCGCCGTCATGTTGATGGCCGTGCGGCCCTGGATGTTGTACATGATCGTCGGCCCGACATCGGAGATCGCCTTGAAGTGCTGGTACATGCCCTCTTGCGGTGGCTTGTTGTAGTAGGGCACTACGGCGAGCAGCGCATCAGCACCGGCTTTCATCGCGCGCTCAGAAAGCTTTACCGAGTGATGCGTGTCGTTGCTCCCGGTGCCTGCGACGACCGATTTGCCGGGTACCGCCTTCTTGATGACTTTTAGCAGCTCGATCTTCTCGTCGTCGCTGAGGGCAGGCGATTCGCCGGTCGTGCCGGCCACGACCACACCGTCGGAGCCGTCGGCGACGAGCATCACCGCCAGCTTCTCGGCCGCCTGGTAGTCAACGGCTCCGTCCGATTTGAAGGGCGTGATCATGGCTGTGAGAAGTCGTCCGACCTCAGGTGTAGCAGCCACTACAGAACTCCCATGTCGAGCGCGTGCTCGGCGATCTGAACCGCGTTGAGCGCGGCGCCCTTGCGCAGGTTGTCCGACACGAGCCAGAGGGCGAGGCCGCGGTCGGATGACGGGTCATTGCGAATGCGGCCAACATACACCTCGTCCTTGCCGGCCACGTGGTGCGGCGTGGGATAGAGCTTGGCGTGGGGATCGTCCTCGACAATCACGCCGGGCGCGCTGCCCAGGAGCGTGCGCACTTCGTCGGCCGTGATCTTGTCCCTGGTCTCGACGAAGACCGACTCGCCGTGGCCGATCGGCACCGGCACACGCACGCAGGTGGCAGCAATCCGGAGGTTGGGCATGTGGAGGATCTTTCGCGTTTCGTTGACGATCTTCACCTCTTCCTCGTTGAAGCCGCCGGCCTCGGGGTGCCAGCCGCCCGGCACCACGTTGTACGCGAGCTGGTACGGATAGGTGACCGCCTGAGCCTCCTTGCCTTCGGCGATCGCTTTCGTTTGGTCCTCGAGCTCGTCCACCAGTGCGCGGCCGGCGCCCGACGCCGACTGGTAGGTGGAGACGAGGACGCGCTCGACGCCGGCGGCCTTGTGCAGGGGGTTGAGCACGACAGTCAGCGGCCCGGCGCAGCAGTTGGGGTTGGCGATGATTCCTTCGTTGTCGCGGATGTCTTCGGCATTGACCTCAGGGACGACCAGAGGGACGTTTTCTTTCATTCGCCACACCGAGCTGTAGTCGATCACGAGCGCACCGGATTCGGCCGCCAGCGGCCCATACATGAGCGCGATGTCCCCGCTCGCCGCGAACAGCGCCACGTCGACGCCCTTGAACGCGTTCTCATCGAGCGCCTCGATCTCGACCGAGCTGCCGTTGAACGAGATCGTCATGCCCTTGGAGCGCTCCGACGCGAGCGCCTTGACGCGCGCGCTCGGAAAGTGGCGCTGGGCAAGGATCTTGAGCGTCTCGTGACCAGCCATGCCCGTCGCGCCGACGACGGCAACGTTTAATCGCTTGGAGGTGGGCACAGGCTCAGTTTAAGTCGATCCAGGCGTTTGCGGCAGACCCGGTGGTGAATACGAAGCAGCTTGCTGCGCCGCTCGCTGCTGGTGTTTGTAGTTCACCTCTGCTACGAAAGCCGGGTGGACGTTGCGCAGCTCAACGAGCTTGTCGTGGTAGCCGGGTCGCTGCTCCATCACGTTTCCTCGCGGCCCGATGAGCGGTTTGACCACCAGCAGACCGATCACGAAACCCAGGAATGACAGGGTGGCCAGGACGATGAGGATGAACGTGATGGTCGACGCAGTTTCGCTGTTCGAGCCAGAGCCGACTATCGCGGCCCCGATGAACAGAACGATCATCAGCGGCAACAGGCTGATGATGCCCCACTCGACGAGCCTGAGCTTCTGCCGGCTGGCCCGAGTCAACGGGAGATGACCGCTGGCGCGACGCGAGACCACCGCCATGATGATGAAGATCGGCAGCAGGCNCAGAAAAGCGTAGGCCCAGCCCGGCACCGTCCGAAATCGAAACTTCCGCCATACCTCCGCAGGGGCGCCTGTCATTGCGCAGACTGGTGGGAAATCGTTGGCGGCAAGCTGGGACGCCCACACCTGGACGCGGTCGGGCCGGCTAACCAAGGCTCAGACCGAGCAATTCGTCGAGGCCGCGGTAGAAGCGCGGCTCACTGGTGACCTTTCTAATTGCGAGCAGCACACCCGGCACGTAAGCCTCGCGGCTCGTCGTGCGGTGGGCGATGGCGAGTGTCTGGCCGGGCAATCCGAAGATCACCTCCTGGTCGGCCACGAAACCCGGCAGGCGGATGCTGTGCACCGCGACGTTCCCCTCCTCCCCACCGCGCGTCCCTTCGAGCGTCACCTTCTCGGCCTTCTTGTGGCTGAAGGGTTTGCCGCCGCGCCGCGCCGCGAGTCGCTTCGCCGTTGACAGCGCCGTGCCGGATGGGGCATCGAGCTTGGTCGCGTGGTGCATCTCGATGATCTCGGCCCCATCGAAATGCGGAGCCGCGATCTCCGCCAGGTGCATCATCAGCACCGCGCCGATCGCGAAATTCGGCGCGACGATCCCACCCAGATTCTTCGCGTTGCACGCCGTCTCGAGCTTGTCGACGTCGGCCGCCGACAAGCCTGTGGTTCCGACCACCGGCGAAGCGCCTGCGGCGATCGCCGCGAGCACGTTGTGCATCACGTCTGATGGCCGGGTGAAATCGACGAAGGCTCGTGGCCTCTTCTCGTGCAGGAACGCGGCCAGATCTTCGCCGCGGGAGAAGCCGCCGACGTAATCGACGTCCGGCTCCGCGGCCAGCGCCACCGCGAGGATCGCGCCGACCTTGCCGCGGTGCCCGGCGACCGCGACCTTGATCGGCACTAGGCTTGCGGCCGGGGGGCCGGGCGAGAGATTCGGTGCACAGGTGGCTCAGATGCTAGGCGCGAACAAGCACCGAAGCGAACGCATTTGGCGATGCGTGAGCGAGGAGCGGAGTTCGCAACAACGCAGATGGGCCGCCTGGGCGCCGAAGATCCGCCTGGCATCCGCGGTCGCAACCCTCTATCTACGCCCGCGGCCTCCGCCGTTGCGACCGCCGCGGTCCCCTCCTCGGAAGCCACCTTCACGCGGCGGAGGCGGCGGAGAGGCGAGCGCTGTCGCCATCGCCTCCTTGTCGATCTTCTCCTCGATCGGCTCGCCCTTGGCGGTGAGCTCGTCGATGGCTGCCTGGCGGCTGAGGTTCAACCGGCCCTGGCTGTCGACCTCAGTCGCCTTGACGACGATCTCATCGCCGACATTGGCGACTTCCTCCACGCGTTCGACGCGGTGGTCGGTCAGCTTGGAGATGTGGACCAGGCCGTCCTGGTTAGGGAGCACCTCGACAAAGGCGCCGAACGGCATGATGCGTACCACCTTGCCCTTGTAGATCTTGCCCACCTCGACCTCATCGGTGAGGCCTTTGATCCAGTCGATCGCCTTCTGCCCGGCCTCCTGGTCGACCGCGGCGATGAACACGCGCCCATCGTCTTCGACGTCGATCTGGGCGCCGGTCTCCTCGGTGATCTTGCGAATCATCTTGCCTCCTGGGCCGATGATGTCGCGGATCTTGTCGGGGTTGATCATGATCGTGGTGATACGCGGGGCGTAGGAGCTCATCTCGCTGCGCGGCCGAGGCAATACCGCCAGCATCTTGTCGAGGACGAAAAGCCTTGCTTCGCGGGCCTGCTCCAACGCCTGGGCAAGGATCTCGTGGGTGAGGCCCTTGATCTTGATGTCCATCTGCAGCGCGGTGATGCCGTCCTTGGTGCCCGCGACCTTGAAGTCCATGTCACCCAGGTTGTCTTCGACGCCCTGGATGTCGGTCAGCACCGCGAACTTGCCGTCGCGCGTGACGAGGCCCATTGCGATGCCCGCGACGGGCGCCTTGATGGGCACGCCCGCGTCCATCAGCGCGAGCGTCGATCCGCAAACGGACGCCATCGAAGTGGAGCCGTTCGAGCTCAGGATCTCCGAGACCAATCGCATCGTGTAGGGCCACTCCTCGACAGGTGGGATCACGGCGAGCAGTGCCCGCTCCGCGAGAGCACCGTGTCCGATCTCGCGGCGGCCCGGACCGCGCAGCGGGCGCGCCTCGCCGACCGAGAACGGCGGGAAGTTGTAGTGGTGCATGTAGCGCTTGAACTCTTCGGGCGACAGACCGTCAAGCTTCTGCTGGTCCGACATCGAGCCGAGGGTCGCGATCGTCAGAGCCTGGGTCTGTCCACGCGTGAAGAGGCCCGAGCCATGCGTTCGCGGCAGCACCCCGACCTCGACCGTGATCTGGCGGACGTCCTTGAGGCCCCGGCCGTCGGGACGGACGCCCTCTTCGACGATGCGTTGGCGGACACGGTCCTTGACCTTCTTGTCGAAAAGCTTGCCGAGGATGTCGGCATGCTCGGGGAAGCGCTCGCCGAGCTCGGCGACCGTGCGCTTGCGGAGCTCGTCGACCGCCGCCTCACGCGCACTCTTGTCAGGGTTGAATGCCGCCTGGTCGAGGCGCAATGCGAGGTACTCGCTCACCACCTCGACGATCTGGGCTGGAAACTGCGGCGGCACGAATTCGCGCTTCGGCCGTCCGACCTCGCGCTGCAGCTCGAGCTGGCCTGCACAAAGCTGCTTGATCGCCTCGTGCGCCATCTCGAGCGCTTCGACGACGACCGCCTCGCTTACTCCCTTGGCCCCCGCCTCCACCATGAGGATGGCGTCCGCGGTGCCGGCTACGACGAGGTCGAGCTCTGACTCGCCCATTCGGGACATGGGCGGGTTGACGATGAGATGGCCGTCGAGGTGACCCATGCGCACCGCGCCGACCGGGCCCTGGAATGGAATGTCCGAGATCACGAGCGCGGTCGAGGCACCGTTGATGCTCAGGATGGTGGGGTCGTTTTCCTGGTCGACCGAGAGCACTGTCGAAACGACCTGGATGTCGAGCCTGAACCCGTCCGGGAACAGAGGGCGCAGGGGCCGGTCGGTGAGCCGGGACGCGAGGATCGCGGCCTCGCTCGGCCTGCCCTCGCGGCGCATGAACGCGCCGGGGATCTTGCCCGCCGCGTAGAGCTTCTCCTCGTAATCGCAGGTGAGCGGGAAGAAATCGATGCCTTCCCGAGGCTCCTTTGACATCACCGCGGTGCTCAGGACGACCGAGTCGCCCTGCCGCAGCACCACCGCACCGTTGGCCTGCTCGGCCACCCGGCCGGTCTCGATCGAAAGCCGCCTGTCGGCGACCTCCACGTTTTTCGTGACTATTGCCACGTGACTACCTCCATATATGGGAGGGTGCCCTTTGGGCCGCGCGACCTGGTCAGGTTCCTAGCAGCTGCCGCCAAGGGGCTACAACCCCTTGATGAGAGCTTCTAAGAGCTGACCTGCGCGACCGCGAGTACCTCCGCTGCTTTTCCCGTTATCTCCTGATCCCGAGCTTGCCGACGAGCGCGCGGTAGCGCTCGACGTCGGTGTCCCTCAGGTAGTTCAGCAGACGCCGTTGCTTGCCAACCAGGAGAAGCAGGCCGCGGCGCGAGTGATGGTCCTTGGCATGCGTCTTCAGGTGCTCGGTGAGCTCCCGGATGCGCGCCGTCGAGAGCGCGATCTGGACTTCGGGCGAGCCCGTGTCCTTCTCAGCTCGCCTGTACTCGGCGATCAGCTTGCCCTTGACTTCTGTCTCTTCTGCCAAACCGAAGAGCGATTATACCGGCCTTTAGACAATGGGCCGGTCGGGACGGTCTCAGGTGAACTCGACGGAACCGTCTGAGCGGGGATCTGCACCGGCGCGCCACGACGTGGGACCGTCGATCACTATCGCGTGGGCGTGGCCATGGGAGTGGTGCTTGGGAGGCACCAGCTCGATCTTCAGGCCGGAGCGATTGAGGTCGCGGGCGACCGGGTCGTCGGCCTCCACGGAAACCACCTCTCCGCCGGCCATGATGCGAATCCTCGGCCGGGCCACGGCTTCGGCCGGCTCCATGCCATGGTCCACGATGTTGATCAGGACCTGCGTCTGCAGCTGAGGCTGGCCTTCGCCTCCCATCGACCCGAAGACAATGGCCGGTCGGCCTCCACGCGCGGCCATGGCCGGAATGAGCGTGTGCATGGTCCGCTTCTTAGGCTCCAGCCGGTTGACATGCCGCGGGTCGAGCTTGAAGTAGGCGCCGCGGTTCTGGAGCAGCATGCCGGTGCCTTCGGCCACGACCCCAGAGCCGAATCCATAGGCGACGCTCTGGATCAGGGAGACGAAGTTTCCGTGCTCGTCGGCGGCGCACATATAGATGGTGTCTCCGCCCTCTTTGGCATCGCTCTTGCCGACCGCGACATGGTCAGGGTCGAGAAACGGGTCGAGAGGGGCCACCGCGAACTCGGGATCGGTGATGTAGCGATCGCGCAGTGGATAGCACTCGTCGCGAATCTGCTTGAAGGTCTTGACGAAAGCAACCCCGGGCTGCAGCTGCGCGGGCGAAATCCGATCCAGTCTCGCCAGCATGGCAAGCGCTGTCAGGCCTTGGGTCGGGGGCGGGAGCTCGTAGACGGTGAGGTTCCGGTAGCTCACGGCGAGCGGCTCCACCCACTGCGACCGATGCGTGGCCAGGTCCAAGGCGGTTATGAGCCCGTCGCGCCGCTTGATCGCAGCGGCGATGGCGGTACCGACTTCGCCGCGATAGAAGCCGCCGATCCCTTTCCGACTGATATCGCCCAGGGCGGATGCAAGGTCGGCATTGCGCAGCAGCATGCCACCCTCCATCGGCGGGTAGAGCTCCTGGGCCGCTGGCTCTTTGCCCAGCAGCTCCGCACCTTCCTTGAGGGCGTCGGCCAGGTGGTCGGTGATGATGTAGCCGTTCGCGGCGAGGGCAGTCGCCGGCTCGAGCACCGCCGTCAGGCCCAGCGTCCCGAACCGCTCGAGCAGGCGACCCCAGGCCTCGACCGTACCGGGCACGGTCACGCTGAGCACCCCGCGCTCCGGCATGCTCTCGTGGCCGCGGGCGCGTACCGCCTCGATGGTGGCGAGCTCGCCTGAGCGGCCCGCACCAATGATGCCCACCGGCTCGCCCGCATTGGCGGGCCAAACGATCGCCATGAGGTCGCCGCCAACCGATGTCATGTGCGGGTACACCACGCACAGCACCGCGTCGGCGGCGATAGCCGCGTCGACTGCGTTGCCGCCATCGCGCAGCACCTGCGCGCCGGCCTCCGAGGCCAGCCGGTGTGGGGTGGCGATGACCCCCTTAGTCACGAATGAATTATCGAGGCGTGATGAACTCGATGGCGCCGGGCTGGATCTCGAACAACGCGGGCAAAAAGCCGGGGTCCTCGCCATCGAGGTCGATACGCACGCGGTCCTCACAGCTGACTGAGATTCGTTTGCCGTACATCAATTGGTAGTGAGGGTTGTGCTCGTCGAGGTGAGCGCCCCGGCTGACAGTGCCGATGCCTCGAATCGTCTCCAGCTTGCCCGCATCGCCGACGAGGATGACGTCGAACACGCCGTCGGTCGGTGATGCCGTGGGCGCCATGCGCATGCCCCCGCCGAAGTACTGGCAGTTGGCGATCACGATCTGCATCGCCTTGAGGTCGTGGGCCACGCCGTCGACAACGACGTTCATCGGCTTGTTTTTCCACCTCATGAGGGCGAGGAAGGAAGCCAGCTTGAACGTCGCGGGCCCGAGCCGCTTGCCGCCGTTGTTCACCCGATGCACCACCTCGCCGCCGAGGCCGGCGTCCGCGATGTTGATGAAGTGACGCACGCCCGTACCGCCGTCCGCCGTCCGGTACGACACGCAGCCCGCATCGAGCCGCCGCGCCACGCCAGTCCGAAGAATCTCGATCGCCGCCTTCGGGTCGAGCGGAATCTTCAACGTGCGCCGGAAGTCTCCGCCGGTGCCGAGAGGCAGCATGGCGAGCCGTGTCGTGGTCGGGATCGGCGCCCCGTTGTGGAAGAAGCCGTTGACGACCTCGTTCAGCGTCCCGTCGCCGCCCACCGCGACCACCGCCGGCCGCGACTGCCGCACGGCACGCTCGGCGATCTCCGTCGCCTCGAGCGGTCTGGTGGTCAGCACCGCTTCATAGCTGAGGCCGGTCGAAGACAGCCAGCTGGCGATCCCGGCCCATTCCTGTCCGGCGCGACCCGCGCCAGAGGCGGGGTTGACGATGAAGAGTACGTCGGCCACTATCTCGCGCCCCCGAGCGCACGCGGGTTCATGATCCCCGCGGGGTCGATCGCGCGCCGAACCGATTTCCACACGCTCATCCAGCCTCCCATCTCGTCGGCCACCCACCGGGCACGTGCCTGCCCGGTGCCATGGTGATGGCTGATGGTAGCCCCGAGCTCCAGTGCAGCGGTCATCGTGCCCTCCCAGGCCCGGCTGTATGCCGAGCGAGCCTCGTCTTCCGTCTCCCGCGAGCCTGCGAACGAGAAATAGGCACAGCAGCCCTGCTCGTACGCATGACTGAAATGGCATAACGCCAGCCCGCCGTCGGAAATTGCGGTCCACACTCGCACGTAGAGGTCGGGCAGCGCCGTCCACGATGCGGCGAGCTCGATCGTGTCCACATACGAGCTTGGAGGTTCGAGCAGCGATTTGAGGCGCTGCGCTGACAGATCGAACCGGTGGCGCTGCCATCGCTGCCAGGGTTCCTCACCCAGCTCCGTGGCGGACGACGCAATGCTCTTCACCACGTCGGCCTCCGACGCCGCTACACGATCTCGTCCAGCCGTGGCGACGACGAGCAGGCAAGCGCCGATTGGGAGGTCGTAACCGTTGAAGGCCGCATCGGCCGGGTCGTAGAGGCGCATGACGAGCGGGCGAATGCCCGCCTGCATGATCGAGCGCATGGCCTCGAGGCCGGAGCCCAGGTCGGCGAAACCATATCCGCGCCCGACCACTGACTCAGGCAATCGATGCACGCGCAGGACGGCGCCCAGCATCACGCCAAGCGCGCCCTCAGAGCCCAACCAGAGCTCGTGCAGCGCGGGACCCACTGCGGATCGGGGACCGGGCCGGGGAGCGGCATAGGTTCCGTCCGGTAGCACCACTGCGAGGCCCATCACCATGTCCTCGATGCTGCCGTAACGAGTCGATTCCTGGCCCGACGATCGCGTTGCGCACAGGCCGCCGACCGTCGTCCCCGGAAGCGAGCTCGGGAAATGTCCCAGCGTGAGTCCAAGCCCGTTGAGGCGCTCTTCGAGCGCCAGGCCGTTGACCCCGGCTTCGCAGGTGCAGGTCAGGTTGGTCTCATCGACCTCGAGGACACGGTCGAATGCTCCCATGTCGATCACCAGCTCGCCCACCTGCGGACCCAGCGCTCCGCACACCCCGCTTCCGCCCCCGAGCGGCGTGACAATCACTCCGTGGGCGGATGCCCAGCGCAAGATCTCCACCACCTGGTCGCGGCCGGAAGGGCGAGCGACCAGCACCCGCGGCGAGGGGCTTCCTGCCCGCTCGGCCATGATGGTCAACGGCCAGAGGTCGCGAACAGCCCGCTCGTCGAGCGCCGCCGCGCCGATGATCTTCTCGAGCTCGGCCCTCATCGGGTGGTGACGCGGTTGACCTTGGCCGCCCACGTGCCGGCCAGCCATCCGGTCAGGATCGGAACGCCAAAGCCGCAGGGGCCCGCGTACTCATAACCTCCGAGCACAGCGCCCGCCGCGAAGAGATTCGCATATGGGGGGTTGCCATCCTCATCCAGCGGGTGAAGTCCCTTGTCTGTGGACAGGCCGCTGCGCAGCTCCTCTGCTGGATCCAGGTATTGAAGATGCTGCAGCCGGGTGCCGACACTTCGCACCGGTTCGCCTCCGTGAAACACACCGAGCCTCAGCAGCGGCTCACTCGTGACGCGGCCTCCTTTCAAGCCGCCGCCGATATGCAGGCCGGTGGCAAGGATGAACGCGTCGGCGCGAAACGTTCGCTCTCCTGCCCGCGCCGAGACGATGCGTCCGGCAGAGGTTTCGAACGATGTGACCTGGGCCGTGACGCTTCCCAGCGAGATCGCCTGCTGGAGGCGCCAGCCGTGTGGCGATGGCGGGCTGGCCAGCAGCTCGAAGCTGTCCGGCGGCAGGCTTGTTAAACCCGGCGGATACGCGATCGTCGCCGAGCGCGCTCGCACCTGCGGGGCTCGCCTGCCGTAGAGATCGGTCAGAGAAGCCGAGATCGGCAGGTCGGGGATGCTCACCTCTTCCGGAAATGCCTCGATGCCGTGCAGCTCCTTCAACGCCTGTGCGGTCGAGCCGGCGTCGTACTCACCGACCTGCTTGACGCCGACCACCGCCACGCGGCGGCCGCTCAGCGCGCGCAGCTCGCCTGGCGCCACGGATGCCGGCACCACATTGGCCGGCCTGGCCAGTCCGTGAATATCGGCATAGAGCCCGCGTTTTCGCCACGAGCCCTCTAACTTCAATCCGTCCTTGCCTAGTGCAAGCGTCAAGCTCTGGATGGCGTTGTCGAGCTCGGTCGCCAGGCGGACCCCGTCGAGGCCCAGCCTGGAGAACGGATGATGGGGCTGGCCGGCCAGAACGGCGTCGAGGTCGTCGATCACCTCCATGCCGCCGGCGTAGAGCGCGGTCGCGCCGGGCGCCCTCGCCACCACCGTGACATCCGCCCCATCGCGCCGAGCTGACAGCGCCGCGCTGTAGCCTGCAATGCCGCCTCCGATGACGAGGACCTTGGTCACTGCCGGCCGACGATGCGCCTCGTGTCCGTCACGTCGCGCTTCAGCTGTTGCACGAGATCGTCGACTGTGGGGAACGCAATGTCGGGGTGTAGGTAGCGCACGAAGCGCAGCTCCAGCCGCTGCTGGTAGAGATCGCCTTCGAAGTCGAGCAGAAAGGCCTCGACGCGCAGCTGCGTGCCTCCAAATGTCGGCCGGTAGCCGACAGAGAGCGCGGCGATGAAGTCCCCTTCATCAGCGCGGGCTCTGCCCGCGTATGCACCAAGGGCGGGCACCAGCTTGTTCGGCTCGATGGCGATGTTCGCGGTGGGAAATCCGAGCCTACGCCCCACCTTGTCACCTGCCTCGACTGGCCCCGACATCGCGTACTGGCGACCCAGCAGCCGGTTCGCCTTCTCCATGTCGCCCAGGTTGATGAGCCGCCGCACCTCCGAGCTGTGCAGGGCAATTCCATCGATGACCACCGGCGGCACCTCATCGCACGCGAATCCACGCTCCCTGAGCCACTCCGCGTTGCCACGGCGCTCGCGCCCGAACGCGAAGTCGAAACCAATCACCCAGCGCCGCACCTCCATCGCCGCAGAAAGCTGGTCGACGAACTCCTGCGGCGATAGCGAAGACAGCGCACGGTCGAATCGCAGCACGATCGCGTGCGCAATTCCATGTGACTCGATAAGCGCCAGCTTCTCCTGAAGCGTGGTGATCGACTGCGGGCAGTTGGCGGGGTCCAGCACGCAGCGCGGGTGCGGCTCGAACGTGATCAGTGCCGGCGCTGCATCCTCATCCCGGGCCGCGGCCACGGTCTTCCGGATCACCTCCACGTGGCCGGCGTAGAGCGCGGTCGCGCCGGGCGCCCTCGCCACCACCGTGACATCCGCCCCATCGCGCCGAGCTGACAGCGCCGCGCTGTAGCCTGCAATGCCGCCTCCGATGACGAGGACCTTGGTCACTGCCGGCCGACGATGCGCCTCGTGTCCGTCACGTCGCGCTTCAGCTGTTGCACGAGATCGTCGACTGTGGGGAACGCAATGTCGGGGTGCAGGTAGCGCACGAAGCGCAGCTCCAGGCGCTGCTGGTAGAGATCGCCTTCGAAGTCGAGCAGAAAGGCCTCGACGCGCAGCTGCGTGCCTCCAAATGTCGGCCGGTAGCCGACAGAGAGCGCGGCGATGAAGTCCCCTTCATCAGCGCGGGCTCTGCCCGCGTATGCACCAAGGGCGGGCACCAGCTTGTTCGGCTCGATGGCGATGTTCGCGGTGGGAAATCCGAGCCTACGCCCCACCTTGTCGCCTGCCTCGACTGGCCCCGACATCGCGTACTGGCGACCCAGCAGCCGGTTCGCCTTCTCCATGTCGCCCAGGTTGATGAGCCGCCGCACCTCCGAGCTGTGCAGGGCAATTCCATCGATGACCACCGGCGGCACCTCATCGCACGCGAATCCACGCTCCCTGAGCCACTCCGCGTTGCCACGGCGCTCGCGCCCGAACGCGAAGTCGAAACCAATCACCCAGCGCCGCACCTCCATCGCCGCAGAAAGCTGGTCGACGAACTCCTGCGGCGATAGCGAAGACAGCGCACGGTCGAATCGCAGCACGATCGCGTGCGCGATTCCATGTGACTCGATGAGCGCCAGCTTCTCCTGAAGCGTGGTGATCGACTGGGGGCAGTTGGCGGGGTCCAGCACGCAGCGCGGGTGCGGCTCGAACGTGATCAGTGCCGGCGCTGCATCCTCATCCCGGGCCGCGGCCACGGTCTTCCGGATCACCTCCACGTGGCCGAGATGCACGCCATCGAAGCTGCCTACGGTGAGGGTGACCGGTCCGATCGGGCTCGTGGGCAGCCCGAAATGAACTTTCAGGAGAGAACCTTCTCGGGCACGAACGTGCGCCGAAGGGGATCGGTGTGGCCAAGCGCAACCAGTCGCCCGACCGCATCGTGAGCGCGGATGGGGCCCGGGCCCGGCTCGGGAAGCACGCGCACCGCGCGGCCCTGGCGGACCATCGCCTCCTGCTCGACGTTGAGGCGGACGCGCTCCATGTCGGGCAGTATGACTTCGGCCGGAAGGAGGTGACCCCGAACGTCATCGGCCGTCGTCTGCGCGTGGAGCGTGACGGCGGAATCGACCGAAAGCGGACCGTATTCGGTGCGGATCAACCGGCCGAGATAGCCCCCCACTCCCAATCGCCGGCCGAGGTCGCGAGCGATCGACCTCAAATACGTGCCGCTTCCGCAGCGGATCTCAACCCGCGAGACCGCGTGCGGTCCCGGCGTGAAGTCGAGGACGCGTGACTCATACACATCAACCTCGCGGGCGGCAGGCTTCGGATCTGCGCCCTGTCTCGCAAGGCGGTACGCGCGTTTGCCGTCGACCTTGACAGCGGAAAAGGCTGGCGGCTCCTGGAGGATGCGGCCGGTGAATTCGGCCAGCGCCTGGGCGACGTCCTCACGGCTTACGCCGCTGGGATCACCGACCGGCTGAGGCTCGGCTTCGGCGTCGTCGGTCGCCGTCGCGAAGCCCAGGTGGATATCCGCGACATAGGTCTTGGGGAGGCGATGGGCGAACTCGGCGAGACGCGTCGCCGATTCGAACAGGATGGGCAGCACTCCGGTCGCCAGCGGATCGAGCGTGCCGGCGTGGCCTACGCGATGCGCACCCGTGAGGTGGCGCAGCCGCCTGACGACTTGAAAGGAAGTCTCCCCCGCGGCCTTGTCGACGTTGAGGACGCCAGTCGGGAAGGCGCTATCGCTAGCGCTTCGATGAGGCGGCAGCGATCGCCTCCTTGGCGGCTGTCAGCACCAGCCGCACCGCCTCCTCCATCGGCTTCTCGATCTCAGCGCCCGCAGCGCGGATGTGGCCGCCGCCGCCGAACAGCGCGCACAGCGCTGCCGCATCGACCGCGCCGCGACTGCGCACGCTGATCTTGGTCAGCTCGGCCGACACCTCTTTGAAGAGGATCGCCAGCTCGAGCCCCGCAATGCTGTTGAGGGTGTCGATGATGCCTTCGGATTCAGCCATCACCGCCCCCGCTTCTCGCAGCATCCGTCGCGTCACCTTCGCCCAGGCCAGCCTGCCCTGAAGCTCGATGCGCATCGTCGCCAGCGCGAGCCCGCTGAGCTTGAGGGTGGTCTCGGGCCGCATCTTGTATACCTGAGTCGCGATGCGCCCGGGGTCGGCGCCGAGACGGGCCAGCCGCGCTGCGTCCTCGAGCGCGCGAGGCGTCGTGTTCTCGTGTCGGAAGCCCCCTGTATCTGTGAGCAGCGCCACGTAGAGGTTGGTGGCGATGGTTGGCGTGATCGGGTACTCGAGGTGGTCGAGCAGCTCCATCACCATCTGGCCGACCGCGGAGGCGTCCGGGTCGATGACGTTGATGTCGCCGAACCGCGAGTTCGACGGGTGATGGTCGATGTTGACGATCGTCGCGTGTGAGGCGATCTGCTTGACACTGCTGCCGGAGCGCTCGAGGTTGCCGGAGTCGAAGAAGAAGACCAGCTCCGGGTCGGTGCCTGGAGGCGGAACCTCCTTGATCTCGTCGAATCCGGGCAGGAACGCGTACATGTCCGGCAGCGGCGGCGGGATGACCACCCGCGCATGCTTGCCCGCAGTTCGCAGCGCTTCGGCGAACGCAAGGCTGCAGCCGAGGGTGTCGCCGTCGGCGTCCTTGTGGCCGAAGATCAAGATCTCCTGGTTGGCTTCGATGAGCTCCTTGATCTCGTCGTACTGATGGCGAGACGCGTTCTTGGCGGTTGCTATTTCTCTTCCTCCTCGGCGGGCAAGACTGCCTTGAGCAGCTCTGAGATATGAACGCTGTACTCGATCGATGGGTCGAGCTCGAAGCGAAGCTCGGGCGAGAATTTGAGGTTCTGCAACCTGCGCCCCAGCTCGTGGCGGATGAGGCCCTTGGCCGAGTCGAGGCCCTTCATCGAGGCCTTCTTCTGATCGGGGTCTCCGAGCACGCTCACACGCACGCGAGCCTGGCGCAGGTCCGGAGACATGCGCACGGCCGTGATACTGACGAATCCAATGCGCGGATCCTTCAGCTCACGACGGATTATTGACATGATCTCCTCGCGTACCTGCTCTCCGACCTGATCGGTGCGGTAGCTCGTCATCGGGCCCTCCGCAATATTTTTATCCGGGGTCCCCGCGAAATCTCGGCGCAGCCTCTGATTTCGTGGGGCAAAAGCAAAGTCGAGCCTTGCGGCTGCCCTAAATTTCTTCCCGCTCGAGACGGTATGTCTCCATCGAGTCACCAGGTTGGAAGGCCTCGTAGCCCTCGAGCCCGATGCCACATTCCTGTCCTGCCGGCATCTCTCGCACATCCTCTTTGAAGTGCTTCAGCGAGCTGATCCTGCCCTCATGCACCAGCTCCTTCCCCCGAAACAGCTTGACCCAGCCGCCGCGGGTCACCTTGCCCTCGGTGACCCGGCTACCTGCAATGATGCCCAACCGCGGGATCTTGATGGGGGTGATGACCTCCACCGTGCCCTCGCGAATCTGCCGGTACGTCGGCTCACGCAGCCCCTTGGCCGCCCGCTCGACATCCTCGGTCAGCTTGTAGATGACGTCGTAGTAGCGAACCTCGACCTTGGCCCGCTCCGCTGCTGCCTGCTGGGTTGGGGTCGGTTTGAGGTTGAAGCACACGATGATCGCGTTCGAGACACCGGCGAGCAGAAGGTCGGAGTCGCTGACGGCGCCAACGCCCTGGCCGACGATCTTGATCGCGACGACCGGGTCCTCGATCTTCTGCAGCGCGCTGAGGAGCGCCTCGAGGGTGCCCTGCGCGTCGGCCTTGACGACAAGGCTGAGCTCCTTGACCTCGCCTTCCTTGGCGCGGCGCGAGAGCTCTTCGAGCGTGATGCGCGGGGCGACGTCCCTCGCCGCTTCCGAGGTGCGGCGCTCGGTCAGCTTGGTGAGCGCGATCTGGCGCGCTGCCTTCTCCGAGCCGACGACCTGGAAGATGTCGCCGGCCTGCGGCACCTCGGACATACCGGACACCACCACAGGCGTCGCCGGCGGGGCCTCGGTGACGCTCTGTCCGCGGTCGTCAGTGAGGGCGCGCACGCGGCCGTAGATGTGCCCGCACACGAAGTCGTCGCCGACCTTGAGCGTGCCGGCCTGCACGAGCACGGTCGCGACAGGTCCGCGCCCTCGCTCGAGGTGCGCGTCGACCACGGTGCCGATCGCGTTGCGGTCGGGGTTGGCCTTGAGCTCGAGGATGTCCGATGACAGCACGATGGTGGTCAACAGGTCGTCGATGCCCTGGCCGGTCTTGGCGCTGAGGTGAACGCACTCGAGCTCGCCGCCGTAGTGACGCGTGACGAGTCCTTGCGCCGCGAGCTCCTGGTGTACTCGCTCCGGATTGGCGTTGTCCTTGTCGATCTTGTTGATGGCGACGATGATCGGGACCTTCGCGGCCCGCGCGTGATGGATGGCCTCGATCGTCTGCGGCATCACCCCGTCGTCGGCCGCCACCACGAGCACGACGAGGTCGGTGACCTGCGCGCCTCGGGCGCGCATGGCGGTGAACGCCTCGTGGCCGGGAGTGTCGATGAACACCACCTCGTGCCCGTCGGCGGTCTCGATCTTATAGGCGCCGATCCGCTGCGTGATCCCACCGGCCTCGCCTGCCGCCACACGAGTCTTGCGGATGGCGTCGAGGATCGAAGTCTTGCCGTGGTCGACGTGGCCGAGGACGGTCACGATCGGCGGTCGTGCCACGAGCTTGCTTGGGTCCTCGTTGGCGACCGAGAACAGCTCCTCGCGCGAGGTGGTGACTACGTCGCCGGCGCCCTCCGAGGACTCGACGGCGACCACATCCTCGCTCTTGACCGGCTCCACCGTGAAACCGAACTCGTCGGCCACGATCTCTGCGGTGGAGAAGTCGATGACCTGGTTGATGGTGGCCAGGATCTTGGACGCCATCAGCTTCTTGATGACCTCTACCGGGCTCACGCCCAGCTTCTCGGCCAGGTCCTTGACCGAAAGCGTCGGCGGCAGGACAGCCTTGCGGTCGCCGTTGGGCTCGACCTTGACCGCTACGGAGGCCGGCTTGAAGGCCGAGCGGGCAGCCTCGATCGCGCCCGGCGCCAATGGCGCCGCGGCGTTCTTGAGCGGCATCCTTCTCTGCTGGAGGAAGTTCACCAGCTCTTTCTGGCTGATCCCGAGTTCGCGTGCGAGTTCGTGTGACTTCATGCCCGAACGTATGATTATGCCGCCCAGGCCGAATTCGAAACTTGGCGGGGGTTGGGTTAGGAGGCCAGCTCGACCCAAAACTCAGGGCTGACGGTAGTCTTCAGCGCCCGATCCAGAGCCTTTCGCTTGCGTGCGATTTCGAGGCATTCCGGATCCCGGTGGAGGTACGCCCCGCGCCCCCGCGCCCGGCCCGTGGCATCGAGCGCAGCTGCCCCGCTAGAGTCCCGCACCACGCGCACCAGGGACTTCTTGCCCGCCTCCTGGCGGCAGGCGACGCAGGTCCGGATGGGCTCACGTCGGGGGTTCGGCATCGACCTGCTCGTCGTTTTCGCCGGCCTTGATGTCGATCCGGTACCCGGTCAACTTCGCCGCCAGCCGCGCGTTCTGGCCGTCGCGGCCGATGGCGAGCGACAGCTGAGAACGGGGCACGAGCACGGTCGCCGTGCGCGAACCGCGGTCGATGGAAACCGACTCGGCCTTGGCCGGCCCGAGCGACGCGGCGACGAATGCCTCCGGGTCGTCGGACCAAGGCACGATGTCGATGTGCTCGCTGGAGAGCTCACTGAGGATGGCGCGGTGGCGGACGCCTTTGGGTCCGACGCAGGCGCCCACCGGGTCGATGCCCGGCTCGGTGGCGGAGACGGCGACCTTCGTGCGTAGTCCTGGCTCGCGGGCGATCGCGCGCACCTGGACGGTTCCCGCTTTGATCTCGGGCACCTCCGCCTCCATCAAGCGATGGACGAACATGCGGGCCGCGCGCGAGACGCGCACCTGCGCCTGTCTCGTGTTGCGCTGCGCGTCGAGGATGACCACCAGAACAGGCCGTCCGGGGATGAGCTGCTCACCGGGGATCTGCTCCTCGGGCGGCATCACACCTTCAGCGCGTCCGAGATCCACGTAAACCGTCCCGTTCTCGGAGCGATCGACGATGCCGGTGGCGAGCTCGCCCCGATGCTCGGCGACGTCGCGCAGCACCTTGTCGCGTTCGAGGTCGTGGATGTGGCGGAGGACTGCGTGTTTCGCGGTCTGGGCTGCCATGCGCTTGAAATCTTCCGAGGGCAGCGTGCGGACGACCTCGGTGCCGTCGGGGCGCACGGCGCGGCTCGTGACCTCGAGCGCACCTGTGGTCGTATCGAGCGTCACGCGCACGTCCCCGGGAGGATTGAACGCGCGAATGTACGCGGCCGCGAGCGCGGACTCCACGGTGTGGAGCATCTCCTCGAAAGGAATGCCGACCTCCGCGCAGAGCGCCGTCAGGGCGTCTGCGAGGCTTTCGGTCGACGGCTCAGATTGAGACCGCGAGCCTGCCCGCGACAACGTCATCCCACGCAATATGCACGATCACTGGAGCTCTCCCCCGCGCGCCCAGGGCGGACACGGCGATGCCCGCTGAGTCGACAGCGACCAGCTGGCCCTCGATCACAGTCTCGCTGATTCCGGTGCGATACCGGACGTTCACCCGCTGGCCGTTGAACCGTTCGTAGTCAGGATGAGCCCGCAGCGGTCTTTCGGCACCGGGCGAGGAAACCTCGAGGTCGTATGGCCCATCGATGAGCTCGGAGTGGTCGAGGAGTGGACCGGCGACGCGACTGACGCGCTCGCAGTCCTCGATGGTTATCGGCTCCATGTGATCGATGGAGATACGAAGAGTCCGCCCGCCCGCACCGGACTGCTCGAGGGCGTAGAGCTCAAAGCCCATGTGGTTGAGCGTGGGCTCGAGCAGCTCTCTGATCGACGATATGGGCCAGGTCGGCATGTTCGGGGTGTGTGATCAGCCTAACGCAGCGGCTGGAGTCTCCGCCAGACCACGAGGAGCGGCGCGGCGTTGAAGATCGAGCTGTACGTGCCCGAGACGATGCCGATGAGGAGCGCGAGCGCAAAACCCTTCAAGGTGTCCCCGCCGGAGACCAGGATCGCCACCAGGACGAGGACAACCGTGAAGCTGGTGATGATCGACCGCGCGGCGGTCTGCATGATGCTGAGGTTCACGACCTGCTCGAACGAGAGCCTCTGGCTGACGCGCAGGTTCTCGCGGATTCGGTCGAATACGACGATGGTGTCATGCACGGAAAAGCCGACAACCGTAAGCACGGCGGTCACGAACAAGCTGTTGATCTCACCGATCTTCAGGTCGAAGCCCTTGCCAAGGATCGCAAAGACACCGGTGAGCAGAAACACGTCGTGCAGCAGCGCGGCAAGCGCTGACCCTCCGAACTGGAAACCTGCTCGCCAGCCGCCTGGGACGTTGCGGAATCGAAAAGTAAGCAGCACGAGGATCGCGATCGCCGCGAGCACGACTGAGAGGAGCGCGAGCTCGATCGTCTCCTTCGCGATCGTGCCGCCAACCTCGAGCACCTGGACCAACGTGTAGTCGCCGAGGCGCGATCTCAGGTTGTCTTCGACGATCTTCTGTTGGTTCGGGGGCAGTGCGACCGACCGGATTATGTAGCCGCCGCTGCCCGTCGAGATGACCGAACCGTCGATGTTCTGCGCCGCAACCGCGCTCTCCACCTGGGCCTGGGTGACGCTGGCCGGAAACTGGACGGTGAACTCGGTGCCGCCCGCGAAGTCGATGCCGAGCGCAAATCCCCTGGCGACCATGAAGTAGATGCCAGGGATGATGATCAGCAGGGACAGCAGGAAGTACCAGTTGCGGCGGCTGACGAAGTCGATCTTTCGGACCCGCGGCGGCGCAGGCGGGGTCTCGACGAGGGCTTTGGCGACGAGCTCATCAGCGGTTGCCTTGGGCTCCTCGGCCTCCTCGCCTTCCTCCTCTACCTCCTCTTCTTCCTCATCCTCGGGGAGATCGGTACCGACCAGTCCCGCCCGGGTCTCGTCAGACGGATCGGACACGGTCCACCCCCATCAGCGCCGGACGGCGGAATGTGCTGCCCGACATGACGATGGCCAGCAGGTTGTGAGTTACGACGATCGACGAGACGAGGCTGGCAAGGACGCCGATCCCGAGCACGACAGCGAATCCTTTCACCGGCCCAGGCCCGACGAAGCCGAGGATCGCGCAAGTGATCAGCGTCGACAGGTTGGAATCTCGAATCGCCGGCCAGGCACGGCGCACCCCGGCGTCGACGGCCGCCGGGATCGTCCTGCCCGCGCGCACCTCTTCCTTGAACCGTTCGAAGATCAGAACGTTGGCGTCGACCGCCATGCCTACAGAGAGGATGAACCCGGTGATGCCGGCCAGCGTGAGCGTGACGGGTACGACTTTGAACACTGCGAAAACCGCACCGGCGTAGAAGAGCAGCGCGAGGCTCGCGAGGAACCCTGGCACGCGGTAGTAGATGATCATGAACAGCACCACGATCGATAGACCGAGGACGCCGGCGGCGATGCTGAGCTTCACGGACTCGGCGCCCAGCGTGGCGCTGACCTGCTGGACGCTCAGCACCTGGAGGTCTACCGGCAGCGAGCCGGCATTGATGCCCGTCGCAAGGTCCTGGGCCTGGGTCTGAAGGAACCCGTTCCCGCCCCCGTTGATCACGGCGTTGCCGCCGTCGATCTCCGAAAGGGTTACGGCGTCGACCAGGAGCTTGGGGCAGATCGTGGTCGGCGTGGCCTTGGCCAGACAGCCGGTGTCGTAGGTCCGCGAGACCGCCGCGGCGCGGTCGGGATTTTCCCAATTGTCGATGTCGCTTTGTGTGATGTCGAGCCAGATCGTGAGGTGGCGGCCGGCACAGTTTGCGCTCGCCGTTGTATTCGGATCGCCCGGGCAGGCGGCGACGTTGTCTCGCGTGAGCCGCGAGAAGAGATCCGCGCCATGTGAGGTGAACACCACGTTCACCACCCAGCCGATCTGGTTCTGGTCGATCACGGCGGTGGCGCTCTGGATGTCGTCTCCGGTAAGTCCGGTGAATGCCGGCTTGTAGCCTGGCTCGGGGCCGCCTGTCACCTTCGTGTCCGGAACCCACTTGGTGTAGACAAGCCGGTTCACAGCACCGATGACCTTCTGCGCCTGGTCCGCGCTCACGCCGGCGAGGTCGACGGTGATGCGGTCGTTGTTGGTACCCGCGCCGCGGATCTCGGGCTCGCTCACTCCCAACGAGTTGACGCGCTTAGAGATCACGTTGATCGTCCGCTGCTGGACGTCCGCGCGACTTTGACCGGCTGGGAAGTTGGTGAGCTGGTAGTCGATGTGGGTGCCTCCCGAGAGGTCGAGGCCCTTGTGGAAGTAGAGCTGCCACCCGCCGAAGTTGGGGGGCAGGCCCTGGACGTTGCCCGTGAGCGGGAGGTGGTTGGCAAGGCGATAGACGTAGCCGGCGCCGTCGACGAACAGCGAAAAGATGAGGACGCCCACGATGATCAGTCGAATCGGCCAGCTAAGGACTAACTGCAGCACAGCCGAAACAGTCTACGTATACCGGGAAGTTCGGCGCGCATACCGGCCTCAGCGGCGGCGGAAGAGGACGTTCAGGACCACCGTGAGGATCACCGAAAGGATGATGCTGGTCGCGATCGGGACGTAAACGGTCACGTTCCCACTCCGGAAGGTGATGTCGCCCGGCAGGTGAATGCGCCCAAAGAGCATCAGCGCCCCACCCACGACGATCATCAGCACCCCCGCCACCAGCAGCAGGCGGCCGGCGTCCGCCATCCTCTAATTAAACATCCAAACCTTTCCCGGTCCGAAACGTCCGCTGGGGTCCCCGCGGCGGAGCCGCGGGAGGTCGGTTTCGGACCGAAGCCCGCTGAAGCGCCCGGGACCGGTTTAACCGGTCCCGGCTACCTCACAGGTGACCAAAGACTCCAATCTCCGTCGCGCGATTGGGATCCCGACACAGCGCTTCACCGGGCGTCCCCCCGCCACGAGCAGCAGGCGGCCGGCGTCCGCCATACCGTAAGTCTGCGCGCTTTAAAGCAGGCGGGGCTGGTGTGGGCCGGGGTCGGGCAGGGCGATGCCGAGGTGGCGATACGCGAGCTCGGTGGCTACCCGTCCCCTCGCCGTCCTCGCCAGAAACCCGAGCTGGATCAGGTACGGCTCGTGCACGTCTTCGATCGTCTCGGGCTCCTCTGAAAGTGAGGTGGCGATGGTGTCGAGGCCGACAGGTCCACCTTTGAACTTGGTGATCAGGGTCTCCAGCAGCTGTCGGTCGAGGGGCTCAAGCCCGAGGGCGTCGATGTCCAGCATGGCCAGCGCCAGCTTCGTCGTCTCGGCCGTGGCACGACCGTCGCCTCGCACCTGGGCATAATCACGGACCCGACGCAGCAGGCGGTTGGCGATGCGCGGCGTCCCACGCGCGCGCCGCGCAATCTCCGCGACAGCATCGTCATGGATCTCGATCTCGAGAATGCGGGCCGAGCGCCGGACGATACTCTCGAGCTCGGTTTTGCTGTAGAAGTCCAGCCGGTAAACGGCGCCGAAGCGGTCGCGTAAAGGCCCGCTCAGCAGCCCCTGGCGGGTGGTCGCTCCGACGCAGGTGAAATGCGGGAGCGGCAGGGTCGCGGCGCTCGCTCCCACCCCCTTCCCCAGCACGGCGTCGAAGCGGAAGTCTTCCAGCGCCGGATAGAGGGACTCCTCGACCACGCTGTTCAGGCGGTGGATCTCGTCGATGAAGAACACATCGCGCGTAGCGAGGTTTAGGAGGATGGAGCCGAGCGCGCCCTGGTGATCGATCGCCGGCCCGGATGACACCTTGATAGCGACCCCGAGCTCGTTGGCGATGATGTGCGCGAGCGTGGTCTTGCCGAGGCCGGGCGGTCCGCAGAGCAGCACATGCTCGACGGGCTCGCCGCGACGCCGCGCCGCCTCGAGCAGGATGCCCAGGTTCTCACGGACCTGCTGCTGGCCCACATACTCCGATAGCAACCGCGGGCGCAGCGTGAGGTCGAACTGGTCGTCGTCGGCGCGGGCGTCCAGCACCGCGTCCTTGTCTGTCACTTTCTTCCCAGTGCTTTGAGGGCCATGGCAAGCGCCTCCTGGGTCGACGGCGACGACTTCCAATCGACCGCCTCGAGCCCAATGCGCGCCTCTTGCGACGAGAAGCCCAGGTTGCGCAGCGCCGAGTCGACAGCCTTGGGCACAGCTCCGTCGCCGGCGAGCGCGGCAGCGCGCGGCACGACCTCTGTCTCGGCGGCCGCGTCGAGCTTCGGCTTCAGCTCGATGATCACCTTGGCTGCCGTCCTCGGTCCCACGCCGCTGGCACGCCTGATCGGCGCGGTGTCCTCGCTGACGATCGCGCGCTTGAGGACCTCGAGGCTCGCGGCACTGAGGATGTTCAGCCCGACTTTCGGGCCGACACCGTCAACCTGGATGAGCATCTCGAACAGATCGAGCTCTTCCACCGACGCGAAACCGTACAGGGCGAGCTGGTCTTCGCGGACGTGGGTGTGGATGTCGAGGTCGATATCGCCGCCGGGTGCGGGCACCCTCTGGCGCGTGGTCGCGCTCACGCTCACCATGTAGCCGACGCCGCCGACGTCGAGCACCACAAAGTCGGGTCCTGACCTCCTCACCTTGCCGGCGAGATGCGCAATCACCTTTTAGACCCCTAGGACGGCCGCACGTGAGAACTGCCGGCTCCGTGCGTGGCAGACCGCGATGGCGATTGCATCGAGTGCATGTGTATCGAGCTTCCCATCGGGCAGCTTCACCTGCGCCGCGAGCATCCGGGCGATCTGCTCCTTGTCCGCCTTGCCGTAGCCGGTGAGGACGATCTTGACCTGCGCGGGCTTGTACTCGAAGACGGGTATCCCGCATTCCTCGAGCACCATCAGGATGGCGCCGCGCGCTTGCGCGACGCCGATGGCGCTCGTCGCGTTGCGACCCATGAAGAGCTCCTCGAGCGATGCCTCCGCGGGCCGGCTTTGGGTCAGTAGCTCGCGGAGATGCCGTGTGATCGCCAGCAGTCGCGCGCCATCGGGCCCAGGTTTGGTGATGACGGTGGTCGATGAGAGAACCGTGCCGGGCCCGGAGAGCAATGCAAACCCGGTGCCCGCCAGCCCCGGGTCGATACCTAATATCAGTCCGTTCGCAGAACCAGGCATTTGTCCAACAAGCTTCTACACCTGTGCTGACACGCGTTCAAACAGTGCGACGAGGACTTCGTCCTCATCGCGGGATCTCCTCGCCACGATTGGGAGGCGCCTGGAAGGTGACGGGTTGGGGACGGCCGGATAAATCCGGCCTACTTGCGACCTATCAACTAATTTCATTCATACCTGTGCTGAGACGCGTTCAAGGACGTTGGTGGGAATGTCGAAATTCGCGTAGACCTGTTGGACGTCGTCGTCTTCCTCGAGAGATTCCATCAACCTGAGCACGCCGACGGCTTTGTCCTCGCCGACGGGGACGGTTTGCTTTGGCTGCATCGTGATCTCGGCGTTCTCGATCGTCACGCCGAGCGTCTCTAGCGCCGCCTTCACCCTTTCGAAGGCGGAGGGCGGAGTGGTGACCTCGACCGAGCGGCCGTCGACCTGCACGTCATCGGCGCCCGCCTCGATCGCCGCGAGCCCGACGTCCTCGGGATCCTTCTTGCCGGCGTTCACCGTGATCACGCCCTTGCGCTCGAACATCCAGCCGACCGAGTTCGTCTCGCCGAGGTTGCCTCCGAACTTCGAGAAGCGATGCCGGATCGAGGCCGATGTTCGGTTGCGATTGTCCGTGAAGGCGTCGACCATGACGGCCACGCCGGCGGGACCGTAGCCCTCGTAGCGCACCTCGTCGAGCCGCTCGCCCGCGAGCTCGCCGGTGCCGCGCTTGATGGCGTTCTGGATACGGTCGGTCGGCATGTTGATCTCGCGTGCCTTCTGCACCGCAAGGCGAAGGCGGAAGTTGCCGTCGGTGTTGCCTCCCCCCTCCTTTGCGGCGATGGTGATCTCGCGGCTGGCGCGTGTGAACGCCTGGCCGCGCTTGGCGTCGACGATGGCCTTCTTGTGCTTGATGCCGGCCCATTTGGAGTGGCCTGACACTAGGAACTGCCTCCGAACATGCTTTCGATGATTCTACTTCACCACAAAGCGCACCCAACGGCGCTTGCCGACCTGCACCACAACGCTACCCGGCTGCAATGGATCATCGCCCGTTACGACGGTCCCGTCTACTTTCACACCGCGTTGCTCGACGAGCCGTTTGGCTTCGGCGTTCGACTTCGCCAGCCCACTTTTCACCATGGCTTCGACCAGACGGATCGGAAATCCAGTCTCGAATTCAGGAATTTCTTCGGGCACCTCACGCTTGCGAAACTTGGATTCGAAGTCGGCCTCGGCTCGGGCGGCAGCCTCATCCCCATGCAGCCGCTTCACCAACTGGCGCGCCAGCGCCGCCTTGGCGTCGCGCGGTTTCATCGCGAGCACGGCATCGAGGTCCGGGCCTTCTAGGCCAGAAACCAGTCGCAGGTACTTCTCGATGAGCGTGTCGGGAATCGACATCGTCTTGCCGTAGATCTCTTCTGCCGGCTCGGTCAATCCGATGTAGTTGCCCAACGACTTCCCCATCTTCATCGAGCCATCGGTGCCTTCGAGCAACGGGAACACGGCGATGTCCTGCGGCTCTTGCTCGTATGCCTTCTGTATCTCGCGGCCGAACAGCAGGTTGAAAAGCTGGTCCGTGCCTCCGATCTCGACGTCGGCGTGGATGGCGACCGAGTCGAATGCCTGGTTGAACGGATACAGGATCTCGTGCGCGCCGATGGGCGAGCTAGCCTTGAGGCGGTCGGCGAAGTCCTCGCGTTGGAGCACCTGCTGGAGAGTCGCCTTGCCAAGCAGTCTCAGCAAGTCGGCGCCCTTCATCTCGCCGAGCCATTCGGAGTTGCGTCGAACCTCGAGCTGGTCGCGATCGAGGACGAGATGGATCTGGTCGAGATACGTGCGCGCCGCAGCGTCGATCTGGTCGCGCGTGAGGATCGGCCGTGTTTCCGACCGTCCACTTGGGTCGCCGATCATCGCCGTGAAGTCACCGACGATCAAAACCACCGTGTGGCCGTCGTCCTGAAACGCGCGCAGGACGTCGAGGACGACAAGGTGTCCGACGTGCAGGTCGGGCGCGGTCGGGTCGAGGCCAAGCTTCACACGCAGTGAATCGCCGCGCTCGAGGCGCGCGCGCAAGTGGTCTTCGACGTGGATCTCGACCGCCCGCTTGCGCAGGCGCTCGAACAGCTCTCCGCTCAGGGGGTGACGGGGAGGTTGCTGAAGAAGTTGCGGGGATCCGGAGGCAGGACCAGGTCGAAGACGGCGACGATCGGCTTGCCGATCGCGTTCGTCAGCGGCACCGCGATGTGTGAGCCGTTGACTCCGTCCCTCACGTTCTGCTGCAGGCCGTCCAGCTGCCCTCCTCCACTCGGGTTGCCGGCCGCGATCAGCTCGAAGGTCAGCAGGACCGAAAGGACGAGCCCGGTGACCACGCCGATGACGAGACCTGACACGCGATTGAACACGATTGCCTCGATCTGGATCTGGGTGTGAACGAGCTGCGCAGCGCCGTCGATGATGAGCAGGACGGCAAAGACGAGCCCGAAGAAACCATAGATACGCGAGTCTGCGACAGCCACGCTCGATGTCTGTTGAAGGATGCTGCCCGCCGACAGTCCCATGTTGGTGGCGGCGACGAATGCGACGTAAAGGGCAACCAGCCCGATGAGGCGGCGCAGCACGCCCGTGAAGTAACCGAGCACGCCGTACCCGATCACCAGGACGATCGGGATCGCATCGACCCAGGTCATTCAGAAACTCTCACGTTCTGAACCCGGCGCTGTGCTTTTTCTCCAGTGCAAGTCGGATCTCAGCCATCACGTTGTCCACTTCGGCGTCCGTCAGGGTGCGCTCGGGGCTCCTGAAAGTCAAGGCAAATGCGACGCTCTTGTGTCCCTCTGGAACCTGCGTTCCGCGGTATTCGTCGAACGGCCGCACGCTCTCGAGAACATCGCGCCCAGCCTCCTTGATCACCGCCAGGACGGCACCGGCGGAAACGTGTTCTTCGACGACTACTGCCAGGTCGCGCTCGATGGCGGGGAATCTCGGGAGAGACTGCGCTCGCTTGACGGCTGCGGCTGCCAACAGCGGGTCGAGGTCGATCTCCATCGCCACCAGGCGTCCCTCGACGTTGAGCTCGGCGACGACGCTTGGATGCAGCTCGCCGACGTATCCGAGCTGCCGTGCATCGAGGAACACCGCCGCGCACCGCCCTGGGTGGAACAGCTCGGCAGCCGCGCGCTGGAAGGTACACGCGGGTACGCCCAGCTCGCGTACACATCCGTCTAGTACTGACTTCATGGCGTAAAAAGCGTCCCGACCGGAATCGGCCGTGGTCCCTGCATCGGCAAGCACCCCCAGCCTCTGCGGCTCTTCAGGCTGCTGCGTGGTCTTGTCGCCGACGCGGGCGAGAAACACAGACGCGATCTCGTAGACCTTGACGTCGGTGCGGCCCCGGTCGCGATTGAGCGCGATGACGTTGATCAGGGAAGGCAGCAGCGACGTTCGCAATGTGTCCATGTCATCGCTCAGCGCGTTGGACACCCGAAGAGCGCGCGCGCCGACACGCAGCTGTTCGAGCATGCGGCCCGAAACGAGGGCCGGGTTCCAGGTCTCGGTGAACCCAGCACCGGCCAGCACCTGCCGCGCCGCGTCGAGCCGCCGGCCGACGCTCGGCGCCGAAGGCGTCCACTTATCGTGCCGGCGGCCGGGCAGAGTAGGCGGCACGCGATCGTAGCCCCACACCCGGCCAACCTCTTCGACCAGGTCCTCCGGGATGCTGACATCGAGCCGGAAGACGGGCGGCAGCACGTCCCACTCCCCGTCGCCCAGGATCCTGACGTGGAATCCCAGCTTGACGAGAATTCCCTCCGACTCCTCGAGCGGCACGTGGATGCCGAGCACCTCGTCGATGAGCCAGGGCTTGAGCCTGATGCGAATCGGCTCCTGCGGTCTCGGGTAGATGTCGGCCCATTCGCGGTGCACCTGGCCGCCTGCCAGCTCCGAGATCACAGCCGCTGCTCTTCTGGCGCCCGCCAGAGCAAGCTCGGCCGGCAGCCCCTTCTCGAAACGGGCAGAAGCCTCCGTCCGTAGCCCGAGAGAGCGCGCGGTCTGGCGGACGCTTGGGCCGTTGAACGTCGCCGCTTCCAGAAGCACGTCGGTGGTGGCCTCGGTGACTGCGCTCTCATCGCCGCCTATGACACCTGCTATGGCGACCGGCCTTTCGGCGTCGGCGATGACGAGCATTTCAGTGGTCAGGGTCCGCTCGATGCCGTCGAGACACACCAGCTTCTCGCCGGCGCGAGCTCGGCGCACATGGACCTCCCCGCCTGCGAGCTTGCTGCGGTCGAAAACGTGCAGCGGCTGAGCGTATTCGAGCAGCACATAGTTGGAGATGTCGACGAGGTTGTTGATGGGCCGCACGCCGCATGCGCGAAGGCGGCGCTGGAGCCACAGCGGGCTCGGACCCACTTTGACACCGGTGATGACGCCGCCGATGTAGCGACTGCACAGGTCGGGGTCGTCGATCGAGACCTGGACCATGTCACGGCCCGCGGGTTCAGCCTTGCCTGTGAAGGCGGGCATGAAGTCGGCCTTCATGACGCGGTCGAGGCCGGCCGCCAGCTCGCGGGCGACTCCCATGTGGCCCATGCAGTCGGGCCGGTTGGAGGTGACCTCGGTGTCCATGATCGCCTGGTTGGGGATGACCGAGGTCAGCGGGTCGCCTGGCCTCCCCGCCTCGAGGATGAGGATGCCCGAGTGGTCATCACTCAGCAGCAGCTCCTCGGCCGAGCACAACATTCCCTTCGCGCTGAACCCGGCGATGTTCAGGTCCTTGACCAGCTTGCCGTTTGGCACCGCCGTACCCGGCAGTGCGACCGGCACGAGAGAACCTGGCACCGCATTGGGGGCGCCGGCGATGATCTGTTCCGTGCGGTCGCCGAGGTCGACCTGGTGGATCCACAGCGGGTTGCGCGACTTTGGGTGTCGCTTCTGCTCGACGACTCTCCCGATGATGATCTCGGACCTGTCGATGATGGTCAGCGATTCGACCTCGATCCCGACGCGCGTGAGCAGCTCCGCCGCGTCTTTCGGTGTGACGCCGTCCAGGTCCACGAAGTCGCTGAGCCACTCGTAGGAGATCTTCATCAGCCTATTTCCTAGCTCCTACTTCTTCCGGTCCGAAACGTCCACTGGGGTCCCCGCGGCGGAGCCGCGGGAGGTCGGTTTCGGACCGAAGCCGCTGAAGCGCCGCCGGACCGGGTCTCCGGTCCGGCAGACGTTGAAAAGCACGTCGACCGAAAACATTGAATCTCATCGGTAGATCTGAAGAGGCGCTTCACCGGCGTCTCAAAACTGTTCTAAGAAGCGAAGGTCCGATTCGTAGAAGAGGCGGATGTCCTCGATGTCGTGCTTGAGCATCGCCATCCGCTCGATGCCGAAGCCCCATGCATAGCCGTTCCATTTCTCGGGGTCGATGCCACCGTTGCGCAGGACCTGCGGATGCACCATTCCGCATCCACCTACCTCGAGCCAGCCTTTGTAGCGACAGCTCTTGCAGCCGGCGCCGGCGCAGATTCCGCATGACACGTCGAACTCGAAGCTCGGCTCGGTGAACGGGAAGTAGCTCGGCCGGACGCGCACCTTGCGCTCCTCGCCGTACAGCGACTGGATCATGTACAGGAGCGTGCCCTTCATGTCTCCGACGGTTAGGCCCTTGTCGACCGCAAGGCCCTCGACCTGGCTGAAGTAGGGCAGGCGAGTCGCTTCGGGCGGGTCGCGGCGGTAGCAGCGGCCGGGCGTGATGATGTAGATCGGTGGCTCTTTGATTCTCTGCATCGCTCGAATCTGCACCGGCGACGTGTGCGCGCGGAGCAGCAGGTCGGGGCTGAAGTAGAAGGAATCCCAGTTCTCGCGCGCGGGGTGTTCGGGTGGGATGTTGAGCGCCTCGAAGTTGTACCACTCGGTTTCGACCTCGGGACCCAGCTCGACCTTGTAGCCGAGCGATTCCAGCACTGTCTCGATCTGGCGCTGCACCTGTGTCAGGACATGCATATGCCCGCGACCGAGGGGCGGTCCGGGGAACGTGATGTCGATCGCCTCGGTCTCGGCGATGTCCGCCAGGCGCTCGTCCTCGAGCTGGTGACGCTTGGCCGCGAGCGCCGCTTCGATGGCGCGCTTGGCCTCATTGGCCCCCTGGCCGAGCACTACCCGTTCGGCCGGTGGCAGCTTGCCGATGCCTGACAGCAGGACGCTGATGCGGCCGTTCTTGCGGCCGAGATATTCGACCTCGATCGCGGCGAGCTCGCTCTCGCCGCGCGCTCGGGTGATGGCCGCCAGCGCCTCCTCGGTAAGGCTCCTTGGGTCGGTCATGCCGCCTTCCTCCGCCTCACCTCAAAGAGAATCACAGCCGCGGCAGCCGCCACGTTCAGGGATTCGACACCGTCGCTGAGCGGGACGGTCACGGTTTTCAGGTCCTTTCGGGAAAGCCCATGCGTCTCGCTTCCGAGCACGATCATCCCGGCATTCTCTATCGCCGTGGTCGCGAGCGGCGCGCCACCCGCCGAGGCCGCGCCATAGCCGTCGAGAGAAGCAAGGTCTTTCCAAGACGCGACCGCGACGACCAATCGGAAGACGTTTCCGGCCGACGCGCGCACCGCCTTGGCGCCGAATGGATCCGCGGTCCCTTCCAGCACGACGAGCGCAGGCGCCCCCGCGGCGGCAGCGGTGCGACAGATCGCGCCGACGTTGCCGGGATCCTGCACCCGATCGAGCACGACCAGGGGCCATCGCGCGTCCCCGGCCGCCTTGATCGCCTCCGCGGGCGTCGCCTCGTGCACTCGCGCGATGGCGATGACGCCTTGGGGAGTCACCGTTTGAGTCGCAGCCCTGAACGCGCCAGGCGTCAAGGTCACGCGGGATTCAAAGTGAAACGGCAGCTTGTCGCCTTCGCGTGCGGCGATGAGCTCGAACTTCAAGCCTGCCGCCTTGGCTTCGGAGAGCACACGCGGACCTTCCAGGAGGGCGAAGCCTGGCTCGCGCCGGGTGGCGAATCGCCGCAAGCGACGGACGACTTCGTTGTCCGGGCTCTGGATTAGCTGGTCAGAGGGAGTTTTTCGCAACCTCCACCAGCCGAGCAAAGGAACCGCTGTCGCGCACGGCCAGGTCAGCCAGCACTTTGCGGTCGATCTCCACTCCGGCCTGGCGAAGGCCGTGCATCAGCTTGCTGTAGGGCAGTCCCGACTGCCTCGCGGCGGCATTGATGCGTGCGATCCAGAGCTGCCGCATCTCGCGCTTGCGGCGGCGCCGGTCTCGGTATGCGTACGCGAGGGCGTGAAGCACCGCCTCGTTGGCGGGGCGAAAGAGCAGCTTCTTCGAGAGCCGAAAGCCCTTGGCGCGATCGAGGATCGCCTTGTGGCGGCGATGCGCGGGGACGCCGCGCTTGATTCTTGCCATTCGTCAAATACCGAGTGCGCGGCGCACGGTCTTGCGGTCGCTGTGGTGCACCGGCTGCTCCTTGTGGTACGTCCGCTTCCGCTTCTTCGACTTGTGCTCGAGGAGGTGGCTCTTCTGGGCGCTCGCGCGCATCAGCTTGCCGGTCTTGGTCACGCGGATGCGCTTGGCGAGACCCTTGCGGGTCTTGAGCTTAGGCACTTGTCGCGGTTTCCTTGCCGGCGCTCTGCGCGGCGCCTTGCCGGCTCGGTGCCAGGATCATGAACAGGTTCTTGCCTTCGAGCAGTGGTTGGCGCTCGACGACTGCGAAAGGACGCGCGTCGTCGGCCACCCGGTCGAGGATTCTCCTCCCGATGTCCTGGTGGACCATCTCGCGGCCCCGAAACATGATCGTCACTTTCACCTTCTCTCCGGCTTCGAGGAACTGTTTCAAACCTTTGAACTTGGTCTGGAAATCGTGCTCGGCCACCTTCGGCCGCAGCTTCATCTCCTTGAGCTTGATGACGTTCTGCTTGCGCCGCTGGTCCTTCTCGCGCTTGATGGTCTCGAACTTGAAGCGTCCGTAGTCCATGAGTCTCGCGACCGGCGGTTGTGCTTGCGGCGCCACCTCGACGAGGTCGAGCCCCTTCTCGCTGGCGATGCGCAGGGCGGCGTCGAGGGACACAACCCCGAGCTGGTTGTTCTGGTCATCGATCAGCCGCACTTCGGAGCTGCGGATCTGATCGTTGATCCTTAGCTCCTTAAACGAGATGAGACGTTACCTCGGCCAAATTCAGTGTTCTAACTATTCCTCCATCCACATAAAACAAAACGGACAGCAGGAGCCGTCCGTTCATACCGTACCCCTTCGAGCTTGGCTCTGGGGGTGAGGGTCGGGCCCTGCTTCAGATGCAGGATCGTACCGGAAACGTAACCGCGTGCGCAAAAACCGCGTTCCGTACATCATTCCGGCCGTGAAACCACACACGTTCCTGCTGGCGGTCGTGATCCTGGTGGCCGGTTGTGGAGGGCAGGGATCCACCGTCCACATCACTCCGGCCGTGAGCCCGACCGGTTCACCGGCCGCCTCCCAACTTCCTGACATCTCGGCCTCGCCCGGGGCTTCGCCCGCAGCGTCTCCGGTTCCTATCGCGGGATCATTTGCGGTCCTGGCGACGTCAACCTTGGGTGACAACTACACGGTGAGCATCGTCGCCATCGACGGCAAGGTCGTCGGCACGGCCACCCCGAGCAGCCCCACCGCAGTGACGTGCGGAGACGCCGCGGCGGCGGTGGTGCCCATCCCGGTGAGCACCAGCGACGACCGCGCCTACTACATGGACGCCCAGGGCGTCGTTCGGTTCATGACCGTGCATGGCGAGACCGGCCGTGCCACCACCGTTCCCACTGGAGGTGGGCGGCGAAGCATGTTCTCTGTGAGCCCCGACGACCAGCGCATCGCGGTCGTGGTCAGCGACTACACATCGAGTGGAGTCGCGGTGCGCCTTTACGTCGAAGACCTCAACGGTGGCAGCAATCACCTGGATCTCTTCAGCTCATCCGGCGCATATGGGCTACAGCCCATAGGTTGGCACGGCATCAACAACCTGGTGCTGGCGAAGGTGCCGGCTTGCACGCAGGGTGGCGGGCCCTTCTCGGCCGGACCTCTGGAGCTTCACGTCGTGGATCCGGCCACGGCCGTGCGCAGGTTCACCATCGGCGGCACGAACTGCGTCATCGCCGGTTCGCCATCGCCCGCGGGTGCTGTATGCGAGACCACAAATGGGGCTCAGGCGAGTGTCATCGACTGGACCGCGAACACCAGGCGTTCATTCGCCATCCAAGGAGCGGGACCTGCCTACCTCTCACCCGATGGGGCCATCGTGGCGATACCCGGGAGCTCAGCAACGACTTTCCAGGGCAACAGCAAGACCCTGAGCCTGCAGGCATGCGGCTGGATCGACTCGTCGCACGTGATCTCCGGAGGCGATGTCCAGCAGCAACCGCGTATCGGTAACCTCGCCACAGGCACGGTGATACCGGTCGCGGCCCAGGGTTCGTGCGCCGGCCGGCTGCCGGGAGGCTTGTAGACGGCCGCCCTCGAGCCAGATCCGAAGCGGACAATACGGCCATGACGGAGCAGCCACCGGTCCAGCCGGGGCAGCTGTCCTCGGATGGCATGTGGCGATGGGATGGTGTGCGTTGGGTGCCCGCTGCCGCTTACCCTCCGAGCGCGCCGCGGCGATCACACACATGGATCTGGTGGGTGGCCGGCGGATGCGCGGTGCTTCTCGTCCTTGGGTTGGTCGGGGTCGGTGTCGGCGTCTACAACCTCGTCAATTCGTTCCAGCACGGAGGATTTGCCTGCCTGCCTTCGGATTTCCCCAACTATCCCGGCGCGACTGTCATCACCGAGAACACATCCGTGGGAACCGCGGTGGCACCAGGCGATTCGAAGCGGTGCAGCATGGTCCTCAAGTCGACCGACGACCCGGCCACGGTCACAGCCTTTTACCAAGACAAGCTCAACGGCGGCGACTGGAAGGTGACCGCTTATATCGCTTCGATTGGACAGATCCAGTTCCAAAGAGTCTCCCGGCAGCAGTCCGTCGGGGTCGTGGAGTTACTGGGCCGGGGACAGCAAACGGAGATCCACATCCAGCTCGACAGCTAGCGGCGTCGCTCGGCCACCTCTTCCGCGACCCGTTGCACGAATGACTCGAGCGCCTCGTCGGTCTGGCCGCCGGAGCGGTCTCGGACATTGACGTGCTCCGCCTCAGCTTCGCGACCCCCGACGATAGCCATATAGGGCACCTTGCGCGCTTGTGCGTCACGGATCTTGCGCTGCATCCGCTCGGAGCGGTCATCGATTTCGACTCGCAGGTGTGCCTTTCGAACCTTGTCGACAACACGCTTTGCGTAATCGCGCTCGGCGTCGGTGATCGGGATCACCACCACCTGCACCGGATGCAGCCAGGTTGGAAACGCACCGATGTAACGCTCGATCAGGTAGCTGAACAGCCGTTCCATCGAGCCGGCGGCGCCGCGATGGACCATCACCGGGCGCTGGCGAGATCCGTCCTCGGCGACGAACTCGAGGTCGAAGCGTTCGGGGAGCTGGAAGTCGACCTGCACGGTCGAGTTGGTGAACTCGCGGCGATGCGCGTCGCGTACCTGGAAGTCGATCTTGGGGCCGTAGAACGCGGCCTCCCCCACTCCCCGCTCGTACTTCTGACCCATCGACTCCAGCGCCTCGCTGAGCGCAGCTTCGGCGATCTGCCACTGCTCCTCGGTACCCAGCCATTTCTCCTTCGCGTCGTCGCGGGTCGATAGCCGGTACGAAAACTCGTCGATTCCCAGCACCTCCGAGAAATAGAGCGCCAGGTCGATCGAGCCTTTGACCTCGTCCATCAGCTGGTCCGGAGTGCAGAAGATGTGCGCGTCGTTGAGGGCGAACATTCGCACCCGGTTGAGGCCGATCAGAGTGCCGGATCGCTCGTAGCGCCAGTTGTTGCCGATCTCAGCGATGCGGATGGGCAGCTCGCGATAGCTGCGCAGCTCCGATTGGTAGATGACGATGTGATGCGGGCAGTTGACTGGACGAAGCTCGAGCTCCTCGCCGTCCTCGAAGCGCATCGGCGGATACATGTACTCGGCGTAGAGCTTCGCGTGCCCGCTCTGCCGGTACAGGTCGAGGCGCGCGACGTCTGGTGTCCGCACGTGGACGTAGCCGCGCGCGAGCTCTTCGTCGACGATGAAGCGCTCGAGCTCGCGCCGAACCGTGGCTCCGGCCGGCAGCCAGAGCGGTAGGCCCGGTCCGACCCGTTCGTCGACCATGAACAGCTTCAGGTCCTTGCCCAGCTTCTTGTGGTCCCGCTTCTCGGCCTCCTCGAGAAACTTCAGGTGCTCCTCGAGCTCCTTCGCTGACGGCCACGCGGTGCCGTAGATGCGGGTCAGCTGCGGCTGCTTCTCGTCTCCTCGCCAGTACGCGCCGGCGACTCGCAGGAGCTTGAACGCCTTCAGCTCTTTCGTCGAGCGGACATGGGGGCCGCGGCACAGGTCGAGGAAGTCGCCGGTCCGGTACACGCTGACCTCGTCGCCTTCGACCTTGTCATTGATCAGCTCGACCTTGAAGTCCTGGCCGAGCTTGCGAAACTCGTCGAGGGCTTGCTGGCGGGACATGATCTCCCTGACGAAAGGCCGGTCCTCCTGCGCGATCCGCCGCATGCGGGACTCGATCGCGCCGAGGTCCGATTCGGAGATCGGCTTGCTGAACGCGAAGTCGTAGTAGAAGCCGTCCTGCACCGGCGGGCCGATGCCGTACCTGGCGTCGGGATAGAGCTCCATCACCGCGGCGGCGAGCAGGTGGGCAGTCGAGTGCCGAAGGATGTGGAGCGGGTCTTCGCTCGACTCGTGATCGCCGTAATCGGCCATGAGGCCGTCAGTATATGAAGCCCCGTGAACCCAACTGCCATTGTCGACGCCATCGGCTACCCGGCGGCCGGGATCGGCATCCTCATCGAAAGCGCCGGCATCCCCTTCCCCGGCGAGGTCATGCTCCTGGCCGCCGCCGCGTGGTCGGCGGCCAGGAACCAAAGCATCGTGCTCGTCATCCTGTTCGGATTTCTGGGCTCGGTAGTGGGCGCCGATATCGGCTACTACCTCGGCTATCGCGGGGGCCGGCCATTCGTCGAACGCTTCGGCAACCTTTTCCGAATTGGCCCGGAGCACATCGCGCGAGCCGAGCTCTTCTTCGCGCGCCACGGGGACAAGGCAGTCCTCGCCGCGCGGTTCATCCTCGGCCTCCGCACCTGGGGCTCGATGCTCGCCGGTATGGCGCACATGCCGTTCTGGCGGTTTCAGGTTTTCAGCGCTCTCGGGGGCCTGGCCTGGGCCGCCGCCGTCGGTGTGGCCGGTTACGTGCTCGGCAGCAACCTGCCGCTCATAGGAGCCGTCATCCGGGCAATCGGCATCGGTGGCCTCGTCATAGTCGTCCTTGTCGTCGTCATTGCAGTCCTGGCTCGATGGCGCGCCGCCCGACTGTAACGATCGCGAGGGCGGTGACGACGAGCAGGCCGCCGAGCCCACCGATGACGTGCGCCGTGCCGATGAGGTCTGACAGCGCCGCTGCGGCCAGCACCGGGATGGCCGTGACGCCGTTGATCACCATGTAAAGGAGGGCGAAGATGCGGCCCCGGATCTCATCGCTGGTGCTCTCCATCAGGTACGTGATGGCCGGGATCATGATCGCCCCGAACTCGATGCCGAGAAGGAGGCTGAACACCGCGCCCGTGAGCCTCGCGTGGACGTGCAGGCTGGGCACCTGCTCCATGGCTTGCGGTATGGCAGCCAGCGCCAGCAGGGTCACCCCGTTCGCGATCAAAGAGCCGACCAGAACCTTGGATCGGTCGATGTTGCGAAGGAACTGACCCAGCAGAACAGCGCTGAGAATGGCGCCGCCGGTCGCCGGGCCGAGGATCACATATGAGTCCTGCGCCGCGATGCCGATGACATGGCTCACGTATGCAGGCGCGAGGGTGAAGAGCATGAAGAGGACGAGCACCGCAATGCTCACCTGGCCGAAGGCTAGCATCAGGCGGCGGGACGCCCGCAGCGCATCAAGGCCCTCCTTGATGTCCACCATCATCCGGTGGAAGCGGTTGCGCGACTCCGTCACCGGCGGTTCGTGTGTGCGCTCCAGGGGAGGGATGTCCGAGGCGAAGATCAATACGCCCGCGACGGTGAGGAGGACGGCTGCCGTCCAGTAGGGCGCGTAGAGGTCGATGCGGGAGAGGATTGGGGCCAGCGCCCCGCCGACGACGAGGGTGAGCACCATCGTCAGCAGCGCCATCGAGTTGGCGGTGATCAAGGCAGAGCGCGGAAGGATGGTCGGGATGACCGCCGCCTCCGCCGGTGCGAAGAGTTGGCCCACCGACGAGAAGATGAGCGTGATCAGAAGCAGATGAAGGAAGTCGTCTCTCAGACCGGGGACGAGCGCAGCGAGCGGGATCAGTGCCACCGCCCCGGCGCGGCCGAAGTTGGACCACATCATGATCGTCTTGCGATTCAGGCGATCCGCGATGACTCCAGCAGGCGGTGCGAACAGCACGGATGGCACCGTGTAGGTCAGGATCACGATCGCGACCGGCGTGCTGCCGCCTGAGATCTTGAAGGCGAGGACGATCAGAGAGAAGAGAAGGAACTTGTCGGCCAGCTGCGCGGCGAGCTGCGCGAACCAGATGTTCCTGAAGGCCGTGAACCGCAGGACGGCCCGAAAGCCACCCGCCGACTCGACCGGAAACCGGATTGGCGCCTCCACCGGGGTCAGAGCTTAGCGACCCGGTTCGCCGTTGAACGCTCGGTAGAGGATCTCCCATTCGTGGAGGTCGAGTGTCTGTGCCCGCCGCTCGGGGTCGATACCAGCCTCTCGCAGGCGTGCGCCGGCGTTGGTGCTGCCGATACCACTGATCCGGCCCAACGCTCCGCCAAGCTGCTTCCGGCGGAATTGAAAGACCGCCTCGACCAGCCGAAAAAAGGCATCAAGGTTTGGTATGTCGACCGCTGGATGCTCGCGGACCTCGAGCACTACGCAGGCGGAATCCACTCGCGGTGGCGGCATGAACGCCGATGCCGGGATCGTGAAGAGCAGGCGCGCCGTTGCGAACACCTGCACCGCGACCGTGGCCAGGCTGGCTCCGCTGGTCGCGGTCCAGCGTTCGGCGACCTCCTTCTGCACGACGAGTGACATGCGGCGCGGCCTCGGCTCGCGGTCGAGCAGCTTGCGAATCAAAGCCCCCGTCAGGTTGTAGGGGATGTTGCCGGCGACGATGTAGCCGCCGCCCGGAAAGGCAGATGAGGCGTCGAAGGCGAGGATGTCCGACTCGACGACCTCAACGTTGTCGAGGCCTTCGGATATTTCCTTCAGGACCGGGATCAAACGACGATCGAGCTCTACCGCGGTGACGCGCCTGGCCCGGCTCGCGAGCGCGACGGTGAGGCCCCCTGCGCCTGCACCCACCTCCAGGACATCGTCATCAGGGCTGATACCCGCGGCCTCCGCGATGCGGTCTCGAATGCCGGCATCGACGATGAAGTTCTGTCCGAGCGAATGCTTGAGCTCGACGCGGTGACGGCGCAGCATCCGCGTGAGTGCGTCGGGGTCGGCGGGATCGATCAACTCATCTTCTGGAACAGGGCGAACGCGTTGGCGTGCTCGACCTTCGCCAGCTCGTCGAGGCTCGTGCCTCTCAGCTCCGCGACCAGGGTCGCGGTGTCGAGCAAATATGCGGGGCGGTTCGGAACGCCCATGCGTTTGTGCGCCTGGCCATATGGCGAGTCGGTTTCGAGGAGGAGCCGATCAGCCGGGCACCGTTTGACGACCTCGCGCAGCGCATTTCTGCTCGGGCGTGTGACCAGGCCGGCGAACGAGAGGTAGAACCCCAGATCGAGAAAGCGTTCCGCCCAGTTCCACTCGAGCGCGAAATAGTGCATCGCTCCCCGCAAGCCTGGGTGGGCGACGATGGCCGCGGCAACCTCAGCGGCGGCTTCGCGATTGTGGATCGAGACCGGCAGGCCCAGCTCGACCGCGAGCGTGAACAACGAGTCAAGACGTTCGATCTGTACGTCGCGAGGCGGACCCGCAGAGTCCTGGAAATCGAGGCCGACCTCGCCGACCGCGACCACGCGCTCGTCTCTCGCGAGCATTCGCATCGCCTCGAGGTCCGGCGGCGACGTCTCGGTCGGGTAGTGACCGACGCCCGCGAACACCTCGGGATGTTTATGGGCCAGCGCGAGACCCCGCTCGGTGTGCTCGAGGTCCACGCCCATCGTGATCATGCGCGTGACGCCGGCATCGACCGCCGCGCCCACCACCCCATCCGCATCTCCGAGCTCCTCGAGGTGGAGGTGCGTGTCTACGAAGATGGCGCGTCCTCTTCTACGACGTCGTCAAGCCGCTTGAAGAGCGCCTGCGGCGGCGGCAGGGTGCGCCCTGGCTCCAGGTTCGACGGCCGCCAGCGGTCCGCGATTTCGTAGGTGCCGGTCAGCACCAGGTGCGAATCGCCGTCCTCAGAGAGCTCACGCACTTCCGGCTGCGGGGCGATCACGTCGTCGTAGCCGAGCATCTGGTGCAGCCGCTGCGACGAGAAAGGGAGGAATGGCGTGAACATCGTCTTGAGGTTGTCTATGCAACGAAGGGCGACGTACAGCACGGTGCCGGCGCGTGCGCGGTCGGTCTTTATCGTGTGCCAGGGCTGCTCTGTGCCGAGATAGACGTTGACCTTGGCCGCCATTGTCATCGCATGGCGGAGGGCGATCTGAAAACGCGCCTGGCCCAGCTCGAGCGCGACGCGGTCGAGGGCTCCCTCGATGTCTTTGATAAGGGTCTCGTCAGCGTCTGTCAGCCTTTCCGGCGGCGGCACCGCGGCGAAGTTGCGGTGCGCTGGGACGAGCGTGCGCTGGACGAGGTTGCCCCATGTGCCGACGAGCTCGTCGTTGTTGCGGCGCACGAACTCTGCCCACGTGAAGTCGGTGTCCTGGTTCTCGGGGCCGGCGATCATCAGGTAGTAGCGGAGCGCGTCGGCGTCGTAGCGCTCGAGCACATCGTGCACGTAGATGACCTGGCCGCGGCTGGTCGACACCTTCTTGCCGGCCATGTTCAGGTACTCGCTGGCGACGATCTCGTCGGGCAGCTTCAGATTGCCGGCGCCCATCAGGATGGCCGGCCAGAGCACGGTGTGGAACGTGATGTTGTCCTTGCCCATCACGTAGTAGTGCCAGGCTCCGTCGTTCTGCCACCACTCTTTCCATGCGTCCGGGTCGCCTCGCTGCGCCGCCCATTCGATTGACGCCGACAGGTAGCCGATCACGGCGTCGAACCAGACGTAGATCTTCTTGTGCGGATTGTCTTCCCAGCCCGGGAGCGGCACCGGCACGCCCCAATCGAGGTCGCGCGTGATGGCTCGGGGCTTGAGGTTGCGAACGAACTCGAGCGAGTATTTGCGGACGTTAGGACGCCAGTTGTCGTGACGCTCGATCCATTCCTTCAGCTGGTCGCCGAGGGCGGGCAGGTCGAAGAAGAAGTGCTCGGTCTCCTTGAACTCGACGGGCGCGTTGCTTCCGCGTTGGTGAGGATTGATCAGATCGATCGGGTCGAGCTGGTTGCCGCAGTTCTCGCACTGGTCGCCTCGCGCTGAATCGAAACCGCAGATCGGACACTTGCCTTCGATGTAGCGATCCGGCAATGTACGGCCGCTCACCGGGTCGAAGGCGCCCATCTGCGTCTTCTTCACGAGGTAGCCCTTCTCGTAGAGCTTGAGGAACATGTCCTGCGTGACGCGATAATGATTGCGCGTCGTCGTCCGCGTGAAGATGTCGTACGTCATGCCGAGACGCCGAAGGTCTTCGACGATCAGCGCGTTGTTGCGGTCGACGAATTCCCGAGGCGCCACGCCCAGCTTGTCGGCCTCGTAGGTGATCGGGGTGCCGTGCTCGTCGGTGCCGCTCGCCATGAGCACGCGGGAGCCTCGCAGGCGCTCGAACCGCGCGAGCACGTCCGCGGGCACGGCGAAGCCGGCCAGGTGGCCGACGTGGCGAGGGCCGTTGGCGTAAGGCCATGCCGGCGCTACAAGGACGGTTCTTTGCTCAGGCACCGGAGATCACAAGGGTAAACTCGCCGCGCGTTCGCTCACCCAGGGCGGCGAGCACCTCGGCCGCGGTGCCGCGCAGCACCTCCTCATGGACCTTGGTGAGCTCGCGGGTGACGGTGAGGCTTCTCTCGGGCAGCGCCTCCGCGATCAACGCCAGGGATTTGCGTATCCGGAACGGCGAATCAAACGCCACGGTCGGCCGCCGATCGCCTGCAATCGACGTGAGGAAGCGCCGCATCTCGCCTGGCTTTCGCGGCAAGTAACCGGCGAACGAGAACCCGAGCCCGCCGTACCCCGCGATCGAGAGCGCGGCTGTCACTGAGCTGGGACCGGGGATCGGAACGACTTTGTGACCCGCCGCCCACGCAGCTGTGACCAGGGCCTGGCCGGGGTCGGAAAGCGTGGGCGTTCCGGCATCGCTCACGAGCGCGACATCCCCCGCATCGAGCGCTGCCATCACGCGCGGCAGGCCGCGGCGTTCCACTGGCGCGCGATAGCTGATCATCGGCTTGCGGATGCTGTGCCGCGCGAGGAGCCTGGCAGTCACCCGGGTGTCCTCAGCGGCGATAGAAGTCACCTCGCCGAGGACGCGCACCGCTCTCGCTGTCACGTCCTCCAGGTTTCCGATTGGTGTTGCGACCACGAAGAGCCGGCTCACCGGCCTTCTCGCCGTGAGGGGGGCTCCCGACTGGCTCGCGCAGCGAGCCTCTCGGGGGTGGGGGTATTCACGCTTGCAGCAGCCATTCGCCGACCCGTTCGGAGATCTCGGCTGACGGGCCCACGAATCGCGATGCCGGCGGCAGCACGTCGAGGAAAGCCTTGCCGTAATCGCGGCCCAGGATCCTGTTGTCGAGGATCACCACCGCTCCGCGGTCGGTCGACCTGCGTATCAGCCGTCCAAAGCCCTGCTTCAGCCGCAGCGCCGCTTGGGGAAGCGCGAGCTGCGTGAACGCGTCTCGCACGCGCTCAGCGCGGGCCGCGTAGACAGGATCGGTCGGCACCGGAAACGGGAGCCGGACCATCACCACGCAGCTGAGGCGTTCGCCTGGCACGTCGATCCCTTCCCAGAAGCTCGATGTGCCGAGCAGCAGCGGGCGCTCCGCCTCCTCAAATGCCTTCAACAACGGCCGGCGCTGGCCGTCGATGCCCTGGGCCAGGATGAGCACGTCGTCGAGATCGATTCGCTGCTTCAGCGCCGCGTGCACATCACGAAGCTGTCGATGCGAGGTGAAGAGGACAAGGGTGCGGCCGCCGACTTTGCGCGCCAGCGCGGCGACAATCTCCTCCACGCCGATGTCGAAGTCCTGGTTGTCCGGCGCGGGCAGGTCGGTGGGCAGGCACACGAGCGCCTGATGCAGGAAATCGAACGGCGAGGGAAGGATGAGCTCCTCGGCGGTTCCGAGGCCGATCCTAGACCTGAAGTAGTCGAACGTCCCGCCCACGGCCAATGTCGCGGACGTGAAGACTGTGCTGCGGCGCTCTGAGTAAACGCGCTCGCGCAGCAGGGTGCCGACGTTGATCGGCGCTGCGCGCAGGACCAGGTTTTCGCTGCGCGCGGCCAGGTTGAACCAGTAGACGCGGTTGGGGTCGGGCTCTAGCAGCGCCTCGCCCAGCAGCGCGTTCGCCGCCTGGAGGCGACCGCGAATGATCTCGAGCTCGCGTACGCCCTGGTCGGGCTCGGTCCCGCCGAGCCACTCCCGCGACCCGCCGACCGCCCGGCGCATCGCGGTGTCCAGCGCCGCCAGCGCTGTCGTCGCATTCTCTCCGGCCAGGCGCAGGCGCTCCCAGCCTTCGTCATCGCGAACCGGCTGTGTGATGCGCAGCGAGTCTTCACGCCTCTCCGCATCGCTCAGGCGGCTCCCCACCCAGCCGACCGCGAGCCCGAAGAGCTCGTGCACGCGCTCGCTCGCGGTTTGTGCGAGCGGCGCCGCCTCCACGAATGCATCATCGGAGGCCCCAAGATGCGGCTGCCGGCGTAGCTCTGACAGCAACCCAGGCTGCCGTTCAGATCCCAGCCTGTCGATCAGGGCCTGCAGGCCCGGGCCGTCCACCTCCTGGCGCAGTCCTCGTGTCGCCGCCTCTTCGAGGTGATGGGCTTCATCGATCACCAGGTGGTCGAACCCGGGCAGGAGGCCGCCTCCGATCTCGGCGTCGGCCAGCAACAGCGCGTGGTTGACCACCACGATGTCCGCGACCTCCGCCTCCGCGCGCGCCCTGTGCACGTAGCAATCCTCTTTCGTGCAGTGGATGCCGACGCAGTCGAGCGGGTCGGATGCGATGCGCGCCCAGAAGACCTCTTCCCGGCCATGCAGGCGGAGCTCTGAGCGATCGCCGCTCTCGGTGCTGTGCAGCCAGACGAGCACTTTGAGCTTGAAGCGAAGCTCGTCGGAATCGTGGCACGGCTCCGCGAGATATCGTCGCCAGCGGCGCAGGGACACATAGTTGGAGCGGCCCTTGAGCAGGCAGGCCTTGAAGTCCCAAGGCAGCCATTCGCGCAAGCCGGGGAGGTCTTTGCCCATGAGCTGCTCTTGAAGCGTGTGGGTGTCGGTCGACACGACCACCCGCTCTCCGTTGCGCACGGCTCTGGCGATCGACGGCACCAGGTAGGCGAGGCTCTTGCCCGTGCCTGTGCCGGCCTCGACCAGCAAGCTGCCGCCACGACCCTGGATCTGCGCGACGGCGAGGAGCATCTGCATCTGCGGCTCGCGGTGCTCGTAGCCGGGGAGGAGACCCGCCAGCGGACCCTCGGGACCTAGAAGGGCCGCGACGAGGCCTGGGTCGTCGGGCGGAAGGCCTGTCGGCTTGGCTTCATGTTGCGTGTGCGCGCGGACGGCTGACGCCGGCATCGGGTCGGGGTTGGGCGCCGTGAGCGATTCAGCAAAGAACCGCGCCAGCGGCCACGGATATGGCGCGACGAGGGCGAGCATCGATTCCTTGAGCCCCTCCTCCAGGGCTACCGCCTCTTCACGGAGCCGCAGCAAGAGCTGCCGGGTCGCATCGGCGTCGTCGAGGGCGCGATGCGGCCGCGGCTGTCCGAAGCCGAGCTCGATAGCCAGCAAGGGCAGGCTGTGACTTGGCGCGCCGGGCATCAGGATCCTGGCCACGTCCAGCGTGTCGAGTATCTCGGCTGACTCGTCCCAGAGCCCGGCGGCGACGAGGAAGTCGACGTCGAGCCGCGCCCCGTGACCGACGGGCTGCCGGCCTTGAAGGAATGCGCCCAGCTCGGCGAGGGCGGCCTGCTCGGTCGCCGCTCCGCGCAACTCTTCCGGTTTGATCCCGGTGAGCCGGAGCACGGGTTCCGGCACCGATCGGCCTGGGTCGACCAGGCGCTCCATCGAAGCGGTGACGCGATCGGGCGTAAAAGCCACAGCGCCGACCTCGATGACCCGATCGCGGCCCGGGTCGAGACCGGTCGTCTCGAGGTCAAGGGCAGCGTATTCCGGCACGGGTGCATTGGATTTTACGAGCGCAGCCCTCGTGCTATCGGGGGCTGGCATCCCAGCGCCGGTTGGTATATTTGCGCGGCGATGCTGACAGGCGCGATCGAAGCCCCCAAGAGAATCGAGGATCTACACGTCAGAAGGGACCTGGTCGCGAGCCTCTTGCTTCGCACGCTGGCGTTCGCGGACCAGCTCAGCGGAGCAGCTGTCGAGACGAGGCTGGGGCTCCCGTTCGAAACGCTGCAGCCACTGATCGAGGAGTTCCAGAAGACCCAGCTCATGGACACCATGGGCTTCTCCAACGAGCCGGGCCTCGAGGGTCGTCCGATTCCCGTGCGCATGAACTACACCGTTTCCAGCGCCGGCCGCCAGCGCGCCGCCGAGATGTCCGCTGTGCAGACGCGCTATCTGGGACCGTGCCCAATCAACTTCGAGGATTACCTCACCCTCATTCGCTCGCAGGTCACGGGCAAGGCCAACGTCAACGACGCGGCGTTGAAGAAGGCGCTCGGGACGCTCGAGCTCGAGCAGCACGTGATCGACCAGATCGGCGGCGCCATGGTGTCGCGCGCTTCGCTGTTCATCTTTGGCGCACCTGGCAACGGCAAGAGCACGATCACCGAGCGCATGGCGCTGCTGATGGGGGCGCCGGTCGAGATCCCCCACGCCGTCGCCATCGGCGACGAGATCATTCGCGTGATCGACCCCGTTTATCACAAGATCGCCGACGGGCCGCAGCCCATCGACCGCAGGCTGGTCAAGGTCGAGCGGCCCGTAGTGGTCGCGGGTGGCGAGCTGAAGCTCCAACAGCTCGACCTCACGTATGACGCCCAGAACCGCTACTACGAAGCGCCGCTGCAGTGGAAAGCCAACGCCGGCGTTTTCGTGATCGACGACTTCGGACGGCAGGAGGTCCCGCCGATGCGGCTCCTTAACCGGTTCATCGTGCCCATGGAAAAAAAGGTCGACTACCTCGACCTCTCGGCCTCGGGCCGGAAGATCGAGCTGCCCTTCCTCTGCCAGGTGGTCTTCTCGACGAACCTGTCCCCAACCGAGCTGGTCGACGAAGCCTTCCTACGGCGCATGGCCTACAAGATCGGTGTCAGCAATCCATCGCCTGAAGCGTTCGGTCGCATCCTTCGCTACGAGTGCGACCGGCAGGGCGTCGCCTTCGACGAGAAGGCGATCGGATATCTGCTCAACAATCTCTACGGCAAGAAGCCGCTGCGCGGCTCCCACCCGAGGGCGCTGATCGCCCGCTTGGTCGACCTCGCGAACTACCGGCAGGAACCGCCCCGCCTGACGCCGCAAACGTTGAAGGAGGCTTTCGACGCCTGCTTCAACCCCGCCCTCGGCAGCCTCACCGAAGAGGACTGGGCCCGCCCCGCCATCACGTAACGAGCGTGCCGGGAGTCCAAAAGTGCGGAATTCGTTAGTGGTCGGACACGGCCGGGCTGGTCACCCCGCGCAGTCGTTTTCGCCACGCCGCAAGGTCTGCGAACACGCCTCGCTGGTACTCGGGCAACAGCTCGGCGATCTCGAGCATGATCGCGTCGGCGGCCTCCTGACGCGTGACCCTGCTGCCGTCGGAATGCCGAGTGAGGACGTGGAACGGCTTGCCGAAGGTGAGGCTGACCTGGGTGCGGCGCGGCCAGCGCGCGCCTTTGGGAAGGCACTCGCGTGTCCCGGTGAGGGCGACCGGCACGACCGGGCACGCCGCCTTCTGCGCGATGAAGCCCGCACCGGGCTCGGGCTCGGCAAGAACGCCTGACTCGACTCGCGTGCCCTCCGGATACATGATCAGCGCCTGGCCTGATCTCAAGATGTCGAACGCGGTGCGCAGTGCGGTGCGATCCGCCGAGTGCCTCACCACCGGAAAGGCGTGATATCGACGGAAGATCCAGGCGATCAGGCCACGTCGGAAGTATTCAGACTTCGCCATGCTCCACGTGTCAGCTCGTGGAAGAAACGCCGGCACCATCGGTGGGTCGAGTGTCGCGGAATGGTTTGGACAGATGATCATCGGCCCGTGTCGCGGCACATTGTCAACGCCGACGACACTGAAGAGGCCGACGAGAAACGTCCGGGTCATCGTGCGCATCAGCCAGCGCATGAATGCGTATGTCAACGGAGCCGCCGTCCCTGTTCCACATGGCTCGCGATGCGATCCACCACCCGGTCCAGGTCCAGGTTGTCGGTGTCGATGACGACGGCGTCGGGCGCCGGACGCAAAGGTGCAATGGTCCGCTCCGTGTCGACGCGATCCCTTGCCTCCACCTCGCGCCGCATCGCCTCAGCATCGACGCGCTCTCCGCGCCGCTCGAACTGAGCCGCACGCCGCCTCACTTTCTCGTCGAGGCTCGCGATCAGGAAGAACTTGTAGTCCGCTTTTGGAAACACGACCGTCCCGATGTCCCGCCCCGCCATCACGACACCATCGCGCCCGGCCAGCCGCTGCTGCTCCACCAGGGCTTCCCGCACGCCGAGGATGGCGGAGATGCGCGGCAGGGCTTCCGCGAAGTCGGCGTCGTAGATGCCGTCTGTCAGCTCCACCCCATCCGCCCACACGCGATCGCCTTCCACCGTCAGGCGCACGGACCGCGCAAGCTGCGTGACCGCAGCTTCGTCGCCGGGGTCGATACCGCGCTCGGCGGCGAGCCTGGCGATGGCCCGGTACATGAGGCCGCTGTCGATGAATGGCAGGCCGAGCCGTTCCGCCACACGCTTGCCTACCGCTGATTTGCC
>VBGM01000221.1 GCA_005880855.1 Chloroflexota bacterium
CGGTGGCCAAGGCCAAAGCAGCGTTCCCGGCGTGGCGCGCGATGAAGCCGGCCGACCGCGCCCGTCTGATGCGGAAGATCGCGGTGAAGATCGAGGACCACGCCGAGGAGCTCGCTCGCCTCGAGACGGCCAACGTCGGCAAGCCCATCGGGGATTCGCGGTGGGAGATGAGCATGGTCGCCGACGTCTTCCACTTCTACTCGGGCGCGGTCGAGAAGCACTACGGCGAGACGATCCCGGTGGCCGGCGGCGTGGACATGACGTTTCGCGAGCCGCTCGGCGTCGTCGCCCTCATCGTGCCGTGGAACTTCCCGCTCATGCTCGCGAGCTGGAAGCTCGGCCCGGCTCTCGCTTGCGGCAACACCGTTGTGCTCAAGCCCGCCGAGCTGACGCCGCTGACCGCAATTCGCTTCGCGGAGCTCGCGCTCGACGCCGGCCTGCCTGAAGGCGTGCTCAACGTGGTGGTCGGTCCAGGATCGGTGGTCGGCGAGCGCCTGATCGCCCACCCCGATGTCGCCAAGATCGGTTTCACGGGCTCGACCGAGGTCGGCAGCCGGGTCATGGAGGGCGCGGCCAAGACGGTCAAGCGCGTGACACTCGAGCTCGGTGGCAAGTCCGCCAATGTGATCTTCGCGGACGCCGACCTCGAAAGGGCCGCCGCCGCAGCTCCCTCGGCGGTGTTCGGCAACGCCGGCCAGGACTGCTGCGCGCGGTCGCGCATCTTCGTCGAGAGCTCGGTGTACGACCGCTTCGTCAAGCTGCTCGTCGACGCGACCACGCGGTTCCGCGTCGGTAACCCCGAAGATGCGAACACCGAGATGGGACCGCTCATCTCGGCGGGCCACCGGGCCAAGGTGGCCTCGTTCGTGGAGGGCACGCCACTGTTTCGGGCTTCGGCGCCGAGCGGCCCCGGCTTCTGGTTCCCGCCCACGCTGGTCGAGGCAAAGAACACCGACCGCGTAGCGCGCGAAGAGGTGTTCGGCCCGGTGGCCGCCGTCATCCCGTTCGCCGACGAGGCGGAGGCGGTGCGGCTCGCCAACGACACGCCGTACGGCCTGTCCGGATCGGTGTGGACTCGCGATTCGGCACGCGCGCTGCGCATGGCCCGCGCAATCGACACCGGAGTGCTCTCGATCAACTCGAACAGCTCGGTCCGGGTGACGACGCCGTTTGGCGGCACAAAGCAGTCGGGTTTCGGCCGCGAGCTCGGCATGCACGCGATGGACGGCTACTCGGACGTCAAGAACGTGTTCATCTCCACGGAGGGGTGATGGGGAGGCTCGAGGGCAAGGTCGCGGTCATCACGGGCGCGGCCGGTGGCATCGGACGCGAAGCGGCGATCCTCTTCTCGAACGAGGGCGCCAAGGTTTGCGTCGCCGACATGGGGGTGGAGGCCGGGGAGAAGACCGCGGCTGAATGCAAGGAGGCGTTTTTCTTCAAAGCCGATGTCAGCGACCCGAAGAGCGTTCAGGCGATGTACGCGGAGACCGACAAGCGTTACGGCCGCATCGACGTGCTCTACAACAACGCCGGCATCATGCCGCCAGACGACGACTCCATCCTGGTCACCGAGCCCGAGGCGTGGGACCGGGTGCAGGCGGTCAATGCCAAGGGCGTTTTCCTCTGCTGCAAGTACGGGATTCCCTACCTGCTGCAGTCGGGCGGCGGCTCGGTCATCAACGTCGCATCGTTCGTCGCCCTCGTGGGCGCGGCGACCTCGCAGATCGCCTACACCGCTTCGAAAGGCGCAGTGCTCTCCATGAGCCGCGAGCTCGCGGTGCAGTTCGCGCGCCAGGGCATCCGTGTCAACGCGCTGTGTCCAGGCCCGGTGGAGACGCCGCTCCTCATGCGGCTTTTCGGCGAGACGCCGGGCGCTTACGAACGGCGGCGAGTGCACCTGCCGATGGGACGCCTGGCCAAAGCGCGAGAGATCGCCAACGCCGCGCTCTTCCTCGCCAGCGACGAGTCGAGCTACGTGAACGGTTCGACGTTCCTCGTCGACGGCGGCCTGAGCGCAGCGTATGTAACTCCTGAGTAGCCCAGTAACCCTGCCCGGTATGGGGTTACGTGAAGTCGTTACAAACGTTCACCTGCAGCCTCGTCGCGCTGGCCTTGCTGGCAGCTTGCGGCGGCACCGCCTCGCCGAGCGCCGGGTCGAGCCCGACTCCGGCCGCGACCGGGACCAAGATCATGGTTGCAAACGACGCCAAATTGGGCCAGATCCTTGTGGACGGCAAAGGCATGACGGTCTACCTGTTCGTGGCCGATACCGGAACGACGTCCACCTGCTACACGACATGCGCCAACATCTGGCCGCCCGTCCTCACCGACGGCGCCCCGCAGGCTGGAACCGGCACCAACAAGTCGCTGCTTGGCACCACCACGCGCACGGACGGCAAGGTTGAGGTGACTTGTGCCGGCCACCCGCTTTACTACTTCATCAAGGACAAGAAGCCCGGCGACACCACGGGCCAGGGGATCAACGGCTTCGGCGGGCTCTGGTGGGTCGTCTCTCCCACCGGCGCGGCGATCACGACCAAGTAAGCCCGAAGCCCACCCACCGCCCCGGTTAACTTCTGCGGATGGCTTCGGCTCCACCGGCGGCTGAGACGCGCTCGGGGATAGTCCGCGACGCGCTCGGCATCGGGGTCGCCAGCGGCGCGTATGCGATCTCTTTCGGCGCCATCTCGACCACTGCCGGCCTATCGCTGCTCCAGACCGTCGCCCTCTCGGTGCTGATGTTCACCGGCGCATCGCAGTTTGCGTTGGTCGGGGTGATCGGCGCCGGAGGCAGCGTGTGGGCGGGCGCTGCGACCGCGGCATTGCTGGGCACGCGCAACGCGCTCTACGGCGTGAGGCTGTCATCCCTGTTGGGCGTGCACGGCCTCCGGCGCATCCTCGCCGCGCATTTCGTGATCGACGAG
>VBGM01000222.1 GCA_005880855.1 Chloroflexota bacterium
TGATCGATTTCCGCATCGACCCCGAGGCCAAGGTCTATCCGATCGTCCCGCTGGGCAAGAGCCTCAACGACTTCTGGGAGGCTCCCGAAAATGCCTAGCAAAATTCGGGTTCTATCGGTTCTGGTCGAGGACGGGCCGAACACGCTCAGCAAGGTTTCCGGCGTCATCCGCCGCCGCGGTTTCCACGTGACCGCCATCTCGGTCGGACCCAGCCCCGAGCCGGGCCGCTCGCGGCTGACGCTGCAGGTCGACCACGGTCACGCCGAGGCCGACCAGGTACGCAAGCAGCTGGAGCGGCTGGTCGAGGTGGTCGAGATCGAAGACCTCACCGACCACGACGTGCACAGCCGCGAGCTGGTGGTGGCCCGGGTCGCCCCCTCAGACCTGTCTGGGCTGCTCGAGAAGGGCGCGAAGCTGCTGCACAGCGGGCCGGCGGGCGCCACCGTGGAGTTCGCGGGCAGTGGCGACGAGGTCGGCGATTTCGTCAACGAGCTGGCACGGCATGGAGTCAAGGACGTGGTCCGCTCAGGTCCCGTCGTCATGAGGAGAACCGCATGAAGATCAATTACGACGCGGACTGCCCGCCCCAGCTCGGCGAGCCGGTCGCGGTGATCGGTTACGGCAGCCAGGGCCGCGCGCACGCGCTCAACCTGCGCGACAGCGGCGAGGACGTCCGCGTCGGGCTGTACCCCGGAAGCAAGTCGATCCAGCGCGTGGAGGAGGACGGCCTGCGCGCGGTCCCGGTCCCGGAGGCTGTGTCAGAAGCGTCGGTGGTCATGGTGCTGACGCCGGATGCCGGCCAGGGCAAGCTCTTCCGGGAGTCGATCGAGGAGCACCTGCAGCCGCGCGCGATGCTCATGTTCGCCCACGGATTCGCGATCCACTTCGCGCAGATCAAGCCCAACCAGGACATCGACGTGGCGATGATCGCTCCCAAGGGCCCGGGCCACCTGGTGCGCAGCACGTACGTCGCGGGGCAGGGCGTGCCCGCTTTGATGGCGATCCACCAGGACGCCACAGGGCATGCGCGCCGGCGCACTCTCGCCTACGCGCGCGCACTCGGCTCCGGCCGCGCCGGCATCCTCGAGACCACATTCAAGGAAGAGACCGAGACCGACCTGTTCGGCGAGCAGGCCGTGCTGTGCGGTGGGGTCAGCTCGCTCGTCAAGACCGGTTTCGAGACGCTGGTCGAAGCGGGCTACCAGCCGGAGCTCGCCTACTTCGAGGTTCTCCACGAGCTGAAGCTCATCGTCGACCTCATGTATCGAGGCGGCCTCGGCTTCATGCGCTACTCGGTCTCGGACACCGCCGAGTACGGGGACTACGTGTCCGGCCCGCGCGTGATCGACAACCAGGTGCGCGAGAACATGCGCCAGGTTCTCCGCGAGATCCAGGACGGCTCGTTTGCCGAGAAATGGCTGGACGAGAACTCGAATGGTCGCGAGAAGTTCAACGAGATGCGAAGGAAGGATGCCGAACACCCCGTAGAAAAGGTCGGGCGCGAGCTCCGCTCGATGATGACCTGGTTGGAGCCGGTAGAGAAATGACGAGAGGATCAGACGTAGACCGCGTATACATCTTCGACACGACCCTGCGCGATGGCGAACAGTCGCCCGGTTTCCACCTCGACGCCGGCTCCAAGCTCAAGATCGCGCGCCAGCTGGAGAAGCTTGGCGTGGATGTGATCGAGGCCGGCTTCCCGATCTCCTCACCAGGTGATTTCGAGGCGTGCCGGCAGATCGCGCGCGAGATCCGGGGCACCACGGTGACCGCCCTGGCCCGCGCTGTGAAAGAAGACATCGACGCGGTGTGGGGCGCGATCAAGGATGCGGAGACTCCGCAGATTCACATCGTCCTGTCCGTCTCCGACGTCCACATCGACCGCAAGCTGGGCATGACCCGCGCCCAGGTCCTGCAGCGCGGGGCGGAGATGGTCGCGTACGCGCGGTCACTTTGCGACCGCGTGCAGTACTCGCCCGAGGATGCGGGCCGCGCCGATATCGACTACCTCATCGAGACGGTCGAGAC
>VBGM01000223.1 GCA_005880855.1 Chloroflexota bacterium
CAAACCATTCCAGACCTCGACCTTCCCGCTGATCAGGTCGTGGCCCGATATAACAGTCCAGGGCTCCTGACTGAATCAGCCCCACCAGCGGTTCGCGATGAAAATGCCACGATCATGGCCGACTTCCATCCAGGTGGCATGAAGACGATGGTGCGTGCGCTAGCAGAAGCTGATCTTCGCGGTGCACTTCCAAGAATTCGAGTTCCAACGCTATTGCTCTATGGCGGCCGAGATGTGCGCTCTCCGCTAACTATCGGTGCCGATCTCCACGCGCAGATTCCTGCGTCGAAGCTGGTGATAATTCCTGGGGTCGGTCACCTGAGCAACGTCGAGGCGGCGGATAGGTTCAATTCGGAGGTGCGCAGCTTCCTTCACGAGATGTAAGACAGTCCCCGGTGGAGACTCCGGGAGTAGCTCTATGCGCAGGTCGGGACCCTCAACTCGGAGCTTGCTTTGATGTGCCACTCGCGGCTTTTTGCGCCAAATTTGCGTCGGGATCAGGCGCGGAGCCACTACGCAATTCACTTATCAGACGCGTCAACGCAATTCGAAACCGCGATCGGCGATATTGCGGATTGCTCTGGATCAGAAGGTTGAAGGTTCGAATCCTTCCTCCCCAGCCACCACCGGCCAAATGCGCAGGCCTTCGCCGCCCTTGTGATTGTTGTGCCGGCCGAGGTCGCAGGCGGAGCGACTCAGGTGGACACCCGGCTCAGAGAGATCGCTCGTGGCCGTCTCGAAGGACGTACTTGATGCCGCGTCGCGCCGCCATCGGCTATGGCCGACCGCAACAGCGCGCCCGCCGACCAGCGCATGAGTTGGACGGCCTCCTTGCGCGAGAGGCCGGCAATATCCGTCAACCAGACGAGCGCCTCGATCCCCGCGGCGCTTCTGATCGCGAGAGTGAGCCGCCTCAAGTCGCGCTCGGACATCACAGTTCGCAGGGGAGACAGGGCCTCCCCGATCCACCGGATCGCCCGACCCTTGCGCAGCGGGAGCTCGCCGCGATGGCTTGGGTCGGGATCGAGCGAGAGGCGCAGCATCGTTCGCTGTTGCGCTTCCGTGTCGACGATGATGTGCAGGAACGCCGCAACGACGGCATCCAGTCGAGCCGCAACATCAGTTGGGGGCTTCTCAGGCAGTAGGGAGTGCGCCTCGATCTCGGGGTGGGCGGCCACCAGCAACGACCGCTGGTTTGGAAAATAGCGGTATGCCGTCGTCCGGGAGACGGAAGCACTAGCGGCGGCCTCGTCGACAGTGGGCGTCTCGCCCCGTGCAACCAGCTCGCGGGCGGCTGTCACCAAAGCGATGCGCGTCCGCTGCTTTTGGCGGGTGCGGCCGCTCAGCTCGTATGGCGTTGACATGTGCATCAGGGTACGCTAGTCTCGTCATGGTACTGTCGTCCCATGAATGACCTGGAGGGTTGTGGTGGCAATGAACAAGCTCGTTTCGATCGTGCGTGCCGAGGGTGAGGGCGAAAAGCTCTGGTTCTACGGTGGTGGCATTCACACGTGGCTGGCCACAAGCTCTGAGACTGGCGGGGCGTTCCTGCTCTTTGACGACGTCATGACCAGGGGCAAGACCACGCCATTGCATTCGCACCCCGAAGTCGACGAGACCCTGTATGTGCTAGAAGGCGAAATTCTCGTTCACGTCGACGGTCGCGAGCAGAGGCTCGGGAGAGGCAGCATGGCAATGGTCCCGCGCGGCGTTCCGCACGCCTTCTTGGTCACATCGGAGTCGGCGCGCTTGTTGACTCTGGAGACCCCCGGCTCAAGCGAAGCCTTCTACCGCGGCGCGAGCGAGCCGCTGACGCCGAGTCTCGAGGCGACCGCTCCGGTTGACTTTGACCGCGTGCGTGCATCGGCGGCTCGGAACGGGGGTATCGAGATTCTCGGTCCACCTCCTTTCGGCAGATAAGCGCTGTCAGGCGGCGCTAAGGGTCTTACCTGGCCTTAGACGCGGGGCCACTACGCCAAACGCTCGACAAGGAGCCGTGCTGAGCGCGAGACCGGCCTTCAGTCAATTGGCTCGGAGATGGTCGGTCAGCACTCGTTCTCGAGCGGCCCTCACCAAAGCGAAATAGCCCGTGTCCGAGAACTCCGAAAAGAGCGTCTGGTCGAGCCAGGTCTCCAGCGACCAGAGCGCGCGCTGCGGCGCTGAGCCGACTTCCCCAAACAGCGGCGCCAACGTTTGGCTCTGCTCCATCCGCCACAGCCAGTCTCCTAGCACGAGCGCTCGGGCACGTGTCATCTCCAGGCGGGGGTCGTCTGTCGTGCCGGCCATCCCCCGTTCGAGGTCAACCCGGACATCCCGAAGCACGACCCTCTCGGAATCGTCTTGCCACAGCACCGCAGCCAAGCCCTCGTCCTCCTCAGTACGACGGAGCCAGGCACACACCGCAACGGCTTCTTCGAAGTCGACGTCCACCTGAACAAATTCCTCGAATCGATCCACGCCTGAACCGTAATCCCCGCAGCTTCTGAGCCATGGTTGCCTTCAACGGTGCGGCGGTCGTGAGCGGCGCGCTTTCGTCAGGTGCGAGGGCTGCAGCAGAACAAGAAGCCGTTCAAGCCTGGCTCTTCTCCCGCCCGGAAAACGACCACCTGATCGCTTCCGTCATTGAGGTCGTAGGCGCGGACGATCCGAGTCGGCGCGGTCGGATCAGCGCCGCACTGATCGCTCGAGGGGCAGGGCGCTTCTTCCGCGTACCAGACCTTGGTCGAGCTCACGAATCCAGGGCTGCTGCCGAGGCCGGTG
>VBGM01000180.1 GCA_005880855.1 Chloroflexota bacterium
TCGTTGGTAACCTCGCCGGCCCAGACCAGGTCCCAAAGGGCGTCGAGCATCGCTTCCTCGTCGCCGCCGCCGCACGCTGCGTAGAGGTCGCGAAAGAACGCCGCGCCGCGGGCCCGCATGTGATCGCGCAGGCGCGTATGCAGCTCTTCGGCGGGCGCGTCCGCCGGCTCGGGCACCAGACGGGGCGCGTCGCCGCGCAGATAAAGCGCGACCCTGCCGTCCGACGTGCCAAGTGAGCCACGTCCAACCCAGACCACCTCGCCCATCGAGACCAGCTCATCGAGCAGGCGCGGGTTGTAATTGGCCACGCGGCTAGTGATGACATCCCGCTCGATGACGCTCGCCGGGAGCGCTGCGCCCTGCAGCTGGAAGACGACCTCGAGCAGGCGGTCGACCCCGCCAGCGCGGGCGCCGACCCCGTGCCAGGCTGGAAGGAAGCGAGCGAGAGCATCAGGAGGAACGGACTCGACTTCGCGGCGGAGCGCGGCCAACGAGCGGCGGCGCAGCATGCGGAGCACCTCAGGGTGGCAGTGCTCTCGACCTCGTGCGGAGGGCCGGAACTCGCCTGCAATCACATCGCCGCGGCCGACCAGCTGCGCGAGCGCAGCTTCGACCGCCGGGCCGGCGAGGCTCCAGCGCTCCATCACATCCGCGGCTACGAACGGCACATGCGTGCGCGCCCAGCGGCGGAGCAGCGATGCGAGCGGCTCGGTGCCGGGGTCGAGGTATGCGTCCGGCAGGCCGACTGGCAGCGTCACCCCGAGGCCCTCGCGATAGCGGCCCGCGTCCTCGGCCGCGAACCAGCGCGACTCGCCCGCGATTCGAGCCGACACCGCTCGGCGGTCACGCTCCAGCGCTCTCAGCCATTCCATCTCGATGCCCCGCGCGGCCGCTTCAGCGGTGCTCAGGTCGCCGAGCCGGATGAGCAGGTCATGCGCCTCGTCGGGGTCGCGCGGAAATCTTTCGGGGAGCAGGCCCTGGAGCTCCAGCTCCACGGCTGCAATGGATTCCGGGTCGAGCAGCTCGCGCAGGTCCTCCGTGCCGAGCAGCTCCGCCAGCAGCTCGCGATCGAGCGTGAGGGCCTGCGCCCTGCGTTCCGCGAGCGGCGAGTCGCCTTCGTACATGAATTGCGCGACATACGAGAAGAGCAGCGACGATGCGAAGGGCGAGGCACGCTCCGTATCGACAGCGACCACGCGCACCTCGCGCGAGCGGATCGAGCGCAGCAGAGTGGTGAGCGCGGGCATGTCGAAGTGGTCGCTCATGCACTCGCGCCAGGTCTCGGCGAGGATCGGAAAGTCGGCATATTGCCCCGCCACCCGCAGCAGGTTGGCGCTGCGCATGCGCTGCTGCCACAGGGGCGTCCTCTGGCCTGGGCGCCGCCGAGGCAAGAGCAAGGATCGAGCCGCGTTCTCGCGAAAGCGCCCGGCGAACAGAGCCGATGCGGGCAACTGTGCCGCCACGAGGCTTTCGACTTCCTCAGGGTCGAGCATCAGCTCGTCGAGCCCTGGCGGCGACTCGACGTCAGGTAGGTGGAACGCGATGCCGTCGTCGGTCCACAGGGCTCTGGCGTCGACCCCAAGGCGTTCTTGCAGGCGGGCCTCCAGTGCCAGCGCGAGAGGCGCGTGTACGCGACCGCCGAGCGGTGTGTGCAGGCAAACACGCCAGTCCCCGATCTCGTCGCGGAACCGCTCGACGACGACCGTTCGGTCGTCGGGCACCGCACCCGTGGCAGCCGCCTGGTCCTCGAGGTACGCCAGCAGGTTCTTGATCGCGCGGTCGTCGAAACCCGCGCGCTCGCGCAGGCGTCGCTCGGCCGCGTCAGGGGCGAGCGATCGCAGCTCGCGGACCATCTTGCCAAGAGCCATGCCGAGCTCGGCCGGCCGGCTGGGAGCGTCGGCCTTCCAGAAGGCGATCTTGCCTGGCTCGCCCGGCGCGGGCGTGACGAGCACCTGCGACGGGGTGATCTCCGCGATGCGCCACGTGGACGCGCCAAGCACGAAGGTCTCGCCCACCCGGCTCTCGTAAACCATCTCTTCGTCGAGCTCACCCACGCGGCGGCCATCCTCCACGAGGTTCACGGTGTAAAGCCCGCGGTCGGGGATGGTGCCCGGGTTGGTGACGGCAAGGTGCTGCGCCCCTTTTCGCCCGCGCACTGTGCCGGCGACGCGGTCCCAGACGATGCGGGGACGCAGCTCCGCGAACTCGTCGGACGGGTAGCGACCGCTCAGCATGTCGAGCACCGTTTCGAGGGAGCGCGGGCCGAGGTCGCTGTACGGATAGGCGCGGCGCACGACCGTGCCGAGGTCTTCGACCTTCCATTCGTCCATCGCGCACATCGCAACGATCTGCTGAGCGAGCACGTCCAACGGCTTGCGCGGCACTGTGGTGGATTCGATGCGCCCCTCGAGCATTCCCTCCACGACCGCGGCGGCCTCGAGCAGGTCACCTCGGAACTTGGGGATGATGACACCGCGCGAGACCTCGCCCACCGAGTGGCCGGCGCGGCCGACGCGTTGAATGCCCGCGGCCACGCTCGGGGGCGCTTCGACCTGCAGGACGAGATCAACCGCACCCATGTCGATGCCGAGCTCGAGGGTGGAGGTGGCGACGAGGCCACGCAGGGTGCCGGCCTTGAGCTGGTCCTCGATGAGCAGGCGCTGCTCGCGCGCTATGGAACCATGGTGCGCGCGCACGAGGTCCTCCTCGGCCAGCTCGTTGATGCGCGCGGCGATTCGCTCGGAGAGCCGCCGCGAGTTGACGAAGACGATGGTCGAGCGATGGTCGCGAATCAGCGAAAGGAGCCGCGGGTAGATCGCCGGCCAGATGCTGTTCGCGCTCTGGCCTGAGTCGTCGTACGACTTCAGCTGGGACATGTCCTCGACGGGGACCTCGACCTTCACCTCCATCGTCTTGAGCCTGCCGGCGTCGACGATGGCGACGTCCCGCCCGGCGCCGCCGAGGAACTTCGCAACCTCTTCGAGCGGACGCTGCGTCGCCGACAGCCCGATGCGCTGAGGCTCCACCTTCGTCAGCGCTGACAGGCGCTCGAAGCTGAGGGCCAGGTGCGAGCCGCGCTTGGTGGCGGCGACCGAGTGGATCTCGTCGACGATGAGCCACCGCACCGAAGCGAGGATCTTTCGCGCGTTGCTGGTGAGGATGAGGTACAGCGACTCCGGGGTGGTGATGAGGATGTCGGGCGGGTGGCGCTCCATCGAGCGGCGCGCCTCGGTGGGGGTGTCGCCGGTGCGGATGGCGGCAGTGATGTCCGGCGCCACTCCCCCGGCGGTCTCGACCTGGTGGCGGATGCCCACCAGCGGCGAGCGCAGGTTGCGGTCGACGTCGTGGGCCAGCGCCTTCAGAGGCGAGACATAAAGGACGCGGCAGCGTTCCGCGTCAGCCGGCACCGGTTCGGAGGCAAGTCGGTCGAGGCACCACAGGAAAGCGGCCAGGGTCTTGCCGCTCCCGGTGGGAGCCGCCATGAGAACGTGGCGGCCCGCAGCGACCTCACGCCAGCCGCGCTCCTGGACCTGTGTGGGTTCGGCGAAGGCGGCGCGAAACCAGTCCCTCGTGGCCGGACCGAACAGATCGAGAACATCCCCCATGCCATCAAGTTTGATCGGTTCCCGGCTTACAAACAAGTGTTCGTTTACAGGCTCCGGGCGTCGATCGGTGATGATCGGCGCACATGATCGAGCCGCGCCGATATCGAGAGGTCATGGCCACGTTCCCGAGCGGGGTCGTGGTGCTCACCGCCTTCGGCAAGGACTCGCTTCCACGGGGCCTGACCGTGAGCGCCTTCTGCGCCGTTTCGTTGAACCCACCTCTCGCGCTCGCCTGTATCGAGAAGACTTCGAACACCCTCCCCGCGGTCCAGCACGCGGGTGGCTTCACCGCCAACATCCTGGCGACCGGCCGGTTCGACGGCATCGCGTGGCGACGTCCGGAGTCAGATCGCGGAGGTCCGATCCTGGAGGCGGACTCCGCCGCCTACGCCGTCTGCACGCTGAAAGAGACCATCGAGGCGGGCGACCACTGGATCCTGATCGGCACCGTCGTCGAGGGCGCGCACGACGCCAATGTGCCGCCGATGATATTCAGCCGCCGCGGATATTTCGGACTGTGACCGAAGCGAGATGTCAGAGGGTCGGGGAGGGCCACGACGGGACGAGCTGCGTGATGCCTGCGGAAAGGATCGCGAGCTTGTTCGTCAGCAGCAACAGGCCCATCAGGAGCAGCACCGCGGCCGAAAGGAGATCGATTGCACGCCGGTGGCTGTTGACGACGCGCACAACGGGACGCGCACCCTCCAGCGCGAACGCGAGGACGACGAACGGGAGCCCAAGTCCAAGGCAGTAGGCGACCATCAGCACCACGCCCTGCGCGGTCGTCCCCGCGGTGACCGCCGAGCTGAGGACCGCCCCGAGCGTCACACCGATGCAGGGCGTCCAGCCGCTCGCGAACCCCATGCCGAGCAAGAACCCTCCTGTCACGCCGCCTTTCGACGGCGCCCGATCCATAACGCGGTACTCGCGGTCGAGGAACGGGATCTTGATCACCCCGGCGACGTGGAACGCCATCGCGATCACCAGCACGCCCGCGACTACAGGCACGTAAGCGCGAATCGGCTGCACGACGAGCGAGAACACATAGAAAAAAAGGATGAAGATGACCGACAGGCCGGCCACGAACGCAAGGCCTGCGGTCGCCACCGATGGCGGTGAAGTGGTTGCCACTGAGCCCGTCGCACCTACGGTGGCGGGCTGCCCCGCCCGGGCGCCGAGGTACGCGAGGTACGCCGGCACGAGGGGCAGCACGCATGGCGAAACGAACGAGGCCAGGCCGGCGAGGACGGCCAGCGCCGGGCTGATTCCCTCGAGGCCGCTCGCGGCTAGCAGAGCCACGCGGCGCCCGGCTGTACAGGGCTCGCTTTGGCGGCCGTCTCGACGATTGCGTCGATGACCCGCGGCCAGACGCGCCTCGGCAGGTCGTGGCCCATCCCTTCGAGCTCGAGCATGCGGGCTTCGGGCACGGCGGCGGCCACGCGACGGCCGTTCTCGATGGGCACCAGCACGTCCTCGTCGCCATGGATCACCAGCGTGGGAACGCGAAGCGCTCGCAATCGCTCGAGCCGATCGTCCGCGGCCAGGATCGCCACCAGCTGCCTCCCGGCACCGACCGGGTAGTAGGCGCGCCGAACCGCGCGCTCTGCCTTCGCGCGCTCCACCGCCTCATCAAACGGATCACCCGAACCCACCAGCTCGCTGCGACCCCACATCGAGAGCTCGATGCTCTCCTCCGGGCTCGATGCGGGCCTGGCCAGCAAGACCGCGCTGCCCTCCGGCGTCGGCGGCACTCCCTCGCGCCAGCTCGGCCCGGACATGATCGACGTGAGCGAGAGCGTGTGCTCAGCGTGGTTGATCGCGATCAGCTGCGCGATGAAACCTCCCATCGACGCTCCCACGATATGCGCGGCATCGATGCCCAGCGCGTCGAGGAGGCCGACGGAATCGGCGGCCATGTCGTCGAGGCGATACGCAGGCTTCGGATTGCCGGCCAGTGCGGCCCCCATATCCGGTGGGCCTGCGCCATCCAGGTGCGTGGAGAGGCCCGCATCGCGATTGTCGAATCGGATGACATGGAATGCCCGGCCGGCGAGCTGGGCGCAGAAGTCGTCGTCCCACGTGATCAGCTGGGCACCGAGGCCCGTGACGAGCAGGATGGGCGGGTCAATCGGATTGCCGGTGGCTTCGTACTCGATGTCGATACCGTTGGCTCGCGCCCGTGGCATGAAGTCCAATCCTATGCGCATCAAGAACTCGGTACCCTTAGCGGCCGTGGCCAGGACGCTGCCCACGCGGGCTGAGGTGGATGAGCGTTACACGTGGGACGCCGAGAGCGTCTTCGCCGACGAATCCGCATGGGAGGCTGCCGTCGAGACGGTGCTCGGCCGGCTGCCCGACCTGGCCGAGTTCAAGGGCCACCTGGCCGACTCGCCTGACGCGCTCGCCGATTGGTTCGACGCGACCGAGCGTGTTCAGCGACTGTTCGGCAAGGTGACCGTCTACACGACCATGTCGTACTCGGTCGACGTCAACGACCAGGCCGCCGTCGCCCGGACCGACCGCACTCGCACAGCAGCCGCCCGGCTCGGCGCCGCGATGTCATTCGCGATGCCAGAGATGATCGCGATTGGCTTTCCCAAGCTTCGCGAATGGGTCGCCGGCTCTTCCCGCCTCGCACATCTGGGCCATTACTTCGACCGCCTCGAGAGGCTGCAGGGCCACATCAGATCGTCCGATGTGGAGGAGATCCTGACCCAGGTCTCCGACCCTCTCGCCAGCGCCGTCTCGGCGCACAGCGTGCTGGCCAACGCGGACATGAAATTTCCGCCCGCGGTCGGTGTCGAAGGCGCGGAGGAGGTGGCGCAGGGAACCATCGGAGTGCTGCTGACCAGCCCCGACCCCGCCATCCGGAAAAGCGCCTATGAAAGCTACGCCGACCAGCACCTCGCGCTGCAGAACACCATGGCGACCAGCCTGGCGGCGGGCATCAAGCGCGACGTGTTCTACGCGCGGGCCCGCGGCTACGCGTCGTCTCTAAATGCGGCTCTCGAGCCGGCGTTCATTCCGCTCGACGTGTTCCACAACATCATCCAGGCGTTTCGCGACAACGTCGGCACGTGGCATCGCTACTGGCGGCTGCGGCGCAAGGTCCTCGCGATGGAGACGCTGAAGGCGCACGATACCCGGGCGCCGCTGCAGGACTTCAGGCTCGACGTGCCTTATGAACAGGCCGTGGACTGGATCGCCGCGGGAGTGGCGCCGCTGGGCGACGATTATGTCCGGATCCTGCGCAAAGGCGCGCTCGAGGAACGCTGGGTCGACGTCTACCCGAACAAGGGCAAGCGCATGGGCGCCTTCTCAACCGGGGTCCCGGACACGCGCCCGTTCATCTTCATGAGCTACAACGACGACATCTTCGCGATGAGCACGCTGGCGCACGAGCTCGGCCACTCGATGCACTCGCATTACGCTCGGAAGACGCAGCCGTTCGTGTACTCGAACTACGGGTTGTTCCAGGCCGAGGTCGCCTCGAACATGCACCAGGCGCTCACGAGGAGATACCTGCTCGACACCCAGAGCGATCCGCGATTCCAGGTCGCCGTCCTCGAAGAGGCGATGGCCAACTTCTACCGGTACTTCTTCATCATGCCGACGCTCGCGCGGCTGGAGCTCGAGCTGCACGAGCAGGTCGAGCGCGGCGTTCCCATCACCGCCGCCTACCTCACCGAGCTCACCGCCCAGCTGATGAGCGAGGTGTACGGCGACGAGGTCGACATCAGCGACATCGACCGCGAGCGGGCCGGATCCACGTGGGCGCAGTTCCACACCCACCTGTACAGCAACTTCTACGTCTACCAGTACGCGACCGGCATCGCCGGCGCGCACCACCTGGCGAGCCGGGTGGCGTCAGGCGACAAGAAAGCCGCCGAGGCGTACGTCGCATTTCTCAAGAGCGGAGGCTCGCTCTACCCGCTCGACGGGTTGAAGCTCGCCGGCGTGGACATGTCCTCGACGGAACCGGTGCGCTCGGCGTTCGAAGCCCTCAGCGAAACCGTGACGCGCCTCGAGGAATTGATCGCCCGCTAGCGGAGAGTGATCCGGTAGGGGTTGCTGTCGCGGCGCTCGAACCCCATGCGCTCGTAGAGGCGGTTGGCGGGATCAGCTTCCCAAGCGCGTCCACGAGCTCCGGGGTCACCGATTCAGGCTGCTCGATGCGCAAGGTCATGCCGGAGAGGCTAAATCGACCCTTGACAAAGGTCGAGCAGACTGATTGGATATATCAACATATTCTAAGGTCCATTCGCGGCCCTTCCAGAATTTGCCGGTCGGATTAAAGGAGTGACCGATGCCCAAGGGATTTTCTCGACGCGACTTCTTGGCCCAGGGAGGCAAGGCGCTCCTGGCGGGAGGGGCCATCGGCGCGGCCGGCCCGCTGCTGTCGGCCTGCGACTGGTTTGCCAAGTCGGGCCCCACCTCCACCACCGAAGTCGCCTACACGTACCCGACGTTCACGCCGGTGCCCGACGTCGCGTTGGTGCAGGACGCGATGAACAGGATCCTGAAGCCCAAGTACGGCGTGACCATCAAGCTCAACCCGATCGACTTCGGCGCGTACGACCAGAAGCAGAAGCTGGCCGTCGCCGCCGGTGACGTCCAGGACATCGTCTACTCGGTGCCCTGGGTCAACAACTACTACGTGAACGTGGCGCAAGGCGCCCTCAAGCCCCTGGACAGTCTTCTCAAATCGCATGCTCCCAAGACCTACGGGAGCATGACGGTCCAGGCCTGGCAGGCGACCAAGGTCAACGGCAAGATCTACGGCGTCCTCAACCAGCAGCCATGGACCCGGCCGATCGGGCCGCGCGTTCGCAAGGACCTGGCCGACAAGTACAACCTGGACCTGACCAAGGTCAACACTTTCGACGACCTCACCCCGTTCCTGGCGGCCGTGAAGGCCGGTGAGCCAAAGGTCACCCCGATCGGCATCGCCCAGATCGCCGACAAAGGCGGACCGTACAGCGCGGCGTACCTCGGCTACGAGATCGTCGACGGGGTGTCCACCGACGCCGGGGTCATCGGAGTGAAAGCCGACGACCCAAACCTGAAGGTCGTGAACATCGCCACGCTGCCCGAGTTCCTCCAGCAGGTGCAGCTGGCGCGTCAGTGGTTCCAGGCCGGCTATTACCCCGTGGACCCTCCGGGCGAGCAGGCCACCGCCAACTGGCGAGCGGGCAAGTATGCGGTGGAGATCGACGTCGTGCACCGCGACTCCACCGGCCAGCTCAAGGCCACCTACGGCTTCGAGTTCGTCGCCAAGGGGCTCGGGCCGTTGGTCCTCACCACGGGCGGCATCATCGCCACGATGAACAACATCAGCAGCACCTCGAAGCACCCGGAGGCGGCGATGACCCTGCTCGAGGCGCTCAACACCGACGTCGACGTGTACCGATTGATCTGCCGCGGCATCGAGGGCACGCACTACGCCGTCACCGACGCCAAGAACGCGGTCGTCGGCTTCCCCACCGGCGTGACGGCGAGCAACGACCGGTACAACCCGCAGACCTCGTGGATGTTCGGCGACCTCTTCAACGACTTCTACTCGTCCGAGGACACCGTCGGCGCGTGGCCCCTGTCGCTCAAGGACAACCAGACCGCGATTCCCTCCAAGGCACTTGGCTTCGCGTTCGACCCGACCAACGTCAAGACCGAGCTGGCCCAGGTGCAGAAGGCTCAGCAGCAGTACGGCTATCCGCTGATCATGGGGCGCGCCAACCCGAGCTCCGGCTTGAGCAACTACCTCAGCAAGCTGCACGACGCCGGTGTCGACAAGGTCATGTCCGAGATCCAGCGCCAGCTCGACAGCTGGAGATCATCGAAGTAGGCCGGATTCCTCCTCTTGGGCGGGCGGCTGAAGTGCCTTCGGTCGCCCGCTTCTCCAGGAACGGAAAGCCTTAATTTGCACATGTCGATATGTCCACCCACCGCTTAGCTTCATGACCGAGCCCCGGGTGTGGAGCGTCGACCCCAGCAACCCGCTGCCGCTTTGGTACCAGGTCTATTCGTCGCTCCTCGAGCGCATCCAACGCGGTGAGTTCAAACCTGGGAGCTTCCTGCCCGCCGAGAGGCAGCTGACCGAGGACTACGGCGTCAGCCGCATCACCGTCATCAAGGCGCTCAACGAGCTCTCTCGAGAGCACCACATCAAACGCCAGCAGGGACGGGGAACGGTCGTGACCCATCCGGCCGAGCACGCTGACGGCCAGCGGCGCTCGATCGCGTTCATCTGTCACCAGCTCGACCACCCCTACCTCTTCCACGTGCTCATGGGCATCGCTCGGACCGCCGCCGAGAACCACTACAACCTCCAGGTGATCAGCTCGTATGACACCGACGACGCCGAGGCTCTGAACATCAGGGAGGCGATCGTTCGAAACGTCGAAGGCATCGTTGTCTACCCGCACCACAGGTATCGGAACGAGGCTCTTTATGAGGAGCTGCAGAAGAAGCGATTTCCCCTGGTCATGGTCGACCGTTACTACCCGCAGATCGACACCGACCGCGTGGTCTTCGACGACGAGATCGCCGGCTACGAGCTGACCACCAGGCTGCTGCAGCGAGGCCGCCGCCGGATCGCGGTCATCTCGTACTTCGAGGTGGAGGCGACGAGCGTCAACGACCGGCTCAGCGGATACCGCCGGGCATTGCAAGAAGCCGGCCTGCCCTACGACGAAGACCTCGTGTGGCTCGACGTCTACCAGGCCTTTCATCGGCCGGACGAGCTGTTGAGCGATGTATCGGCCCGGGAACGGCTCGGCAAGCTCCTCGTGCAGCTCCAGCCCGATGCCCTGCTGACGCTGAACGACGACGTGCTGGAGCGGGTCACCTATGACCTGCTGATCCTCAGCCACTCTGTGCTTCCCGTGCCCGCCGCAAATCGCAAACGCACCGCTTCGATACGGTGGGACGGCGAGATCGCCACCTTCAGCCACAAGCCGCCGACCCCGTTCACCCCGTACCTGTCCATGGCGGCCGTGCACTCGGGTGAGATGCTCGGTGCCGAGGCGACCAGGTTGTTGGTCGCGCGCACGACGCGGTCGCTTGGAGAGGAGCGTCAGGTGATCAGGGTCCCCATGACCATCGTCGAAAGCGAGTCGGACGCGGCGCAGCCGCCCAAGCCCGCCGTCGTGGACGACCCTCGGGTGTGATTCCGGTCCCGACCATCACCGTTACCGAAAGCCCCGCCTCCCCACTCGCCGCGCTCGCTTCGCAAACCCGGCGACCTCCACGCAAGCTGGGCCGGCGAGCCTGGTTGAAACGCGACGGCGCCCTGCTGTCGATGATGATTCCAGGCCTGCTGGTCCTGGTCGTCTTCGCCTATCTCCCGATGTTCGGAATCATCATCGCGTTCAAGGACTATCGCGCCTACCAGGGCGTGCTGGGCAGCCGGTGGGTCGGCCTGAAGAACTTCTACTACCTGTTCCAGACCGACGACGCGCGCCGCATCGTCTTCAACACGCTCTTCATGAACGCACTGTTCATCGTCAGCGTCCTGGTGGTTGCGCTAGGTATCGCGCTTCTGCTGAAAGAGGTGCAGGGCTCGAATCGCTGGCTGACCAGGTTCTACCAGTCGACGCTGTTCTTCCCCTATCTCTTCTCGTACGTGATCATCAACTACTTCGTCTTCGCGCTCCTCAACACCAGCGACGGCCTCATCAACCACACGCTCCAGAGCCTCGGCGGGCACGCGGTCAACTGGTATGAGTCAGCGCAGGACTGGCCGGTCATCCTCACGCTCGTCACGGTCTGGAAGAACGGCGGCTTCTGGAGCATCGTCTACCTGGCCGGAATGATCGCGATCAACCCCGAGTACTACGAGGCCGCGAGCCTGGACGGCGCGACCGCGTGGCAGAAGATCTGGTACATCACGCTGCCGCTCCTCAAACCGCTGATCATCATCAACGTCCTGCTCTCGATCGGCAGGATCTTCTACGCCGACTTCGGGCTTTTCTACCAGGTCACGCGCAACGCGCCTGAGCTCTACCCGACCACCGATGTCATCGACACCTATGTATACCGAACGCTCACGACCATTGGAGATGTCGGTATGGCATCCGCGGCGGGCACGTTCCAGGCGGTGGTCGGTTTCTTCCTCGTGCTGGGCTCGAACTGGTTGGTGCGCCGCACGGAGCCGCAAAGTGCACTCTTCTAGCGCGGCGGCTGCGCTCCAGGTTGCACCACTGCTGCAGCGGCGGCGATATCGGCGCCCGCGGGGAGGCAACCTGGCGGTCCATGCGTGCCTGCTGATTCTCAGCTTCCTGTTTCTCTTTCCCCTGATCCTGCTGATATCGGCTTCGCTTTCGTCGGAGACCGACATCAGCACCTACGGGTTCTCACTGGTCCCACGAACGATCAGCTTCGCCGCCTACCAGTACATCCTCAACGACCCGACGCAGATCCTCAGCGCATACGCGGTGACGGTCACCGTGACACTCGTCGGCACATTTGCCGGCGTACTGATCATGGCGATGCTCGCGTATCCGCTTTCGCGGTCCGATTTTTCGTTGCGCCGCCCGCTTTCGTTCTTTGTTTTCTTCACGCTGCTCTTCAGCGGCGGCCTGGTCCCCCTCTACATCCTCGTCACCCACTACCTGCAGATCCAGGACACGCTCTTTGCGCTGATCCTTCCCTACCTGGTCATGCCGTGGTACGTCCTACTCCTCCGCGCCTACTTCGCCGCGCTTCCGCGCGAGCTGATCGACGCAGCCAAGGTGGATGGCGCCGGAGAGTGGCGCATCTTCTTCCAGATCGTGGTCCCGCTGTCGCGACCCGCGCTGGCGACCGTGGCCCTCTTTTCCGCGCTGGCCTACTGGAACGACTGGTATCTGGCGCTGCTCTTCATCAACAATCCATCCCTGGTACCGCTCCAGTACCTCCTCTATCAAATCTCGACCAATATCGCGATCCTCCAGACGAGCAGCCAGGCGTTCGGCGTCCAGATCCCCGCGCTCTCGGCCCAGATGGCCATCGCCGTCCTCGCGATCGGGCCCATCACGGTCGCCTTCCTTGCGGTGCAGAAACACTTCGTGAGCGGCATCACGCTCGGCGGCGTCAAGGAGTGACTGAAGAGAGCGGCACCCCTCTCGAGCTGACGGCCTTTTGCGTGCGGGGCGAGCCCATCACCTACGCCGAGGCGATTCGAGGTCCCTTCGCGCCAATCAGGATCGGCGACGCATGGGGTCCGCCCTGGAGCACGACCTGGTTTCACGTCACGGGCCACGTAACCAACGATCGGGTCGGTCAGCGGGTGGTCGCCCTGTTCGACCTTGGTTTCGACGGGCCCACGGGTTTCACGTGCGAGGCGCAGGCCTGGAAGGACGGCAAGCCCTGGCGCGGGGTCGATCCCAACCACCGCTGGCTGCCGATCGATGGCCCTGAGGTCGACTTCTACCTCGAAGCTGCCGCCAATCCTCGAGCGACCGAGCAAGGATCGGAGCCGGCAGCGTCCATGATCGCCTTGCGAGACTCGCCCGAGCCCGCCTTCGTCTTGCGGCGCGCCGATCTCACCGTGCGATCCGCAAGCGAGAACGGACCAGGTCGCCTGAGTTTCGACTCCTCGCACCGCATCACCGCGGTCGGACACGCGCACATAGACACGGCCTGGGAGTGGCCGGTCCGCGAGGCGAAGCGGAAGGTGGCCCGCAGCTGGTCGACCCAGCTCGCGCTGCTGGATGAATACCCCGACTACATCTTTGCCGCCTCGCAGCCGCTGCAATACGCCTGGATGCAGGAGTCGTACCCGGATATCTACCGCCGCATTAAAGAGAAGGTCGCCGCCGGCCGGTGGGAGCCGGTCGGAGCGATGTGGGTCGAGGCGGACTGCAATCTGCCGTCAGGCGAGTCGCTCGTACGCCAGCTGCTGCTGGGCAAGCGCTTCTTCATGCGGGAGTTCGGGCACGAGACGAGGATCCTGTGGCTTCCGGACGTTTTCGGCTACCCGGGCAATCTGCCGCAGCTGATGTCCGAGGCCGGCTGCGATTACTTCCTAACGCAGAAGCTCTCGTGGAACGACACCAACAAGCCTGAGCACCACACCTTTGTGTGGGAGGGCATCGACGGGACCCGGATCTTCACGCACTTCCCCCCCGCCGACACCTACAACGGCAGCTTCACACTTGAGGAAGTCGAGCAGAGCGTCCGCAACTTCAAGGACGGCCGCAGCTCGCACCGGTCGCTCTACCTGTTCGGTTGGGGCGACGGGGGCGGCGGGCCCCAACCGGAGATGATCGACTCGGCGCACCGGCTGGGTGTGGAGATCGGCCGAGCTGATGATTTCTTCGAGGCGGCATCGGCTGAAGCGAATGGCCTCGCCACCTCGGCCGGCGAGCTGTACTTCGAGCTTCACCGCGGCACCTATACCAGCCAATCGCGCACGAAGCGGTTGAATCGCAAGGCCCAGGAAGCGCTGCGCGAGGCGGAGATGTGGTCGGTGGCGGCGGGCGGTTCGTATCCCTCGGCCGAGCTGAACGCGCTGTGGCAGAAGCTGCTCCTGAACCAGTTCCACGACATACTGCCCGGCTCGAGCATCGACTGGGTCTACGAGGAGACAGAGCGTGATCTGGAGGATGTCGCGGCCCGGGCGTCCAGCCTCAGCGAGCTGGCGATGTCGGCGATCGCGGGCAAGGGCGAAGGTCTGGTGGCCTTCAACTCGACCTCTCATCCGCGCAGCGAGATAGTGAGCACCGCGGACGGATACGCACGCATCGAGGCTCCATCTTGCGGGTGGGTGACGGTTCGCCTCGCGAATTCAACCGAACCCGAGGTCTCGGTCACCGACCACAGCATGGAGAACGAGCTGCTCCGCGTCGAATGGGACGACCGCGCGGTGCTGACCTCGATCTGGGACAAGGAAGTTGGTCGCGAGGTGCTGAGCGGGCCCGGTAACTTGCTCCAGCTGCACGACGACAACCCGGCGCGCTGGGACGCGTGGGACCTCGACGCCGTGCACCGCGACTCATTCGTGGAGTTGACCGCGATCGAGAAGCTTCAGGTGCGGGGCGGACATCGTGGACTGCTCGTATTTGGGCGCCGATTCGGCGAGTCGTGGCTGTTCCAGAGCATGTCCCTTGACGCCGGTTCGCGTGTGTTGAGTTTCGAGACATTTGTGGAGTGGCACGAGCGGCACAAGATGCTGAAGGTCGCGTTCCCGGTGACCGTCGAGGCCCGCGAGGCGACGTACGAGATCCAGTTCGGCCACATCCGGCGGCCGACGCACCAGGACACGAGCCAGGCCAAGGCGATGTTCGAGGTCTGCGCGCAGCGCTGGGCCGACCTGGGCGACGGCGACTATGGCGTCGCGCTGCTCAACGACTGCAAGCACGGCTACGACATCCACGGGTCGGTGATGCGGCTGTCGTTATTGCGAGGACCGACGCATCCCGACCCGACCGCCGACCTCGGCGGCCACCAGTTCACCTATGCCTTGATGCCGCATCCAGGCGATTTCCGGGCGGGCGGGGTCATCGAGGCCGCTGAGGACCTGAACTCTCCGCTCTTGCCGGCAGATGGGAGCCTTGCCGGCGGCTCGTCCCGGTCGCTGGTCGAGATCGACACCCGGCAGGTGATCGTCGATGCGATCAAACGCGCCGAGGACTCCGACGCGACGATCGTGAGGCTCTACGAGGCGTGGGGCCGATCATGCAGAGCCCGATTGCGCACGACACTGCCCGCATCACGAGCATTCCTCTGCGACCTCCTCGAACGAAACCGAACGGAGGTCGCAATCAAAGACGGCGTGATCGAACTTGAGCTGACGCCGTTCAAGATCCTGACCCTGAAGCTGGAACCCTAGGCGCCGGCCTTACCCGACCATTCGGGCACTTTTGGTCGCATCCCCGGCACTGGATACCGCCATTCCTGCACGGATGTCGTGGTTGTCGGGCTAGCGGTCAGCAAACACGACAGGAGTTCTTGGCGGAGGGAAGTCGGACGGCAAGCCGGTGGCCACCGCTTGAAAAAGTGCCTCGAGCGCGGGCAGACCCTGGAGCTGGTGCTGGCCGAGATCTCTGAAGCTGATGCCTGCGCCCTGAGAGCCATCGACAGCGTCGTGGGCCGCGCGCGACAG
>VBGM01000181.1 GCA_005880855.1 Chloroflexota bacterium
CTTGCTGCACCGGCTCGCGTGGAGCTGGTGAACGATATGCGCCGCGTCGCGGCCGAGGTGGTGATCCTCGAACAGGTCGCGCCGGACGGAAAGTTCCGCGAAGGGCCCGAGGAGCGCGACCTCCTCGACGGCACGCGGATGGTCGTCCACAAGTGCTACTTCACCGTTGAGCAGCTTCAGGAAGAGCTCGGCGGCGGCGAGGTCCTCATGGACGGGCCTGCGTTCGCGATCGTCAGGGTGTGAATCAGCCGCCCAGGTAGGCTCGACGCACGGCCGGGTTGTGCAGCAGGTCGTCACCGCTGCCGGAGAGAAGGATCTGCCCGGTCTCCAGCACATAAGCGCGGTCGGCGATCCCGAGCGCGCGCAGTGCGTTCTGCTCCACGAGAAGGATCGTGGTCCCATCGCGGTGGATCTCCTCGATCGCGGCGAAGACCTCGTCGACCATCTGCGGCGCCAGGCCAAGCGACGGCTCGTCGAGCAGCAACAGCCGTGGCTTTGCCAGCAGCCCCCGAGCGATCGCGAGCATCTGAGCCTCGCCGCCCGACAGCGTGCCGGCGCGCATGTTCTTGCGCTCGACGAGGATTGGAAATCTCTTCATCACAGTGGCGATGTCCGTGGTCGCCGCCGCGCGGTCGCGGCGCGCCCATGTCGCCAGCTCGAGGTTCTCGAGGACGGTTTGGCGGCCGAGGATCTCGCGCCCTTCGGGTACATGCGCGAGGCCATGCCGAACGATGGCCGAAGGCTTGGCGGTCGTGAGATCGAGCCCGTCGAAAACGGCAATCCCGGAGCTCGGCCGGATGAGTCCCGAGAGGGCGCTGAGGATCGTGGTCTTCCCGGCGCCGTTGGCGCCGATGAGCGCCACAACCTCGCCGGCGGCTATACGCAGCGAGGCCCCGCGGACGGCGTTCACCGACCCATAGCTGATCGAGAGGTCGCGGACCTCGAGGATGGCGGTCGCCGGTTCGGCGGAGCGCTTCGTCGCCGCCGCGACCCGCACCTCCTCAGCCACCTCCTCGACACCGGTGGCGCCGGGCGCGCTGGTCACCTCTCGCTCGCTCCCCGTGCCGAGGTATGCCTTGATCACGCCGGGGTCGGTCGACACCTCTTGGGGCGTCCCGTCCGCGATCTTGCGGCCGAAGTTGAGCACCGCCACACGCGTGCAGACCCCCATCACGAGCTGCATGTCGTGGTCGATGAGAAGGATGGTCAGGCCATCCTGGTTGAGGCGCTCGATGAGCTCGCGAATGCCCTGCTTCTCGGATGGGTTCATGCCCGCGGCCGGCTCGTCGAGGATGAGTAGGCGCGGCTGCAGCGCGAGGGCGCGCGCGATCTCGAGGCGCCGTTGGTCACCGTATGGCAGGGTCCCGGCGGGGCGGTGGCCGACCTCGCCCGGGTCCAGGCCCGCCACCTCCATAAGGCGATGGGCCTCGTTGACGCGGGATCGGTGGTCGCGTCGAAACGCGGGTAGCGTGCCCAGCTGGGCGAGGGTGTCGTCGCGCCGCCGCGAGTGCATACCAACGATGACGTTCTCGGCGGCGCTCAGGTCTTTGAAGAGGCGGATGTTCTGGAACGTGCGAGCGATGCCGAGACCGGCGACCCGATGCGCGGGCAGGCCGGTGAGCTGGTCCGATTCCAACCACGCGATGCCGGCCTGGAACGGCACGTATCCCGTGATCACGTTGACGAGCGTGGTCTTGCCGGCGCCATTGGGCCCGATGAGCCCCTGGATCGCTCCTTTCTCGACGTCCAGCGTCACCCCGTCGACGGCGCGAACGCCGCCGAAATGACGCTGGACCTTATCCAGTCGAAGGAGCACTGACTTGGGGGCGCGGCCACCAGCGCGGCCTCACGAAGGCGAATCCACCTCGACCGATGATCCCCTGCGGCCGGAAGATGATGACGAGGATCAAGATCACCCCGCTGACGACTCCGATGTAGTCGCCTGCCTGTTGGAAGACGAACGGAAGGGTGGTCAGGAACAGGGCCCCGACAACCGGGCCGATGACGTTGCCGCTGCCGCCGAGAACGGCGAAGGTCAGGACCTGCACCGTTCGCGGCACGCCGTATTCGTTGGGGTCGACGAAGAAGTTGAGGTGTGACTCGAGGCCGCCCGCGTATCCAGCCAGGACCGCGCTGAGGACGAAGGCGATCAACTTGTACCGAGGCACATCAATTCCCTGGCTGAGCGCTGCAAGCTCGTCCTGCCGGATGGCGGTCCACGCGTATCCAAGCCTGCCCTTCGTGAGCCTCCAGAGGAAGAACACGACCACCGCCATTGAGATGAGGACCGGGTAGATGCCGCCGACCGGGTCGGCGTCAGGATTCTTGAGGCCCAGGCCTTCGCCGGTGATGGGGAGATTCAGGATCACGCCGAGGCTCAACGCTTCGATGAACCCGATCGTGGCGATGGCGAGGAAGACGCCGCGCAGCCTGAGGACCGGCAGGCCGACGACGACACCAGCGGCGCCCGCAAGGGCGGTGCCGGCGGCGATGTTTACAGCGAGGGGTGTGTGCAGGTAGAGGCTCATCAGGACGGCGGTGTAAGCGCCGACGGCCATGAACCCGGGCGCGGCGAGCGAGAGCTGCCCGGAGTAAAGGACGACGAACATCGACGACGCCAGGATGCTGTTGATCGCGATCTGCGAGATCAACAGCGTGTGCGAGCTCCAGAAACCGACCGGATCCGTGAACAGCTGGATCAGGAAATCCACGACGCGCTCAAATACGCTCGCGGAGCTGGGCACCGAAGAGGCCCTGCGGCCGCAGCACCAGCATCAGGAAGAGCGCCGCAAAGGCGACACCGGCGCGCACGTTGCTGCCCAGCAGGACCACCGCCAGCACCTCGATCGCGCCCAGGAGGTAACCACCCAGGACGGCCCCGGGGATGCTGCCCATCCCGCCGAGCACGATCACCGCGAGGCCGCGGACCTCGACGCTGTCACGGCCGATGTAGGGGCTGATGTCGCCGAGGGCGACCCCGAACAGGATGCCGGCCAGCCCGCCTAGAGCCGAAGAGATGACGAGCGTGAGCGAGATCATGCGATCGACGTCGATGCCCATCAGCCGCGCCGCCCGCGGGTTCTCGGCGACCGCACGCAGCCCGCGCCCTACCTGCGTGTAGCGCATGACATAGCCGAGCAGCAGCATCAGCGCGATCGTGATCGGGATGATGGCGAGCTTGGTGCCTTCGAGGGTCAGGCCCGCAACGTTCCAGGTGGGGTTGGGGAATGTGCCCGGAGGCAGGCTGACCGAGTTGGCGCCATCAACCCAGAGCCAGGCGAACAGGGTACCGGGCCGGCCTTGCTCGACGGCAGCCACGATGATCAGCGCCAGCCCGATGGTCGAAATCAGCGCCGAGATGGGCGGCGCCCGTCGCCTTCGGAGCGGTCGGAGGCAGACGTACTCGATCACGAGCCCCATGAGCGCGGCCACCACGATGGCGAGTGCACACGCAAGCCAGAAAGATTGGCCGTGGTTGACGACGATCGAGTACGTGACCGCGGCGCCGAGCATGAACACCGCGCTGTGGGCCAGGTTCAGGATGTCGAGGACTCCGAAGACCAGCGTGTACCCGACCGCGAACAGCGCATAGATCGACCCTATGAAGATCGCGTTGAGGATCTGTTGCCCCAAGGCGACTCTCGACCCCCCGCTAGAGGGTGCTCAGCTGTTGATCTGGTGGAGGAGGGTGAAGCCGCCGGCGCCGTCCATCTGGATGATCCACACCGTCTGCTTGACGTCGTGGTTCGACGTGAACTGGAACGGACCGAGCGGGGTCTGGATGTTTACGGTCTCCATAGCCGCCCGCAGCTTGTCGCGGTCGCCGGGCAGGTCGGAGAAAGTGAGGTTGGCGCGCTTGGCGGCGTCGGCGATGACCTTGATGGCCGTGTAGCCCTGCGCCGCGAACTGGTCAGGGTTCTTGGGCGTGCCGTCGGCATTGGTGTACTTGGCCTTATAGGCGGTCACGAAATCTGAATTCGATGCGAAGGAGTTGCCGATGTACCAAGCGCTCGCGCTTCGGGCGCCCTTGCCCGCAGCCCCCGCCTGCTTGGACACCGTCGCGGTGTTGAAGCCGTTGCCGCCCAGGAACTGGCCTTGCCAGCCCTGCTTGCGTGCCTCAGTCATGATCTTGGCCGGGATGCCGCCCAGAGACGTGATGAAGATCACGTCCGGCTTGAGCGCCACAGCCTGGGTGACGTAGGGCGAGAGGTCAGCCTCCGCCTTGTTGAAGGGGATCGTCTTCAGAAGTTTGATGCCGTACTGGTCGACGGTCTTCTGGACGATCTTGCCGCCGTCGCTGGAGAACTTGTCGTCCTGCGCCACCAGAAGCACGCCTGTGGCGGGGTGCCCGTCGGCTGCGTAGGACTGGATGTTGTCGGGGATCGCGGTCTCCTCGCCGAGGCTGTCCCGGAAGACGTATTTGCAAGGATCCGTCTTGGGGAAGTTGCAGTCGGGGACGATGTGGATGCCGGTCGTGCTCACGGCGAGAATCGGCGTCTTCAGGCTTTCGGCAAGCGGGTGGACGGCCACCGCCGAGTTGGAAAGTGTGGGTCCGAGCAGAGCCAGGTCCTGGTCCGACTGGATCATCGTCTGCGCGAGCTGCGCCGACTGCGCCTTGTCGGAAGCATCATCCTTGACCGTGAGCGAGATCTGGGCGCCGTTGACGCCACCCGCCTTGTTGATCTCGTCGACCGCGAGCTGCATGCCGTCACGGCTCTGGGGTCCGTAGACGCCGCCGGCCTGGGTGATCGACAGGATCGCGCCGAGCTTGATGGTCTTGCCGGCATACGAGTTGCCGGCCGAACCCCCGCCTCCCGTCGAGCCACACGCCGCGGCGACCACGACTGCCACCAGGATGGAAACGAGGCGAACCCGTCGCATGTCAAACCCCCGATAACGTCTATTCAATTACCGACGCCTAAACCTATCATCACGCGCGCAGCCGCTTCAGGAGCCGCGGGATGTTCAGCTTGGGCTGAGGGTAGTTGGGATCGATCTCCTGCAGCGTCTCCATCAGAATCCGGGCCACGGCCCAGTTGCGGTAAGTCTTGTCATTCGAAGGTACGACGTACCACGGTGCGTATAGCGTCGAGCACCGCGTTATGGCGAGGCTGTAGGCGCTCTGGTAGTCGTCCCAGTAGGCCCGCTCGTCGATGTCGTGCTCATTGAACTTCCATCGTTTGCTCGGGTCCTTGAGCCTGTCCATGAGCCGGTTGCGCTGCTCGTCGTAAGAGATGTGCAGGCAGACCTTGACGATCTTGATGCGCTGGCTCGCGACCTGTTTCTCGAAACGGTTGATGAGGTCGTAGCGGCGCTCGATGACGCTCAGTGGGGCCAGGTCGTGCACCCGAACCACCAGCACGTCCTCGTAGTGGGAGCGGTTGAAGATGCCCACGTCCCCGGAGGGTGGGAGGTTGCGGCGGATCCGCCAGAGGAAGCCGTGGCGCTTCTCCTCGGGGGTGGGTTGTTTGAACCCCGTGATCTTCACGCCCTGCGGGTTGAGGTGACCGATGACGTGCGTGATGGTGCCGTCTTTGCCGCTCGTGTCCATGCCCTGGAGCACGAGCAGGAGCGCGCGCTTGTGCTCGGCGTACAACTTCTCCTGGAGCTCGAACAGTTGCGCCTGGTGCTTGGGGAGGTCCTTCAGCGCCCGCTTGTGGCTCTTGAGGCCGGGGGTCGCCGCCGGGTCGACCTCGGCAAGCCGGAAGCGTCCGTCCGATACCTCGGCTCGAAGCAGGTCCCTGATCTGCTTCGGCACAGCGCGCAGTGTATCGGCCTAGGCGAGCTCGATCGGAACGACTTCGATCGTGACCAGCTTCTCGCCGCGGAGGATGGTCAGCGCCAGCCTGGCGCCGATGCGCGCCTCGACCATGAGCCGCTGTAGGTCGCCGGCCTTGGCCACGGCGACATCGCCGACCGACACGATGATGTCGCCGCCGCGCAGCGACGCAGCGGCGGCCGGGGAGCCGGTGACGACCTCCTGCACCTCGACGCCCGCCTTGCGGCCGAGGCGCTGCGCGATCACGGGGGGCAGGGCACGGTTGCCCCCGGCGATGCCGAGGTAGGCGCGCCGGACGCGCCCGTTTCGCATCAGGGCGGCCAGGATGGCTTCGGTGGTGCGGTTGATCGGCACCGCGAGCCCGAGGCCCATCCCCGCCACCGCGGTGTTGACGCCGACGAGCCGGGCTCGCCAGTCCGCGAGCGCGCCACCCGAGTTGCCCGGGTTCAACGCGGCGTCGGTCTGGATGACGTCCTCGATGAAGCGCCGGTGCCCGTTGCCGTCTGCGGTCGCCAGCGAGCGGCCTAACCCGCTGACGACCCCCGACGTGACGGACCCCGAAAAGCCCATCGGGTTCCCGATCGCGACCACCAGCTGGCCGACCTTGAGGCTGTCGGCGTTGCCGACCTGAATCGGCTCGAGCACAGCCGCGCGCGCTCGCGCGACCGCGAGGTCTGAGAGGGGGTCGGCGCCGATGAGATCCAGCTCGTACTCCGACCCGTCGATGAACGAGGCGGTGGCTGCGCCGGCCTGCGCCACGACATGGGCGGAGGTGACGAGGAAACCGTCGGGGGTGATGACGACGCCCGAGCCGGCGCCACCTTCGAACGAACGGCTGCTGCGGCGGACTCGCAGGCTCGCGACCGAGGGCAGCACCTTCTGCGCCACCGAGGTCACGATCGTGGAGTAGGCGTCGAGCGCTTCTTGTTCGGTTACCACCGTGGTTGCTTCGTCCATCGTGTTTACAACATTACTACGTTGCAGCGAGACTTATTTCGCCTCCCGGCGGCTACGCGGGGTACACCGAAACCTCGGTGGCCTTGACCACCAGCCACACGCTCGCGCCGGCAGACAGGCCGAGCTCCTGCATCGCGCCGCGTGTCACCTCCGCGACCAACGGGACCGGTCCGTGGACTCGAACGCGGACTCGGTCGCCCTGCAGGTCAACCCCCTCGACCTCACCCCGCCACACGTTGCGCGGAGTGCCGTCCGGCTTCGATCGATAGAGCGCCACCGCGCGCGGGTGGATGACCGCGAAGACATCGCCGCTCCCGGCATCAAGCGCGGCGAGGGATGCATTACCGGCGAGCGCCACATGGTCGCCGTGGGCGCGACCGCGCAGAAGGTTGACGCCCGCGAGGTCCGCCACGAAGCGCGACCGCGGCCGTGCCGTCACCTCGTCGGGCGTCCCCGTTTGCACCACCGAACCGCGCTCGACCACAACGATCCTGTCCGCGAGCGCCATCGCCTCGAGGGGATCGTGGGTCACGAGCACACGAACGCCCTGGAACGATGACAGCTGGCGCGTGAGCTCGCGGCGGACCTCGGCGCGCACAGAAACGTCCAGCGCGGACAGCGGCTCGTCGAGGAGGAGAAGCTTCGGCTCTGTCGCCAGTGCGCGCAGCAGGGCAACGCGCTGCGCCTGGCCGCCGGACAGCGACTTTGGCATCGACTCGGCGCGATCGCCGAGGCCTGCGTCATCGAGCCACCTGCGAGCCATCGCGGTCGCGTGGGGCCTGCGCTGCGCACGTAACCCGAACGCGATGTTCTCGATCACGCTCAGGTGCGGGAAGAGCACGTGGTCCTGGAACACCAGGCCCGCGCGCCTTCGCTCGGTCGGCACATGCACGCGCGCGTTCGTGTCCTCGAGCACCGTGCCATCAAGCACCACGCGGCCTTCCATCTCGTCGAGGCCTGCGAGTGCTCGCAAGAGCGTCGTCTTGCCCGCGCCGTTGGGCCCGAGCACCGCGAGCGTCTCGCCGGCGGCCACGCTGAGCGACACGTCCAGAGTGAAGGCGTCGCGCTTGACGCGCACCGCCGCCTCGAGAGTCATAGCGCACCCAACCAACGGTCGCGCATGCCGACCAGGATCGCCACCGAGACCACGAGCAGGATGAGGCTGAGCGTGATCGCGGCGTCGGGGTTGCTTTCGAGAGCCAGGTAGACCGCGATCGGCACTGTCTGTGTTCGCCCGGGAAAGTTGCCGGCGAAGGTGATCGTGGCGCCGAACTCGCCGAGCGCGCGCGCCCAGCAGAGCACCGCGCCGGAGACGATGGCCGGGCGCAGCAGGGGCAGAGTCACGCGGGTGAAGACGCGCCAGTAGCCCGCGCCGAGAGATCGGGCCGCCTCTTCGTATCGGTGGTCGAGAGAGCGAAGGCCGGCCTCGACCGCGATGACCAGGAACGGCATCGCGACGAAGGTCTCGGCCATCACCGCGGCCGCCGTCGTGAATGGGATCTGGATGCCGAACCACTGACGGAGGAAAGAGCCCGCCACGCCGTGGCGCCCGAAGGCGAGCAGCAGCGCCACGCCACCCACGACCGGCGGCAGCACCATCGGCAGCGTCGTCAGCGCCCGAAGCACATTGCGCAGGGTTCCGCGAGTGCGCGCGAGGATCATCGCAAGGGGTATTCCGAGGACGAGCGCGATCGCGGTCGCGGTCAGCGAGCAGAAGATCGACAGGCCGAGCGCAGTCGTGGTGGTCGGGTCGGCGAGCTCACCGAGGGCCTGGTTCCACGGCGCCTGAATGATCAGCCCGGCGAGGGGGAGGAGGAAGAGGAGCAATCCCAGCCCGGCCAGCATCGCGATGGCCGGCGGGATCCTCGCGCGCCTCAAACCCCCTCGAAACCGGCGGCTTTGAGGATGGCCTGCCCGTCGGCCGAGAGGACGAAGTTGACAAACGCGGTCGCGCCGGCCTGGTTCTTGGCCGCCTTGAGGACAGCGATCGGATAATCGGCGATCACATTCTGCGCGTCGGGGATCGCGACCCCGTCGACCTTGCCGCTGGTGACGATGTCGCTGTGATAGACGATGCCGGCGTCCGCCTCGCCCAGCGCGACCTTGCTCAACACACCAGTCACCTGCAGCTCGAGGCTGGCGGGATGCACCGTGACCTTCGCTTTCGCCAACGCCTGCTGCGCGTACTTGCCGGCAGGGACGGAAGGGTCGGCGAGAACGATCACGAGGTCACGGCGACCAAGGTCGGCGAGGGAGTGAATTCCTTGCGGGTTGCCTTTGGCGACGACGATCTCCAGGCGGTTGTGCGCAAACAGGTGCGACTCCTGGACGAGGCCGGCGTTATTCAACGTGGTCACATGTGCGGCGTCTGCAGAGGCGAAGACGTCCGCCGGCGCGCCCTGTGTGATCTGAGTGGTCAGGGTCTGTGTCCCGGCATAGCTGAACTGAATGCCAATGCCATCCCCTTCAGCAAGAGGGGTAGCCATCTTGTCGAACGCCGGCTGTAGTGAAGCTGCGGCAAAGACCGTGATCGAACTCTTTATCGGCCCACCCCCAGATGGCCCACCGATGCAGGCCGTGAGAAGACAAAATGCCAAGAGCAGCCAGAGCTTTCTACGCACCAGGCAGCTCCACGCCGACGTTCGTGGCCTTGACCACCGCGACCGCGGGCATGCCGGGCTTCAGGTCGAGCTCGTCTACGGCCTCGCGCGTGAGCAAAGAAACAAGGCGGTGGGGCCCGGCTTGGATCTCGACCTGGGCGGCAACGCGATCCTTGACGACGCGAGTGATGATGCCGGGGAAGCGATTCCGGGCCGATCGCGCAACCACAACGTCCGGCGCCTTGGCTCGAGCGGGCTTCGCGAGCCGGGCCAGGGAGGCGCCGTCGACGAGCCTCTGGCCGCCGGAGCTTCGCACCGCGCGCAGGCGCCCGTCGTCGACCATGCGGCGGACGGTGTCCGCGCTGACGCCGAGCATCTTGGCCGCCTGCCCGAGGCGATAGCTAGGCATTTCGCCAGGAATCCTAGCAGACGCTAGCTACTGGACGGAAATACCAGCTCCGAGCGCGCTGCTCGATAGAACCAATACGTGAGCAGGACGATCGCGCCGTCGATTATGAAGTTGGCCAGGAACGGATACGCGAAGCCGCCGAGGAGGAAGAGGGCGAGCGAGGTGAGCGAGCTCGCCGCCTTTGCAAGCATCAAGAACTGCACCGGTTGCGCCTGGATGCGCGGACCGCGTTGCGCAACCCACGAGAAGGCCGCGACCAGGATCATGTACGGCACTGCCAGCGTGAGCCAGAAATCCTGGCCGCCGTTGAGGGCGGTGACCTCGTGCATCCCCAACGACTTCGCCGTCGAGTTGAGGATCCTGACGGTCAAATAGGGGAAGACGAAGAAGTCGACCGCGCCCAGCGCGAAGATCACGGTCCAGATACGGAGAACGAGGCGCAAACGTCTCGTAGGCACGGCGACCCATAATCGCACGGCATGTCTTTGACCGCCGCCCGTCGGGCGACGTTGGTGGCCCTGGCCGATTCGCTACTTCCGCACGGTGGCGCGCTCGAGCCTGGAGCAAGCGACGTCAATGTGGCCGGCCAGCTCGATTCGTACCTGGATCGATGCGCGCCCGGAACCCGACGCACGGTCAACCTCATGCTCACCGCCTTCAACCTATCGTCGATCCTGAGCCGTCATGTACGGCCGTTTCGCATGCTCGGCGCACCGGCACGCGAGGCCTACCTCGTGGCCTGCGAGACCTCGAAGATCCGCCAGCGGCGCGAAACGCTGATCGCGCTCAAGGCGCTGATCCTGATGTTCTTCTGCTCCGACGATCGCATCAAGCCGCTCATCGGCTACGACGGGCAGCCGTTCAAGAAGGTGGAGCGCGACCCGGGCATCATCGAGCTGGCGGTCGAGCAACCTGACAGTGGTTTCTATGAGGCGGTCGACGTGGTCATCGTCGGTAGCGGCGCGGGCGGGGCGGTCGCCGCGAAAGAGCTGGCCGAGGCGGGCTTGAAGGTCATCGTCCTCGAAGAGGGCGAGCATTTCGATCGCCGCGATTTCACGGGCCCGCCGCCAGAGCGCTTGCGACGCTTCTATCGCGGCAACGGCCTCACGTTCACGATCGGCGTGCCCACCATCTCGTTGCCGATCGGGCGGGGCGTCGGCGGCTCGACGCTGATCAACTCCGGCACCTGCTTTCGCACGCCGGATTTCGTGCTCGATTCGTGGGGCATGAACGCTGACGAGCTCGGGCCATTGTTCGCTGGCATCGAAGACACACTGAACGTCGGTCCGGTCGCGGCCGACATCATGGGCGCCAACGGCGAGGTGATGGACAAAGGGCGCCGCGAGCTCGGCTACAGCGGCGGCCCAATCCGTCGCAACGCGCGAGACTGTCATGGCTCAGGCGTGTGCGCGTTCGGGTGTCCGCTCGACGCCAAGCTCGGCATGCACGTCACGTATCTACCGCTCGCGGCGAAGGCCGGCGCGCGGATCATCACCGGCTGCCGCGTGGACAGCATCACCGTCGAGAACGGTCGCGCGGTTGGCGTGCGCGGATCGACGCTCGACCCCGAGACGGGCGCATTGCAGCGCGACGGTCGCTTCGAGGTGAGCGCGCCGCACGTGGTCCTCGCCGCGGGCGCGATCTACACGCCTGCGCTGCTCCAGCGGCAGCGCCTGGCTAACTCCAGCCGGCAGGTCGGCCGCAACCTGCGCATTCATCCGGGCTGCGGCGTGCTTGGCGTATTCGACCACGACCTTCATGCGTGGAAGGGCGTGATGCAGAGCTACTACGTGGACGAGAAGCTGAGGGACGGAATCCTTGTCGAGGCGACGTACCCGCCGCCGGGCGTGGGCTACAGCGCCGGTGGGGTGGGCGGCAAAGGCAGCGACCTGAAGGACTTCCTGGCGCGCTACCCGCAGACGGCGGCTGCGGGTCTGATCATCTCGGACACCGGGACCGGCAGGGTGCGGGCCACGCCCGGCGGAGGCCTGCTCATCACGTACGACATGCATGCCGACGATGTGCGCAAGACGCTCGAGGGAATCCGGCTCACCTCCGAGATCTACCTGGCCGCGGGTGCGCAGGAGGTGCACACGCTATTGCCGGGCATGCCCGCAGTGCGCAAGCGTGAGGATCTGGGTTGGGTCACAGAAGGCAAGTGGGGCGCCGCCGACCTCAA
>VBGM01000217.1 GCA_005880855.1 Chloroflexota bacterium
TTACTTCCAGGATGTGCATTTCCCGACGGTGGTGCGCATGTCGCGCGCGGAGACGGTCGCACGCAAGGGTCGCCAGCCGAACGGAAGCACCGCGCCCAAGCCGGAGACGAGCTCGGTGCGATCGGCGATGGAGCGCCGCGCCGGGCGCGCTGACGTGCTGGCCGTGTTCGACGTCGACGGGACGCTGGTTGAAACCAATGTGGTCGAGTACTTCCTGTGGATGCGCCTGCGCGCGCAGCCGGTCGACGAGTGGCCGGCGTTCATGGCGCAGATGGCGCGCGAGGCGCCGCGTTGGCTCTATCTCGAACGGCGTTCGCGTGCCGAGTTTCAGCGCAGCTTTTATCGCGAGTACGACGGGCTCGACTATGAGGTCATGAAGCGCCTCGGCCGGGAGGCGCTCAACTCGGTGACGCTGCGCAGGATTTATCCCGAGGGCATGCGACGGATTCGCGAGCACAAGCGCGCAGGTCATCGCGTGCTGCTGCTGACGGGGGCGCTCGATGTGGTCGTCGAGCCGTTGGCCGAGCTCCTCGAGGTGGAGGTCGACTGCGCGCGGCTGCTCGTGCGGGATGGGCGCTTGACCGGCGATCTCGAGTCGCCTCCGCCGGCCGGCGAAGCGCGGGGCGTCCTGCTCGAGGAGTACGCCGCTCGCAACGGGGTGGTGCTGGCGGACAGCTTCGCGTATGCCGACTCGCTCTCCGACCTCCCGATGCTGGAGCTGGTCGGCACTCCGGTAGCGGTCAATCCGGATGCGCGCTTGTCGCAGGTTGCGGGCCAGCGTGGTTGGCGCGTCGAGCGTTGGCGGATGGCGCCCGGCAACTGGCGGCTGCCGATGCCCGACCCGCGCTCGCCGGAGTACCGGGAAGCAGTTCGGCGATGAGGTCGAATCGATGAGCCGAGTAATCAAGAGATCGCCTCCCCACTCGTGGCGAGGTGGCGCGCAGCGCCAGAGGGGCGTGCGTTGCTGGCACTGACGTACCAGAGGTCCATTCCCTCCTACGCCATCGTCCGGGCTGCTGGAGGGCGGCCCGATGTGGCCACCAGCGCGTTGTCGATGCTTCACCTCGGCGACGTGGCCGAGCCCGAGCTGCCGGCGCGCGACTGGGTGCGGGTGATGCCCACCCTGGCGGGCATCTGCGGCTCAGACCTCTCCGCAATCGGCGGCCATGCATCGCTGTACCTCGACCCGCTGACCAGCTATCCATTCGTGCCCGGCCACGAGGTGGTGGGCACTGTTGATGACGGGTCGCGTGTCGTCATCGAGCCAGCGCTCGGCTGCGCTGTGCGCGGCATCGAGCCACAGTGCCCACGCTGCGCCGAGGGACGTCCGGGGCTTTGCTACAACGTCACCGAGGGGCCGATCGAGGTCGGGCTGCAGACAGGCTACTGCGCGGACACGGGTGGAGGATGGGGAGAGGTCCTCGTGGCGCATCCGAGCCAGGTCCATCCGGTTCCGCCGTCCCTTTCCGACGAGGCGGCGGTGCTCATCGAGCCGTTTGCGTGCTGCGTTCATGCGGCTTTGCGTGGTGGCGCGACCAAGGACGACATCGTGGTCGTGCTCGGCGCGGGAACGATCGGCCTGCTGACGGTGGCGGCGATCCGCCTGTTCACCAAGCCCAAGCGCTTGATCGCCGTCGCCAAGCATCCGGCGCAGCGCGACCTCGCGAAGAAGCTCGGCGCCGACCAGGTCATCAACCCGGCCGACGTGTTTCAGCGCATACGGTTCGCGACCGGCGCGCGGCGCCTCGACGGCGTCGACCGGTCATTGCTCCTGGGCGGCGCCGACATCACGTTCGAATGCGTCGGGCGCGCGGGCAGCCTCAACGACGCGGTCCGCTTCACGCGCGAAGGCGGGACGGTGGTAGCAGTCGGGATGCCTGGCGAGGAGAAGGTGGATTGGGCCGCGATCTGGCAGCGGGAGCTGACAGTCATGGGCGCATATGCCTATGGCTCGGAGCCGAAGCGCAAGGGCAAGCGCACGTTCGCGCTAGCGCTGGAAGCGGCGCCCGACCTCCATCTGGAGGAGCTGGCGGGCCCGCTGTTCGGCCTCGGCGAGTATCGCGACGCCATTGCGTATGCGATGAGCGCGGGACGTCTCGGCGCCGTGAAGGTCGCGTTTGACCTGCGAGGATTGAGGGTCTAGTGGCACGCCCTGGCGCAGTCATCGAAGTCGATCGCAACACCCCGCCGGTGCTGTTCCAGTTCGGCGAAGGGGTGCGGCTGGAGAGGCTGCCGCTGGGTGCGCGAATCGTGTATCCGCCCGACCCGCTCGAGCCGATCGCGCACGCCGAGCGCGCCATCAAACGTGCTCTTGGCAAGCCGTTGGAAGACGATCCTTTGAAGTCGCTTCTGCGGCGCGGCATGAAGCTCACGATTGCGTTCGACGACCTCTCGCTGCCGCTTCCGCCGATGGCGGCGCCGGACGTGCGCCAACTCGTGATGGAACAGGTCATCGACATGGCCGCGGAGGCCGGGGTGGAGGACATCCATCTCATCGCCGCGCTTGGCCTCCACCGGCGCATGACGGCCGACGAGGTACGGCACATTGTCGGCGACCGCATTTTCACGACGTTCTGGCCTGACCGGCTCTACCAACACGATGGCGAGGACCCCGAGGCGAACGTCTACATCGGCAAGACCGCGGAGGGAGAGGAGGTCACGCTGCACAAGCGAGCGGCCGAGTCAGACCTCGTCGTCTACGTGAACCTGACGCTCGTGCCGATGGATGGTGGCCACAAATCGATGGCGACGGGGCTCGCGACCTATCGAGGAATTCGCGCGCATCACAACGTGAAGACGCTTCTCGGTTCGCGCTCGTACATGAACCCGCCCGATTCGG
>VBGM01000218.1 GCA_005880855.1 Chloroflexota bacterium
AACACACCGCGGTTCAGCTGGATCACACCAGACAGATGCCACGACACCCACGACTGCCGGGTCGAGGTGGGCGATCAGTGGCTGCAGGAGACGGTCGGTGGCATCACCGCCTCGGCCGCCTGGAAGAACAACGGCGTCCTTTTCATCACCTGGGACGAGGACGACGGCAGCGCCTCCAACCAGGTGCTGACGCTCGTGATGACGCCGGCGCTGGCCCACCGCGAGAGCACCAAACCGTATGACCACTACTCGCTGCTGGCGACGATCGAGGACGTTCTGGGTGTTGGCCGGCTCGGCCGAGCCGCCCAGGCCCAGCCGATGACCGACCTGGTGGGCTGACCGACCAATCTCGCTAGTGGCGGCTGGGCCGGATTTATGGCAAGTTTTAAGGCCAGGTTCAGCTTAGGGGTGGCTGAACAGCTTGGCTCAGTTTCAAGGAGGTTGTGGTGAGACCGATCCGATTCGTGGTCGTGGCGTTGGCCATGGTCCTGGCCGCAAGCCAGACCCTGACGAGCTCCGCCGGGACGATACCGACGAATACGCGTGTGACCAAGGACAACATCGCGAGCAGCTACGTGAGCGCGGATGTGCTCGGAGGCACGGGCACGTACTCGGACGCGACGCTCACGCGTTGTGGAACCGACCGGCGCCAGCAGAACGAGCCCACGCTCGCGATCGATCCTCGCAATGCCATGGTGCGGACCGCGGGCAGCAACGACTACTGCACGATCCCGACCAACCACGACGCATGGGCGGGCTTCTACCGAACCGGCGACGGTGGCGCGCACTGGGTGGACAGTCTCCTGCCGGGCTACTTGCTCGACAGCTCGGCGCAGGGCACGGCCAGCCCGGTGCACCAGATGGCGCTCGGCGGCGCCATCGCGGCAGGTGACCCGGTCCAGGCGTGGGACGGCTCCGGAAACCTCTTCTTCATGGGCAACAACTTCAACCGGGGCGTCGAGGATGGAATCTCGGCCTCGTTCCGGGACAACACGGGCGATGTTTGGGTCGCGACATACGCGGCCTCCAGCCCGACCGACAATTCCACGGACGGCTCGCGTTACGTTCGCACGGTGATCCTGGCCACGAACACGTTCGGCCAGGGGAGCTTCAACGACAAAACCGGCATCCAGGTCGACCAGGCGAACGGCAACATCTATGCCGCGTGGTCGGACTTCCACGGCAGGGGCTGCAACGAGATCGTGTTCTCGCGCTCGACCGATCACGGCGCCACCTTCAGCGCGCCGATGAAGATCAGCAGCGTCTGCAACAACCAGGGTCCAAACATCGCCATTGGTCCAACCGGTCAGGTGTACGTATCGTGGTTTGCCAACACCGGCGGCACCAAGTCGCTGGGCAGCAACTTCAGCGAGGGCGCTGCCTTCGCCACCTCGCTCGACGGCGGCAAGACTTTCAGCATGGCGACAATCGCCGTGGGGTTCACCCCATTCGTTTCGAGCCAGTTCTCAGGGAACGGAGCCAGGGATTGCGGTGACGCGCCCTTTGCGTGCCCGTCCGGGCAGACCTTCCCCCGATTCGACCTGGCCCAGCCGACCATCGCCACGAACGGTGGCGACATCGTGATGGCCTTCCAGGTCGCCCTTGCCTCAGGGCAGGGCCAGATCCAGTCGACGATTTCGAAAGACGGCGGGTCCACATGGTCCATGCCTTCGGCTTCGGCGGTCGACGCCCAGGCCAAGGGGCACCAGTTCTTCCCGTGGATCACGGCCGCAAACGGGGTCTTCAGCGCGGTCTACTACGACAGCCGGCTCGACCCCAACTACTCGGCCACATCCGCGCCCTGCAACGATTCGGCCGGTCATGGCTACGCATGCCTTGCGGTCTGGTACTCGAGCTCGACCGACGGCGTGCATTGGACCACGCACCAGAAGCTCTCGAGCGCTCTGACCAACCCCAACTTCGAGCAGTTCGGAGGGCGGGCGATACCGTTCTTCGGCGACTACCTCATGGTTTCCGCAGTCGGTAACTCGGTCGCCGCGGTCTGGACGGACGCACGCGACGTGATCGCAGGTCCTGACTCTGACGGCAACGATGTCGCGGGCGACTCGCACAACGGCGGCGCCTGCACGTCCTCGTTCTCTCCGTGCTTCGACGGCACCGGAGGTCTCGACCAGAACATCTACACGGCCAGCGTCTCCTAGCAGCACACCAGTCGAGGGCCGCCTCACGACGGGGCGGCCCTCTCCTTTTTTGTGCGGGCGCGCAACTCGGTAGTGGCGCGACGGACCCGTTTTATGGCACGTTTCTTAAATACGGGTTCAGTGGGGGGCTCCGGCGTAAGGAGCCGGCGGGTTCATTTCAAGGAGGTTGTGGTGAGACTCAGGCTTGTACTTCTGGCTGCGATCGGGGTGATCGCGGTCGGCCAGTCGCTGGCCGTGGCCGCGGACACCAACCCGCAGCCGATCGATCAGACGCACAACGTGACGGGCGCTCCGGCGCCGGTCGACAGCGCGGTATTCGGAACGACGCCGTCAGTCAAGACCGGAACCGCGATCTGCACAACCGCGACCCAGACCACGCCGAACGCCAACACCGACTGCTTGGAGCCGGGGTCGGTGGGACCGCACAACGAGACAGCGATCGCCGTCAACCCGACCAACGCCCAGAACATCATCGGCGGCGCCAACGACTACCAGCTCGCGCTCAACCCGGACGGCCACGTGAGCGAGACCATTCTCTCGCGTGCGCACGTGACGTTCGATGGCGGCAAGACCTGGTCGATGTTCCCGGTGTTGTCCAACTCTTCGTAC
>VBGM01000219.1 GCA_005880855.1 Chloroflexota bacterium
AAGACCGCGTGTTACACGCCGGTTACACGCGACGAGAGCTGCCGGAAGACACGTACCATCGAAGGAGGCCATGGAGACAGGATCGGTATTGGTTGTCGATGACGATCCGAAAATCCTTGAATTGGTGCGGGCCTACCTGCGGCGGGCCGGCTATGCGGTGGTCACGGCGGTGGATGGAGAGGACGCGCTGCGCAAGATCGAGACGCACCGTCCGAACCTGGTGGTGCTGGATGTAATGCTGCCGCACGTGGACGGTTTGGTTCTGGCCCGCCACCTCAGGGACGAGCGCAGCAATTTGCCCGTTCTCATGATGTCCGCGCGCGGAACGGTCAGCGACCGCATCACCGGACTGGTCGAAGGCGCCGATGACTATCTGGCCAAGCCCTTCAGCCCGGCCGAGCTGGTGGCCAGGGTCAACGCTCTCATGCGTCGAAGCTCGCCGGGGGACCTGCCCACCGAGACTTTGCATCACGGCGACCTGCAGATCGACCTCGAGAGACGAGAGGTCCTGTGTGCTGGGCACATGGTCGCCTTAAGTGACCTCGAGTTCCGTCTGGTCGCGACCTTGATCCGGGCCAACGGTAGGGTGCTCTCGCGCGAGCATCTTGTGGAGTCTGTCTACGGGCTGGGCGGAGAGGTCACGGGTCGGGCGATTGATGTCGCCATCAAACGCATCAGGACCAAGCTCGGTGACGATGTCGAGGCGCCGCGCTACATAAGCACGGTGCGCGGAGCCGGCTATCGCGCTTCGGCTCTCCCCAAGCCCCCGACTACATGAGCCGACCGCAGCTCAGGTTGGCAGGCTGAACCAGAACCTGGTCACACCATGGTCCGACTCGACCCCAACCCGACCGCCCGTCGCCTCGACAAGCTGCTTGACCAGCGCCAGGCCGATCCCCGCCCCGCCTCGAGACCGGTCGCGCGATTTCTCGACCCGGTAGAAGCGCTCGAAAACGTGGGGCAGGTCGATCGCCGGGATGCCCTCACCGCTGTTGCTGACGCTGACCACGACTGACCCGTCGTCGACCTCGGCGCGAATCGACACTGAGCCACCTTCCGGCGTGTAACGGGCGGCGTTCTGGAACAGATTGAGTAACACCTGGGCGATGTGGTCCGGGTTGGCCAAAACGCGCAGCCCGGCAGGCAAAGTCAGCTCGACTCTGATGCTGCGACGGTCGAAGCTCGGAGACGAGAGCTTTAATGCGGCTTCGACGACCTGTCCGAGGTCGATAGTGCCGAGTCCGGAGGGCTCCATGGGTGACCCGCCGGTCCCGAGTTCGTCCAGCGAGAGCGAAAGCCTGTAGAGGCGATCCACCTCCTGGTCGAGTGAGGTAAAGACCTCTGTGCTGGTCGGCATGACCCCGTCTCGAAGCGCCTGCAGGTATCCCTTCAGATTTGTCAGCGGAGTCCGCAGCTCATGCGCGAAGTTGCTGATCAGGTCGCGCCGCAACCGCTCCTGATCTTCCAGTCCCGCCGCCATCTGGTTGAACGAGTCGGCCAGGGACGCCAACTCGGGGGCGGCGGGGCGCTCCACCCTGACGCCATAGTTCCCCTCGGCCAGGCGCCGCGCCGCGCGGGCGACCCCGTCCAGGGGCCGCGTCACGGCCTGGGCCAGCACGATCGCCAAACCCAAGGAAGCCAGCAAGGCCAGCAGTGTCGTGACGATCACGACTCTCGTCACCGATTCGTCGAACATGGCGTGAGCCAGCTCGGCACTGGCGCCGTGCTCGACCATCAAGCGTTGAAACGTAGCGGCGCCCACGCCCTGGACGCCGACCGCCTCGACACCAAGCGCGAGCCCCGACGCCGCCAGCGAAGCGAGCGCTATCCGCCCTCTGACGCTACGCAGCAAGCGCGGGACTCGCATCTAGTCAAGCTCCGGGCGCGATCAAGCGGACCTCAAGGCGAGCGTCCATCCAGGCGAGCACGGCGACCCGATGAGAGGATTGTGCCTCGTCAAGAAAAACGTGGCGGAGGCAGTGGCCTCCGCCCAAACGACATTGTGCTGAACCAGAAGAAGGGCGCACTCAGGTCGCCAGTTCACGCCTCTGGCGCCGATCGTTGCGGCTGGGACTTCCCTTCTCAACTTCCTCAGCCTATTAGCGCAGGGCCGAGAAGTCGATCACCGGGCAGCGCACCAGGGTCGACGTTACCTCGAGCGTTCCCTGCCCCGCCGCGACGGCAGCGAAGATGTCGTCGTCCTTACTCAACTCCACTGGAGTCACTCCGGGATTCCAGTGGAAGATCTGCAGATTCCAGGCACCGCCTGAATAGCCGATCTCGGTTGGAATGAAGTTGAGCACGTTGCCGCCTGTGGGGTCGTTGGGCAAGGCGGCGTGAAGGCGTGCAACCTGCACGGCCGGAATGTTGCCACTGGCGTCGACGATATGAAAGACGATGTTGCCCTTGCTGATCAACCGGGCCGCATGAGGCGACGAGGTGACTTCTGCAGTGGCCTGGTATTGGATGATCTGGTGGTCGTAGAAGCCTGAGTTTGCGGTCACTGCGTTAGCAGAGGATGGTTGGGCGAACGCCAGCAAACTCACGATGGTCGCAGGTATGGTCGCGAGGCGGACGAGCTTCATAGTCATGACTCCTCTCTTCTGTTTTTTCATGACCGCGAGGTTTCGCGGCACCGCTCACTTTCCCAGGCATGTGTTACGGCCTGATGTCAGCGGGTCCGCCGAAATGGCACAGATGGGGTCAGGATGTCGGACAGGATGACCGCTTCATCATCGCCACAATCGGGGACGGTGAGCTCTCCCGATGTGCGAAGCCATTCCGGTCAGTCGTAGAGAAGCTGTCCCCACTCCTCGCCAGAAAGCTCGAGATCGAGGTGCTTCAGAGGGCCCAACCCGCGCACGGTGA
>VBGM01000220.1 GCA_005880855.1 Chloroflexota bacterium
CACTCGTTCTGATTTCGGTTGTCTTTTTGGTTGCCGGTGCATGTTCTAGCGAGTCCGCTGGATCGTCGCACCCGTCGCCGACCGCACAGTCTGCGGAGAGCCTCCCTCCCGATACAGCGATCGTGCCAGGTGGTTGCGGCGCTACCCACCTTTACAAGGGTCACGAACCCTCCTGGCTGGACGAAGCTGGGGCCCACAACAATCCCGGTTTCCTTCCCTACGTCATAGCCATGGATCAGACCGCAGCCGGCTTCATCTTCGGCTACCCGCTGAGGGCCGGCCATCCTACGGACAGGGCCAACAAAGTGTTGTGGGTCGTCCGGTTCCCACGCAACGGATCCCCACTGAATATCAGCGGACAATTGTCCGGCGCGAATGCACCGGCCGTCCATGTAACGCAGCCCGCCGATTCCGGACCGGGCGAGATCTATCCGTCGATTGTCGACGTGCCTCAGCCAGGCTGCTGGCGCTTCGACCTCACATGGTCGACTCATCAGGCCACCGTGTACCTGGAATACCAGTAGCGACCACCAGCCCGTCTAAGGCCGGCGGCTGGGCGGAAAAGAGGGAATCGACTACGGTCAGAAGCCGATCGGCTGCACAGTCGTGAAGCGACGAGATACAACGCGCGGCTCAGCGGCTGAGGACGCTCTCCAGCTGTCGCTTGTTCATCTTCGATCGACCCTTGATCCCGCGCTCCTTGGCTTCGTTGCGCAACTGGTCATAAGTCCGCCCGCGCGAACCGCCGTGTGAACGCAGACCCCCGCGACGGCTGGGCGACAGGTCTTGCACCGACGTCCGGCTCGCTTCCCTGGTCTCTCCCTCCTGGGCCCTCACCTTGTTCACCGTGCGGGCCGCGATCTCGGTGGCCGTCTCCTCCCCCGCGCCCCGCTCCTTCAGGCCTTCATTGATGTGCTCGTACTGACGCTCTCGCTTGGGACTCCAGGCGTCTTGCGGCATATCTCACCTCCTAGGTTTCTACTAGATAACGACCACCTTTCGCCTCATACACTGGCGTTGGTGGTAGCGGCCGCAGTCGATCAGGTTCGCTCGCTCTACCGAACCCTGCTCATCTACGCCACCGTCTCCATCCTCATCTTCGGCGCGGGGCTCGCCGAGTTCGCTTACTTCGAACCATTCGGGCAGCACTCCGGTCTGAAGGTCCACATCGTCGGCGTCTACCAGTACGACCCCGAGCACAAGACAACCATCGGCCCGGACAGCAACTCCTTCCCGCGCACCGTCGTGTTCGCGGCGGTTGTCGACTGGCCGTCCCTGCCCAAGGACATCGTGGTCGACGCACGCTGGTACGACAGCTTCAGCAACGTGGTCGGGGGCGTGGGCCCAGGCAAGCCGGACCAGCTCCCCCCGTTCCACCACATGCTGCCGGGCCACTACACGTTCGTGGTCCAACGCTATGCGGGAGGCGTGCCGGTCGAGGTGCTCGGCCGGCGGATCGTGCTGGTGGAGCGGTAGTGGGCGCGGCGATATCCGCACGCGGGATCAAGCCTCGACCGCACCGGCCGCCTCGCTACACGCTTGCAATCGCGATCACGGTCGCGCTGATCGCCGTTCTGGTCGCGAGCTCGATCCTCAACTACGTCTACCTCGACACGGTCGCGGGCCGTACCTCCCTATACGGCCTGCTCAGCATCGCGGTGATCGCACTCGGGTCGTTCACGGGGATCCGCGCAATAGTTGGCGACCCAGCCGAGCGCGGCCGCCAGTACAGGCGAGCCGGAATCTTTCTCGGCCTCGCCGCGCTGGCCTGGCTGCTGCTGGTCGACGTCATCGTGTTCACCGACTCCGCCGGACCACGTATCGCTGTGATTTGTGCGCTGGCCTGCGTGCCGACAACCGCGTTCGGAATGCTGATCCTGCGCGCGCTCGACCGGAACGAGACCGAGCCGTGGAAGCTGGTGCTGCTGGCTGCCGTCTGGGGCGGCGTGGTGGCAACCAGCCTGGTGATCTGGGCCGAAGGCCTATGGCAGGCCATCGCGATCCGCACGTTGGTGCCCGGTCCTGGCCTCGACGTGTCGACGGCGTTCTCGGCCGGCATCCTGGAAGAGATCGCCAAGGGCTGTGCCGTGCTGCTGCTCTTTCTCGTCGTGCGCAACGAGTTCGACGACGTCGTCGACGGGATCATCTACGGCGCGGCGGTCGGGCTCGGCTTCAACTTCATGGAGTCGGTTTCGTACATGACAAACCTCTACGCCATCTTCTCGCCGGAAGGCCTGGGTACAGAGGCGGCAGGCTTCCAGTGGTACGCCCGGCAGGTACTGGGCCTCTTCTTCGGTCACGCCACCTACACGGCGTTCGTCGGTGCTGGGATCGGAATCGCCCGTCAGCTGCCCGACATGCGACGGAAAGTCATCGCAGTGATCGCAGGATTCGTCATCGCCATCGCCGCGCACTTCTCATGGGATGCGTGGCTCGGTGCGTTCCCCATCGACAAGACCTTCGAAATCATCGAGATTCACATGCGCACGCTGATAATCACCGGGCCGTTCACCGCGGCTTTGCTCGCGATCCTCTTCGTCGGCCTGCACATCGAAGGCCAGGCCCTGGCCGACCAGTACCGCAAAGAAGCCGCACTCGGCACGGGTGCGATCCTGCCTGAAGAGATCTCCATCCTGATGAATCCGTGGCCTCGCTTCGAACAGCGAGTACGTGCCCTGCGACGCGGTGGCTTGCGTGCATATCTGCTCGTCGCCCGCCTGCAAAGCGCGCAGATCGACCTGGCAATGGAGCGTTGGCACCGCGAGCGCAACGAGCTGGACACACCGCCCGAAGCCGACGATGAGCTTCGACGCCGCGTGCTGGCGCTGCGCCAGGAGCTGCTGGCGGCGCTCTCAGGCCGGTAGCCGGCCCCAGACCGCGCGTGCCAGTCCGAGCACGAGCAGCATCGCGGCCGCCGACCAGGTGATCGCAGAGACGATCGGATCGCTGAAGTCGGTCCCGCTCAGGATTGCGTGCACGAACACGAACCCAAAGGCGATATACGCGAGGCGGTGCAGCCACTTCCACAACGCGCCGGGCATGCGCCGCTTGAGCCACGCGGTCGCGGTGACGATGATGAGGATGTCGACCGCGAGCGTCCCGAGCCCGATGGCGAGCGTGCCGTAGCTGGAGCGGAAAGGAATCACCAGGTCGATGACCGCGATGCGCGACGTGCCGTCCAGCACCAGTGCGATGAGGTGCAGCCCGGCAAGGGGAATCCAGAGGACGGTGGTGTACTCGTGCAGGGACCGCAGGGTTCGGTTGCTGCCGAGCCAATCGAGCACGGCGGTCCGCAGCGCGATGCCCGTGACCAAGGCGATCGCGAGCGCAACGTACGAACCGAGGCCCGCGACCCGCGACAGCACCCAGAAGAACTGATCGGCAGTCATCGGCCGAAACGCCAGGCTTGCGCGTGGGCCGCGCAGAAGGCGGTCGCGACGCCAGGGCCAAGAAGCAGCGCCGTCTTCGCGACGATCTCCGCGTCGCAAGCCGTGGCCGCCACCACCGAAACCTCCTCAAGGCCGCTGTTGGAGGGTAGGCCCGTGCGCGGATCTATGAGGTGGTGAAGGGCGCCCCACCTGCGCTTGCGCACGCTGCTCGTGGCCGCGCCCTGGTCGCGAAGCATCACCGTCTTCCCGCCGAAACCGACAGGCCAGCCACCGCCGCCAGGCCCCTGTCCCGCCGCATACAGGTCGCCGCCGAGATTGGCCAGCGAGTTGCTGCCAAGCTGGGCCGCGAGACGGTCGGCCATCCAGCCCTTCGCGACGCCGCCCAGGTCGAGACCGCAGCCGCGCTCGAGTCGCGCGCGTCCCCGCCGCACCGCGAGTACATCGACCAGGCGAGGGGCCGGATGCACGACTGCCACCGAGGCGATCGGCGTTCCCTCCGCCAGCGGCCGCGTGTACCCGATGGCAAGCATCGAAGGCAGCACCGCCGCATTCACGAGCCCGCCGCTGAGCTCGTACGCGCGCAGCGCCTCTCGCAGGAGCGCTGCCATCTCGGGGCTGACGTCGGCCCACTCGCCATCGGCGCGGTTGAGAGCCGCCAGCTCGCTACGGTCGGAGAAGCGCGTGACGCGAGCGCCGAGCTTGCGCACCCAGAACTCACCGCGCACGAGGTCCGTTCGCGACACGCCGACCCCGAAAAGGCTGCACGACGTGCCGAGCGCCTCGAAATGGTGGGCTTCCACCGCGGCGTTACGAGGCATAGGTCGACGTCACAGGCTGCACATCGCTCTGCCGGACACCGGGCGTGATGGTGACTCCACCCACCGTGTCGCCGGGCTGCGACACCAGCACCGCCGGCTGCAGCGGCGCCGACGGATTCTTGAGATGCGCGGTCACATACAGGGCTGACGCCAGGGTCGTCCCCAGCGTCAGCACCGTGGCGCCCGCCTTGAGAATCACCGAACGCATTTCAGACCGCGACAGGCGCCCGGAGGAAATCGACCCGATCGAAGGATCCGCCGAGGATGTCGTTGGAGTCGGCGCCGAGGTGACCCCCAAGGATCTCTTGATAGACCGAGCGGAAATCGACCGCGTACTTGAGGTTGCCGGTCGAGTCCAGGTTGGTGAGGCTCGGCTCGGCGCCGTAGAGCCCGCTCTTCACCGGGTCGCCGATCAGCAGCAGCGGAGCGGCCGCGCCATGGTCGGTGCCGCCGCTGGCATTCTCCTTCGGACGCCGCCCAAACTCCGACCACGTGGCGATCAACACTTTGTCCGCCTTTCCGTGCGCCTCGAGGTCCTGGTAGAACGCGCTCACGGCCGAGTCGAGGTAGCCCATGAGGTCGTCGTGCCGGTTGAGCTCGGTGTAGTGCGTGTCGAAGCCGCCGAGCGTGACATGCAGCAGCTTGACCCCGGTGCCGGTGACGATCAGCTCCGCCCCCAGCTGCAGGGCCGCCGCGAGCTGATTCTTCGATGAGTAGACGAGCTTGACCTTGTCCGAGTAATCAGCCATCGGCTGGTAGCTCGCCGACGACGTGCGCAGCGTGGCGATGGTGTCATTGGCCGTAGCGATCGCGGTGTCGAAAAGCGCGCCGTAGATGCCCGGCGTGCCCTTGTACAGCGCGCCAACCGCGGCCTCCACCTCTGACCCGCCGGTGAACCCGAACGTCTTCTGGTTCTGGATCACCGTCATCGTCGCCTGGAGGTCGCGTAGCGCGCCCGGGACGTCGGTGCCTCCGCATGCGCAGCCGGTCAGCGGATGCCCGTTGGAGTCGTAGGCCTTGGCCAGCGTGCGCCCAAGCCAGCCTTCGACCGAACGTCGCGTAGGGTCGCCCGTCTCCCAGATCCGGATCGATTCGAAGTGAGAGAAGGTCGGATTCTGGTAGCCGACGCCCTGCACGATCGCGACCTTGCCCTTGTCCCACAGCCCCTTGATTCCGCCGAGGTTGTGGTTGAGGCCGTAGTCCTTGTTGAGCGGCAGCGCCTGCGACACCATGGGGCCGGCCAGCTTTGGCCTCATGTCGTGCAGCGTCGGATCGCTCAGCGGGACGAGCGTGCGCAGGCCGTCGTTGCCGCCTGCGAGCTGGATCATGACCAGCACGTTGTCGTTCGCGATCCCGTTCTGCTTGGCGGCGTAGACGGCTCGCGCGAAAGCGTCAGGGACGGCGGCATAGCCCGCGGCGAGGCCGGCCGCGCCGGCGCCGAACACGAGCCCGGCGCGCAGAAAGTCGCGGCGCTTGAGCTGGTTGATGCCGATCTCTTTGCTGTTCATCTCACATGCACCTACTTGAGCTGGAATTCCGGCGAGGCGAGGGTGATGAACCAGCGCGACCGCTCGTCGGGCGCCTGGTTGAGGAG
>VBGM01000182.1 GCA_005880855.1 Chloroflexota bacterium
GGTGCCGATCGCGGTCGTCCTTGTTGTGCTCAGCCGTCTAGCAACGTCCTCCTGGGAGTTGCCAATCGGTTTGCTGCTGATCGCGATTCTGGGCGCAGCAATAGTCGGATGGATTTGGCTCTATCTAACTAACTCCTCAATAGCCTTGACCACGGAGCATCTCCTGATCACAGACTGGCGCAATTCCACAACCGTTATCGCTCGAGCCGATGTCTCGAGACTGATCCGGATCGGAGTCAGGCCATTTGAAGGGCCACCCAGGCAGGCTGTAATCGCTGTAGACGCCGCAAACCGGAGCCTATTTGCCATGGGTGGTGCATACGATGCAACCGCCATTGCAAGGTCTCTATCGGTGCCGTTAAGCGGTAGCCATGACGATGTGATGTCCCTCCGTGAGGTCAATCGAAGATATCCGGGTGCCGCTCGGAGTCCGGTCGCGGATCCGCAGCGGGTACTGGTGTTTTCAGCAGTAGGTACAGTCGTCCTAGGCGTGATCGCCTTTGTCGTATGGACGGCCATACGTTCGTGAGTGGCTTGGGGCCTGTCGGTTCACCACGCAATGGACACGTGAGCCCGGTACGCCCAATTCAAGGAGGTCTGCGATGAGCCATTTCAGCGAGAAGGAGACGGAATACCTTCGTGGGCAACTGCTGGGCCGGATTGCAACGATCGGGAGCGATGGCGCGCCGCATGTCGTCCCGGTGGGCTTTCGCCTCAGCGCTGACGGCGAGGCGATTGAGGTTGGAGGTCATGGCATGGGAGCCTCAAAGAAATGGCGCGATCTGCAGGCCAACCCGCAGATCGCTCTGGTGGTCGACGATCTTCAGAGCGTCAATCCCTGGACTCCGCGCGGAATCGAGGTCCGCGGGCGGGCCGAGCTGCACTCAAAGGGCGGGGAGAAATTCGGCCCCGGCTGGGATGCCGCTTGGATCCGCATCGTGCCACGACGGATCGTCAGTTGGGGCGTCGACGCTCCCGCTTTCTCGGCTGGTAGTCGAAGCGCCCGCTCAGTTGGAGAGCCTTCGGTGTGAAGCTGCACTGGGCCTTGTCCAGCTCCAAATTGCATGTACATCATCCGTGCCGGATCGGCTGGATCCGTTGGCCGGGATGCGACCGTCTGTGCCCGAATGGCTGAATCTGGCGGTTCAGCGATCCGCGAAGGCCAGCCTCGCGCCAAGTGCAACAAACGCCGCCGCGAAAGATCGGCGCATCCAGGTCAACACTCGCGGCCGCGAAACCACTCGCTCGCGGATCGAGGCCGCAAACATTCCGTAGCCGATGAACACCACGAGCGTCATGAGCATGAAGACGGAGCTCAGAAGAAACATGTGCGACAGCGGATGAGGTTCTTCGGCGCTCACGAACTGGGGCAGGAAGGCGACGAAGAAGATCGACAGCTTGGGGTTGAGGAGGTTGATCAGCACAGCGGTGACGATCACGCGAGCTGCCGAGCGGGGTGCGATTTCGCTATCGATCCTGAGCGCGCCCTTCTCCCGGAGCACGCTCCAGGCCAAATACAAGAGATACACGACCCCCAGGTACTTGAAGGTCTGAAACGCGAGGGCGCTCGTGTGCAGCAGCGCCGAGAGACCGAGGGTCGCCGCGGCCATCTGCGGGACGATTCCCAGCGTGCAGCCGATGGCAGCGACAACACCCGCACGTGATCCGCGGGTGAGGCCGGCCGCCAAAGTGTAGAGAACGCCGGTGCCGGGGGAGACCACGACGATGAACGACGTGATCAGGAAGGCGATGGTCATTCAGGCGGCGACGATAGCACCAACCGCGTAGGCCCTCCGATGTAACCCGGGCCGGTAGCCCAAGACAGGCTGTCAGTGGGTTTAGAGGAGGTTTGTCCATGCACGCACATGGAGTGAGGAGGCGACTCTTCGGAGCCGCCACGGGTATCGCGGCGGCGGCGGCGCTGCTGGCGGTTCAAGCCGCCGTCCCGGTCGATGCCGGCATCGCGCGCGGCTCTTTTCACCAGACCAACCTGGTGTCTGACACTCTGGGGCTGGCGAAATTCACAGATAAGAACCTGGTCAACCCGTGGGGGCTTTCGTCGAGCCCCACGAGCCCAATCTGGGTGTCCGACAACAATGCCGGCGTTTCGACTCTGTATCGCGGCGACGGCACTGCCGTCCCGCTCATCGTGGCCATCCCGGCACCTGACGCGCCGACGGGTGGGACGCCGACAGGAACCGTTTTCAACACGACACCCTCCGATTTCTTTGTCACCGACGCCAAGACCGGCAAGGCCTTGTTCCTGTTTGCGACCGAGGACGGAACGATCGCGGGATGGAATCCCAACGTCGGCGGCACCAGCGCAACGATCGCGGTCGACCACTCGGCAGTGCCCGACACCGCCAACGGCGCTGTCTACAAAGGGCTGACCCTTGGTTCGGTCGGCTCCAACAACTACCTGTACGCGAGCAATTTCCGCTCAGGGCACGTCGACGTGTTCGACAAGAACTTTGCCCCGGCGACGCTGGCGGGAAAGTTCATGGATCCGAACATTCCCTCGGGCTTTGCGCCCTTCGGCATCGAGAACATCGGCGGCCAGATCTTCGTGACCTACGCGTTGCAGAACGCCGAAAAGCATGACGACGTCTCCGGGCCGGGCAACGGTTTCGTCGACGTCTTCAACACCGACGGCACATTCGCACGGCGGTTCGCGACCCGTGGCACTCTCAACTCACCATGGGGCCTCGCCCTGGCACCGTCGACATTCGGCAACTTCCACGGCGACGTGCTCGTGGGGAACTTCGGTGACGGTCTGATCAACGCCTACACGCCCGCGGGCGTGTTCCGTGGCCAGCTCAAGAGCGAGACCAACGCACCGATCCAGATCGAAGGGCTGTGGGGCCTTAGTTTCGGCAACGGCGGCGCTGGAGGCGATCCGAGCACGCTGTTCTTCGCTGCCGGCATCGGCGGCGAGCAGCACGGGCTGTTTGGGACAATCCAGAACGTCGGCTGATTTCTAAGCAACGAAGCGAGGGGCGGCTTCACAACCGCTCCTCGCTAAAGACGCCACGCTACCTGTGGACTTTTGGGTAAGCTCCAGTCGCGCGGGTCACCTCTTTGAAGAGGTGGCGTGTTTGCAACATGTTGCGCGCCCTCAAGCGCACCAGATCCCGATCCAGCGGCTTGATCAGGTAGTCATCCACCTCGAGCTCGAGCGCCGCCTTCCGGGCCGCGCGGTCGTTGTCGGCTGTGAGGATGATCACCGGCAGATAGCCGGCGTTGTCCCGCGCTTTGCTAAGACGCTTCAAAAGCGTGAGCCCGTCCGGCGCCGGCATATGCAGGTCGAGAAGAAGCAGGTTCGGCGCGAACTCCTTGAACACCTTCTCGGTCTGGTTCGAGTCGGTGACTCCGCGGATCTCGTCGGCAACGTCCTCGAGGTAGGCCTTCAGCAGCTCGACGTTGGCCGGCTCATCGTCCACGATAAGGACGCGCTGGGTCATCGCCACGACGGTAGCGCTGCGGGCGCACCACCGTCAACGAAGCGATGGATCTATCTGCTCTTTCACCCGGGCGCTGAAGTCGCCATGAACAGGCACCCCAAGTCGGGCGGCGAACTCAGTGATGCCTTCGTCGCTGAACCACGAGGCGGAGGCAAACACGCCCACACGGCCGTCGGAAGTCGCGAACAGGTAGCTCTTGTCCCACGTCTCCCCTCCGCGACTCTTCTGGAGATGCCGGCCGCGGAAGACTAACGCCACATCGGAGCGCGCCATGCGCTTGCCGTACAGCGGATTGATCAATCGGACCTCCAACGCATCGGCCTTCAAGACGGGCGGCTTGATCGTGAACCAGATAAAGGTGTCGCCAGTCGCGAGTACCACCAACGGCAGCAGCCGGATGGGCCACGAAATCGCGTCGTTTCCAGCGGTCAGGAATACAAACCCAACTGCGATGACAAGACTGAACAAGGCGCCCCCTCCGATGACGAGTCTCAGCAGGCGCGCCGAAGTCGGGTTCGCGGGAAGTTCGACGCTGCCGTCGGGAAGATCGACGATGGCCGCCAGTCTAAGGTCACCCCCCAGACCCGAAGCCGGCCTACGCCCGCGTGCCGCCGGCGTCGCCGCGGTATCGGTCCGTGAACTCACCTCGCAGCGGCACCCCCAGGCGCGCCGCGAACGCGGCCATCGCGTCGGGCGGGTACCACGACGCCAGGACCCTGATGGCGATCCTTGTGTCCTGGCCCGTAAACAAGTAGCTCTTCAACCACAACGACCTCCTGCCCTGGAAGAAGACCTCGCCGCGAAGGATGGCTGTGAGCTCTGCTCGGGCCATGCGCTGGTCCCGGAACGGAGCGAGGTAGCTCACCTCCTCCGAGTCCGCCTTCAACGTGGGTGCGCCCGTCGTCAGCCAGCCCAGCGCGGCGAAGGCAGCGATCACCACGAACAGCACGATGGCGATGATCTGGGGCCCGCCCGGGGCGAAGATGGTCGTGTATGCGACGAGCGCCGCACCAACCGCCAAACTCGCGAGTGCGGTGGCCGCGGCCCAGCGTCGCTGCCGTCGCGACACGGTTGGGTCCGGCGCGACCTCGAAGCTGCCGTCGGGGGAGTCGATGATCGCGCCAACCGAGTCGGTCATCGCGGCGCCACGGACTCAGCTTAGGATCGTGGATGTGAAATCGGTGGCGATGTCATGACCACGGGCGGGTGGGTCGAGGTCGCGTTCGGGCTCGCGATGATCCTCGCGACCTTCTATGACCTGTTCCGGTCGATCGTCCTGCCACGTCCCTCCGTCAACCGCTTCCTGCTCGTCCGCCTTCTCTTCATCGGGTTCTGGTCAATGTGGCGCTGGGTTGGCAGGCGGATCAGCGGGCCGGCTCGACGAGAGGCGTGGCTCGCCACGTTTGGGCCCTCGGCCGTGCTCGCGATGTTCGCGACGTGGGCGCTCGCATTCATGCTTGGATACGCGCTCATCCTCGACGGCCTGCGCACCCAGATCCGTCCGGTGCTCGAGAACTTCGGCGAATCGCTGTATTTCTCGGCCACCACGATCGTGCCGCTGAGCTACGGCGACTTCGTACCCATCGGCCTGGGCGCCCGCCTGACCATCATCTTCGAAAGCGCCACCGGCGTTGGCATCGCGGCACTGGTGATCACCCTTCTCTTCTCCTTATATGCGTCGTTCCAGGCGCGAGAGGAGATGGTCGTCCAGCTCGATGCGGTGGCCGGCGCCCCACCGTCCGGCTTGCAGCTGCTGGAGACGGTTGCCGAGCGCGGGCTGCGTGGCGAGCTCATCGATACCTTCGACGAATGGCGGGCATGGTCGGCAGCGGTGCTCGAGAGTCACCTCGCTTATCCAGTCCTCCTCTACTTTCGCTCCAGCCACGACAACGAGGCCTGGCTCAACTCTTTCGGCGCGGTCATGGACGCGGCCGCCCTGATGATCAGCACGGTGGACGAGGACGAGGAGGGACCGGCCCGCCTGATGTTCACGGTGGGCAACCACCTGGTCGAGGATCTGGCGTGGTACTTCCGCTATGGCGCGTCGTCGGCGGATCCTCTTGTCGACCGAGAGGAATTCAATGAGGCTGTCGTCCGGCTGAAGGCTGCTGGTTACCAGTGCCACCCGTCGGATGCTGCCTGGCTGTACTTCACCAAGGTCCGCGGCAAGTACGCGAGCCGGCTCAGCCTGATGTCTGAGCGCCTGGCGATCACACCGGCCCACTGGATCGGCGACCGTTCATACGTCCCCCACGCCGATGGGAGGGGCCGATCCCACCGCAAGAAGAAGGTGCCGCAGGCTAGCGGATCAGCCCGATCTGCGTCATAGCGGAGGGCGCCAGGAGCTCGATCGCGATCAGCGCTTCCGGCCGCCAGGGCTTGGTCACGGCGGCCGAGACGGATCCGCCCTGCATGCCCTTGATCGTGAACGTGCGCTGGCCGAACAGCCCCTTCGGAAATTTGGCTGAGACAGTGGATCGAGTTTCGATCAAAGCGACGTTGTTGGCCAGCCCGCCGTAGGCGCCGCCGATCAGCCCGATCACCCTGCGATCGGTAACGGTCACGAACACCGCACCGCTCCGGCTGGCGGCAACGGCCGCGCCGATGGCCCCAAAAGCCGCCCCCACCGCCACGGCGCCACGAGACCGGTTCGTGCCCAGGAACGAAACCAGGACACGTTCAGAGGGTTCGAGAAGGCCCAGGGTCGAGGCGCCGATGCGGGCCAGCACCTTGACCTTGGCCGCGTTCGGCGGAGGAGGCATTGGTCCTGACGCGCCGATCCGGCTCGCCTGGCGTGAGGCCTCAGCGGACGCCGCGGCGGTGGGGTTGTCGGGCGCCCTGAGTGCGGCCATGGTGGCGGCGTGAAGGCTGATCGGGTCGCCGCCGATCGCCTGCTGGCACCACGTGAACCACTGCAGGTAGCGCGTCTCCGCGTCGGCCGCGGCGGGAGGTAGGTTGGCGGCACCAAACCGCATTCCCGCCGCGACCGGTGGCGTCATCCGGTAGGCGAAGAAGAGGCATGGGATCGCGATCACCAGGCCGATCCCGGTGAAGATTCCAAAGCCGACAATCTCGTCGGACTGGTTGGCGTCCGGTTGGGTGACGGCCAAGATCAAGAACAAGACGCCAAGCACGACCACGATGCAACCGATGACCCCGCCGATGATCAGAACTACGCGGCCCATCTAAGCCTCCCCCGGCGAGCATGTCACGGCGCCGACCAATTTAAGCCCCAGCACCGTTGAAGTGGCGCAGGTAATGAACGCATCGCACGTCCATCTGGTCATGAACGACTGGCGTCAGGCTGCCCAGGGGCGATTCCTTAAAAGGAATGCCACGCGCCGCTTCCTAACGCTGGTCGTGGCCGGAAGCCTCTGGCTGGTCGGCGCCGGGACCGCGCAAGCCGCCACGGCCGGCAAGCTGGACGCCAACTTCCAGCCCTTCACCTTCAACGTCCAGACGGCGACCAACCGCCAGATGCTGGCGCAGACCTTCAAAGCCGTCACCACAGGTCAGATCGACCAGGTGTCGCTGCCGGTGGCCGTCCCCTACGGCGGCAGCGGCGACATCTACATCGTGCCGGTCGACGCAACCACCGGCAAGCCCGTTGCGTCCTACTCCAGCACGGCGCACTATTCCGGATTCGTCAACTGCTGCACTTGGGTGGACTACACGATCTCGCCCAAGTTTTCGGTCACCGCCAACACGCAGTACGCGATCGTGGTGATGCCGTCGGCGCTCACGTTCAGCTGGACGGTCTCCAAGAACCTGGACTACTCGGGCGGCCAGCTCTGGATCGGCAACAAGCCATCTTCGTGGTCCTACATCTCGAACCTGGGCTACGACTTCCCCTTCAGGACGTACGTCATCACCGCATTCTCGCCGGCCACGAATCAGCCGCCCAAGGTCGGCGCGGACACGAGCTCGGTTTCGGTGTTTGAGGGCGCGGTGCCCGCCAACACCGGCACCTACTCCGATACCGACGGAGACACGGTCACGCTGACAGCCACCACCTCGGACACCAGCCCGGCCGGGACTGTCACCCCCAACGCAGCGACCGGAACGTGGTCGTGGAAGGGCGCGGCGCGTGACGAAAGCCAGGGCCAGACCATCACCATTACGGCCGCCGACAGTGGGGGCGTGAAGACTTCGACCAAATTCACGACTGTGGTCAACAGCGTGCAGCCCACGGTCGCGATCCACGGGGCGCCTGCCAGCGGGCCCGAGGGGACGTCGATCGCTTTGACGGCCTCAGCCGTGAGCCCCAGCGCCGAAGACAACGCGGCCCCCTTCAGCTACAGCTGGAAGGTGACCAAGAACGGCACCGACTACGGCTCCGGCACCGCCGCCACCTTCAGCTTCAAGCCAAACGACGAAGGCACCTACCTGGTCACGCTGCAGGCGACCGACGACGGCGGCGTCCCAGGTAACGCTCTTCCGGTGTCGATCACCGGCGCCAACGTTGCTCCCGTCGCCACGTTCATCAGCCTCACCCAGCCGACCATCGTGGTGGTGTCGCGTGAAGAGCTGACCTTCACGGGTTCCTTCTCGGACCCCGGCCTGCTCGACGACCACACGGTCACCTGGAAGTTCGGTGATGGCGCCTCGTCGACGACCACCATCCCCGCCGGCCAACCGACCACCTTCTTCACCACCCACAAGTACACGGGGTCGGGCTACTTCTACGCCGACCTGACGGTCACCGACGACGACGGTGGGGCATCGGCCACGGTCGGCACCACGGTTGACATCCTCACGCCGGCGGAGGCGATCGGCAAGATCGGCGCCTTCGTGCAAAGCCGTGCGGGTCTCAACGCCGGCCAGAAGAACAGCCTGCAGGCGAAGCTGGACGCCGCGACCGCCGCCTACGCTCGCGGCAGCTCCGGGGCCTCGTGCAATGAGCTCGGCGCTTTCGTCAACGAAGTCGACGCGCAGACCAGGGCCGGGCACCTGACCGGCTCCGACTACGGCACCCTGACGAGCACCGCCCGTGCGACGCAGCTGTCCATGGGCTGCTTCCGAACCCTGGTGGAGTTCATCAGCGGCCTCTAGACTCCGGCCCGTGGCCCGGACCGCGCTCCCACCCGCCGATCTCCTTCCCGTCCGCCGCGAGGCGACCATTTCGTATCGATTGGTCCGGCTGCTCGGCGTCCCGCTCCTCCGCCTGATCTTCCGATTCGACGTCCGGGGCAAGGAGAACATCCCGCGTTCGGGCAACTACGTGCTCATCGCCAACCACCTCAACTGGCTCGACGAGTTCGCGCTGCTCCTGCTCTTCCCGGTCGAGCCCCGCATCCACTTCCTCGCGGACCCGACGATCCTGGTCACGCGCAAAGTCCAGTGGTTCATCGTTCGCCACACCGGCGGCTTCGTCCCGGTCGATCGCGATCGCCACGGCGACCGCGCCCTCTTTCACCACGTGGATCGCGCGCTCGAGGTCGGCGGCGCGGTGGCGCTGTTCCCCGAGGGCAACTACGGGCCCGCCGAGGGCCAGCTCATGCCCTTCAAGAAGGGCTTCGCGCATTTCGCGATCAAGGCGGGCGTGCCGGTGATTCCCGTCGCGCTGTCGGGCACCAAGGACCTGTGGCTCCGCAAGCGAATCGTGGTGGTGATCGGCCACGCGTTGAGCACGGCGGGCCAGACGCCTGAATCGCTCACCGACGCCGGGTTCGAGCGCATCACGGAGCTCATGCCCGCCTACCACGAGGAGCCGGGCCGCAAGCCGCTGCGGCGCTCGCTCACCCATCTCTTCTAGAAGTAGAATCGCGGCCATGGACCTCAAGCCTGTCGGCATCTTCCAAGGCATGTCCCCCGGCGAGCTCAAAAAGGCCGCGAAGTCGATGCGCGAGATCCGGCACCCGGAGGGCGCGGAGATCATGATCCGCGGCGAAGGAGGCGTCGGCTTCCTTGTCATCCTCGAGGGCGAGGCCGAGGTTGCCACCCCCGACGGCCGTCACCGCAGGCTGGGCGCTGGGGATCACTTCGGTGAGATGGCCCTCCTCGACCATCAGGGCCGCAGCGCCAGCGTGACCGCGCACACCGATCTCGTCCTGGCCGCGGTCCCTGAGTGGGGCTTCAAACCCTTCCTGCAGGACCACCCCGAGGTGACGTACCGGCTGCTGGAGACATTGAGCCGGCGCTTGCGCGAGGCGGAGGCGGGCAAGAGCTAGCGAAGCTGGGAGACTAGACGCATGGCCTTGGCCCGCGTCCTCTGTCCCACGACCATCGGCCGCGAATCCGAGCTGTCCTCACTCGAGGACGCGCTCCTGGCTGCTCTCCGTGGCGATGGCGGGGTGGTCATCCTCGGCGGCGAGGCGGGCATGGGCAAAACACGGCTCGTAAGCGAGCTGATCGCACGCGCTCAGCGACTGCACTGTGCCGTCATGTCGGGCGCCTGCAGCGAAGCCGAGCTCTCGCTGCCCTATCTCCCGTTCCTGGAGGCGATCGGCAACCGCCTGACCACCGAGAACACAGAAGAGCTCAAGGCGCGCTTGGGCCCGGCCGCCGACGAGCTGGCCCAGCTCTTCCCGCAGCTCGGGCGCGCGTCGGCGACGGGGGCCGATGCCACCCAGGCCAAGCTGCGCATGTTCGAGGCCATCCTTCTCCTGCTGCGTGACGCGGCCCGCGATAGGGCTCTGCTCCTCGTCCTCGAGGACCTCCAGTGGGCCGATCCCGGCACGCGCGAGCTGCTCGACTACATGACGCGGCGGCTGCGCTCGACGAACGTCCTTGTCCTCGCCACGTACCGCATGGACGAGATGCACCGGAAGCATCCGCTGGTGCCAACCATCCAGGGCTGGCGACGCGCCGGCTCGGCCGAGTTCATCGAGCTGCAGCCGTTGTCCACCGACTCGGTGGGCGAGATGGTGCTCGCGATCTTTCACGAGACCACGGTCAGCGAAGAGTTTCGCGATTTTCTACAGGAGCGCAGCGAGGGCAACCCGTTCGTGGTCGAGGAGATGCTTAGGGACGCGGTCGACCGCGGCGACATCTTCCGCACCACGACCGGCTGGGACCGTAAGGCCCTGACCGAGATGCGCATCCCGCGCAATGTGCGGGCTGCAATTTTGCACCGGCTCGAGCGACTGCGCAAAGACGAGGTCGACGTTCTGTCGGCCGCTTCGGTGATCGGCCGGGCGGCCGACGTCGCCACGCTCATCGCGGTCACCGGCATGGACGAGTCGGCGGTCTACTCGTCTCTCGAGACATGTGTGGCTTACCAGCTGCTCGAGGAGGATCAGCGGACGCCGGGCAAATTCCAGTTCCGGCACGCGCTCACGCGGGAGGCGGTGTACGAGGACCTGATCATGCCGAAGCGGCAGCAGCTCCACGCGCGGGTCGCCCAGGTATTGGCCGCGCGGCCGGACGCCGCGGCCGTCGACCTTGCACACCACTTGCTTGCGGCCGGCCGCTATGACGACGCAGTGCCTGTCTGCGTTGCGGCCGCTGAAGCCGCAACCCATGCTCGCGCGTATCGCGACGCAGCCGACATGCTGGAGCGTGCGGCGCCGCATGTGAAGGACCTGGTTGAGCGCGCAAGGCTTCTCTGCCGCGCCGGCGACGCGTACTGGAACAACACGGAGCCCGAGGCAGCGCGCCGTCTTCTCGAGGAGGGGATTGCCAATCTCGAGTCCGCGGGACTGGCCGTCGAAGGCGCGAGCTACCGGCTTCTGCTCGGGAGGTGCTACTGGGAGCTGCTGCGAAACGACCGGGCCAGGCACGAGTTCGAGCGCGCGCGCGATGTGCTCGAGGTGCAGGGACCCAGCGAGTCGCTCGCGATTGCCTACATCAGGCTCGCCGGGCTGGCCACGTTCAATGGCGCCAACGTAGAGGCCCTCGCTGACGCTCAGCGTGCCGCCCAGATCGCCGAACAGTCAGGGTCGGACATGGCGCTCGTCTGGTCCTGGAACTTCAT
>VBGM01000183.1 GCA_005880855.1 Chloroflexota bacterium
GACGTGCTGGCGTGGGAGCTGCAGCCCGACGGCTCGTGGCGGCATGTGCAAACGGAGCGCGGTCTCAACTCGCAGAAACGCTTCCAGGAGCTGGCCCTGGAGCGCGCGCGAGGCAATGGAGTGGTAAGCCTTATAAAACATGCTTAAGCCCCACGAATTCAGAGCCTTCGGCTTGAATTCGCGGGGACCCCATTAAAGAAAGAGAGGTGAAGCTCGGGGCCGGTCCCGCGTTCCACCTCCCGGACCTAACCGGAGTCGTCGATGGCGTGACCGTCACCCCGCCCGAAGCCGTCCGGTTGGAGACCGTTTACTACGACACTCCCGACCTCCGCCTCGCGCGCTGGGGCGTCTCGCTTCGATACCGGGCAGGCGAAGGCTGGACGCTGAAGCTATCCCCATCGTCCAGCAACGGATTGTTGGAGCGCGACGAGATCACTTTCGCCGGCGGCCCCAAGAAGCCGCCCGTGGCGGCCGTCGGGCTGGTGCGTGCCTACGTCCGCAAATCGGAGCTGGTCCCCGTTGCGCGCCTCTCGACGATCCGGCGGCGGGTGAGGCTCGTGGGCGCGGACGGCGGCCGCATGGCCGAGGTCGTCGACGACGAGGTCTCGGTGCGAGACGGCCGCCGGGTCGCCGCGCGGTTTCGCGAGATCGAGGTCGAGGTCGCGGGCGCGGACGGCAACGAGGCTGTCATTGCGCCGCTGGTCGATCGGCTCCGCGGCGCGGGGGCGGGAGCCCCGGACCCTACGCCCAAGCACATCCGCGCCCTCGGCCCTCGCGCGATGGAGCCGCCAGAGGTCGCCCCACTTCCCGTCACACCCGAATCGCCGGCTCGCGAGGTCATCCGCACCGTGCTGGCCGAGTCGGTCGCAGCGATCCTACGCAACGACCCTCTCGTGCGCACGAGCAAGGACCCGGAGGCCGTGCACCAGGCGCGCGTCGCGACCCGCAAGCTGCGATCGCATCTGCGCACGTTCGGTCCGCTGCTCGAACCGGAGTGGACCGAGCCGCTGCGCTCCGAGCTCGGCTGGCTCGCGATGGCTCTGGGCGCGGTGCGGGACCGCGAGGTGCTGCTCGACCGTCTCCGCGAGCGGGCCAAATCGCTGCCCGCAAGCGACTCGCGGTCGGCGTCTTCTCTCCTCCACCTCCTAGAGCTAGAGATCGAATCGTTGCGGAAGAAGCTGTACGGCGAGCTCGACTCCCAGCGCTATGTCGACCTGCTCGAGGCGTTGGTGGCGGCGGCGCATTCGCCGGTGTGCACGCTGGACGCGGACCAACCGGCGTCGCAGGTGCTGCCTCCGCTGGCGACCGGTCCGTGGCGCCGCCTACGCAGCGCCGTGCGGCAGTTGCCCGAGCAACCCACCGACCCCGAGCTGCACCGAATCCGCATCCTCGCCAAGCGCGCGCGTTACGCCGCTGAGGCCGTGGCACCGGTCGTCGGCGAGGGCGCCACCGCATTCGCGCGCGCGGCGGCCAAGCTGCAGACCATCCTGGGTGAGCACCAGGACAGCGTCACCGCGCAGGCGTGGCTGCGCTCAGCGCGTGTGACCGGCCGCAGGGCGTTCGTAGCCGGGGAGCTAATCGCGATGGAGCACCTCGCGGCGCAGGACGCGCGCGCGAAATGGCCCAAGGTCTGGAAAGCTCTGGATAGAAAACGTTTGCGGAAATGGATGCCATAAAAATATGAGAGACAACCTGTCGGTTTTCTCTCATCGCGCGGCTTTGCCGCGCTGCTCATTTTCCCGCTGTAGGGATTTCCTCAAGGATTACTCCCGGCGACGATGGCAGACATGAAAGACAAAGTCGCGGCCGGGGCAGGCCCGCCCGCCCCTGCGACGTCGGCTGGAAGGTAGTGGCGACTTTTTACTTCGTACGCCACGCGAAGGCCGGCAGCCGGGGCCACTGGCAAGGCGACGACCGGGTCCGGCCGCTGAGCAAGAAAGGGATGAAGCAGGCCGAGGGCTTGATCGACGTGATGAAGCCGTTCAAGATCTCCGCGATCTACTCGAGCCCTTACCTACGCTGCATGCAGACCGTCGAGCCGCTGGCTAAAGACCGCGAACTCGACATCAAAAAGACCCCGACCCTCGCGGAGGGCCGCGGGCTGCGCGGTGCGTACGAGTTCCTGGACGACCCCAAGCTCGACAACGTGGTGCTGAGCACGCACGGCGATCTCGTCTGGGAGCTGGTCGAGGACCTCGTCCGCCGGCGGGTGATCAAGCCCGGCTTCGGCGGCTACGACAAGGGTTCGACGTGGATGGTCGAGGTCGAGGACGAAAAGCCGGTGCGCGCCCGCTTCATCCCCGCCCCGTGACCCGTTAGCCTTCGCCTGTGTCCCGACGCTGGGCTCCGCTGCAGATTCGCGGCATCGGCGGCCGGAGCCAAGGAGACGACGAGCACGCGAGGGAGCGCATCGCGTAGATGCGTGACCGAGCGCGCGCAGGAGGCGACGCAGGCTTCAGCGCCTCTCTCGGGGTCCCCGCGGAATCGCAAGATTCCGTGGGGCGATTAGGCGCCCGGCCGCCTAGGACGCGAAGATGCAAGGAACCTCGGCGGCGGGACACAGCGTGACCGTCACGCTGCGGGGCGCCTCACTGGACGAGGAGCAGGTCGTCGCGGTGGCGCGTCACGGCGAAAAGGTCGCCCTGTCGGCGACCGCGCGGACCCGGATGGAGCAGAGCCAGGCCCGCGTGCAGCGGGCGGCGCGGTCCCGTGAGCCGGTCTACGGCGTTTCGACAGGATTCGGGGCGCTGGCCGGCACGCGCATTCCACCCCTGCGGCAGCCGGAGCTCCAGATCGCGCTGATCCGCTCGCACGCCGCCGGGGTCGGCCCACCCTCGGATGTCGAGGTGGTGCGGGCGACGATGCTGCTGCGGGCGCGCACCCTCGCGATGGGGCTGTCCGGCGTGCGGCCGGCGGTGGCCGAAACGCTCATCGCCGCCCTCAACGCGCGGATCACTCCAGTCGTGCCGCGCTACGGATCTGTCGGCTGCAGCGGCGACCTCGCGCCGCTGGCGCACATCGCCCTTGCGCTGGTAGGCGAAGGCGAGGTGACGAACGCCGATGGCGCGCGCCAGCCCGCCGCCCAGGCCCTGCGCGCGGCGAAGATCAAGCCCCTCAAGCTCGAGACCAAGGAAGGCCTCTCGCTGATCAACGGCACCGACGGCATGCTCGGCATGCTCGCCCTGGCGTGCAGCGACGCGGAGCTCTGCTTTCGCGTCGCCGACGTGACGGCCGCGATGTCGGCCGAGGCGCTGCTCGGCACCGACCGGCCATTCCAGCCGCACCTGCACGAGATCCGCCCGCATCCGGGGCAGGTGGCCAGCGCCGCCAACCTCGCGCGACTGATGCGTGGATCGGGCATCGTCGCCTCACATCGCCACTCCGCGCACGCCGTGCAGGACTCCTACTCGGTGCGCTGCAGCCCGCAGGTTGCCGGCGCCGCCCGCGATACGTTGGAGTTCGCGCGCCGGACCGCAGCCATAGAGCTCGGCTCGGCAATCGACAACCCCGTGGTCCTCGAGAACGGCGAGGTGGAATCCAACGGCAACTTCCACGGCGAGCCCCTGGCGTTCGCCGCCGACTTCCTCGCCATCGCCGCCGCCGAGGTGGGGGCTATCGCCGAACGCCGAGTCGATCGGCTGCTCGACCCGCATCGCTCCGAGGGCCTGCCGCCGTTCCTCGCGGAAGAGCCTGGCGTGAACTCCGGGCTCATGGTCGCGCAGTACACCGCCGCCGCCCTCGTGGCCGAGAACCGCAGGCTCGCGGCGCCGGCGAGCGTCGACTCCGTGCCTACTTCGGGGATGCAGGAGGACCATGTGTCGATGGGCTGGGGCGCGGCCCTCAAGCTGCGGACGGTGCTCGACAACCTCACGAGCATCCTCGCCGTGGAGCTGGTCTCCGCCGCGCGCGCGCTCGACCTTCGTGCGCCGCTCAAGCCCGCGCCCGCCACGGCCGCGGTCCGCGACCTGGTGCGCATGCAGATCCCAGGCGTCGGTCCCGACCGCGTGGTCGCCCCTGAGCTGGCCGCGGCAGAGGCGCTCATCCGAAGCGGCGCCGTCATCGCAGCCGCGCAAACCGCAGCCGGCACGTTGAGATGAGCGGCCCGCGCGTCGTCCGGGCACCGCGCGGCACCAGCCTCAGCTGCCTCGGATGGCCGCAGGAAGCCGCGATGAGGATGCTGATGAACAACCTGGATCCCGACGTCGCCGAGCGGCCGGAGGACCTTGTGGTCTATGGCGGCACCGGCCGCGCCGCCCGGTCGTGGGACGCGTTTGACGCTATCGTCCGCGAGCTGAAGGCGCTGAAAGGCGACCAGACGCTTCTCGTCCAGTCCGGCAAGCCGGTCGGCGTGTTCGACACGCACGAGTGGGCGCCGCGCGTGCTCATCGCCAACTCGCTGCTGGTGCCGGAGTGGGCGACATGGGACGAGTTCCGGCGCCTGGAGGCACTCGGTCTGACCATGTACGGCCAGATGACGGCCGGATCGTGGATCTACATCGGCACCCAGGGCATCCTCCAGGGCACCTACGAAACTTTCGCCGCGGTCGCGCACAAGCGGTTCGGCGGCTCGCTCGCGGGCACCATCACCCTCACGGCCGGTCTTGGCGGCATGGGCGGCGCCCAGCCGCTCGCGATCACGCTCAACGGCGGCGTCGCGATCTGCGTCGAAGCCGATGCCGACCGGATCCAGCGTCGAATCGACCATCGCTACCTCGACGTGCGCGCCGCCGATCTCGAGGACGCGCTGCGCCTCGCGCTCGATGCCAAGAAGGCAAAGCGGGCCCTCTCCATCGGGCTGCACGGCAATGCGGCGGAGGTGCTGCCCACGCTTGCATCGCGTGGATTCGAGGTCGATGTGGTCACCGACCAGACGTCCGCCCACGATCCGCTGAGCTACATCCCGGCGGGGCTGAGTCCCGAGGATGCCCAGGAGCTGCGTCTCGACGACCCCGGCGAGTACGTGCGCCGCGCGCGCGTGAGCATGGCGCGCCACGTCGACGCCATGATCGATTTCCTCGACCACGGCGCCGAGGTCTTCGACTATGGCAACAGCCTGCGCGCGGAGGCGAAGCTTGGCGGCAGCGAGCGGGCATTCGAGTTTCCCGGGTTCGTGCCCGCGTACATCAGGCCGCTGTTCTGCGAGGGCAAGGGGCCCTTTCGATGGGTCGCGCTCTCCGGCGATCCGGAGGACATCGCCGTCACCGACCGGGCCATGATCGATGAGTTCGCCGGCGACGCCGCGTTGGTGCGCTGGATCAAGGCCGCGGGCGAGAAGGTGCACTTCCAGGGCCTGCCCGCGCGCATCTGCTGGATCGGATACGGCGAGCGCGCGCGCGCCGGGCTCCGGTTCAACGAGCTGGTGCGCACTGGCGCGGTCAAGGCGCCGATCGTGATCGGCCGCGATCACCTGGACTCGGGCTCGGTCGCGTCGCCCTACCGCGAGACCGAGGCGATGCTCGACGGGTCGGACGCCATCGCCGACTGGCCGGTTCTGAACGCGCTGCTGAACACCTCGAGCGGCGCGTCGTGGGTGAGCGTCCACCATGGCGGCGGCGTCGGCATCGGGCGCTCGATTCATGCCGGGATGGTGGTGGTCGCGGACGGAACCGCCGAAGCCGCGCGCAAGCTCGAGCGGGTGCTCACCAACGATCCTGGGACCGGCGTGATCCGGCACGCCGACGCCGGGTACCAGCGCGCGCTCGACGTCGCGCGCGAGCGCGGCGTCCACATTCCCATGTCATAGATGAATGGTTCCGGCCGCTGGCACGCGGAGCAGGCGTGGCTGGGCCATCGCGCCGAGAACGTGCTGATCGAGGTGGAGGATGGGCTGATCAAAACTATCACCGAAGGAGCGCCTGCCCCGCGCGACGCGGTCGTACTGAAGGGCTGGACGATCCCCGGCCTCGCCAACGTCCACAGCCACGCGTTTCAGCGTCTGCTGCGCGGCGAGGTCGAATCGGGCGGCGGCGACTTCTGGGAGTGGCGAGACAGCATGTACGGCTTCGCCCAGTGGGACCCCGCCGACTATTTCAACCACGCGAGGCTGGTGTTCAGGGAGATGCTCGAGGCGGGCATCACCTCGGTCGGCGAATTCCACTACCTGCACAGCCATGGCAACGAGCTCGGGATCGCGCTCATCGATGCGGCGCGCGAGGAGGGGATCCGGATCACGCTCATCGACGCTTGCTATTTACGCGGCGGCATGGACGGCAGGCCCCTCGAGGGCGCACAAAAGACTTTCTCAGATGGTGACGCCGATCGGTGGGCGCGGCGAGTCGACGAGCTGAAGGATGCGGATGGCGTACGCATCGCCGCCGCCATCCACAGCGTGCGCGCGGTCGACCCCGCGTCGATGCGGATCGTTTTCGCGTACGCGAAGGATCGCGGCATGCCGCTGCACATCCACCTCGCCGAGCAGCCGGCCGAGGTTGAAGAGTGCCTGGAGGTCGAAGGCTGCACACCGGCGGAGCTTCTGGATCGCGAGGGGATCCTCAGCTCTGACCTCACCGCCGTGCACGCCATACATTTGAGCGAGCACGACGTCTCGCTCCTGGGCTTCTACGACGTTCAGGTCTGCGCGTGCTCGACGACGGAGCGAGACCTTGGCGACCGCGTCGGGCCCATGAGCGCGCTGGCTGACGCGGGCTGTGCGCTTACGCTCGGCAGCGACTCCAATGCGGTGATCGACATCCTCGAAGAGGCCCGCGGGCTCGAGCTCGACCAGAGGCGGGCGACCGGCCGCCGCGTGCTGCACCAGCCGGAGGAGCTGCTGCGCGCCGCGACGCGTGACGGCATGATCGCCCTGGGCTGGCAAGCAGGCGAGCTCGAGCCGGGCATGCTCGCCGACTTCATCACCCTCGAGGATCCTCACGGCCAGTGGCGCGAGCTGAGCCCCGCCTACCTCATCTACAGCTTTTCTGGCTGCAATGTCACCAACGTGGTCGTCGGCGGCAAAACCGTAGTTTCGCAGTGAGGCGCCTCCACAACATCGGCCGCCTCTTCACCGGCACCCAGGCCGGCGTGATCGAAAAGGCGGCGATCATCTGCGACGACGACGAGCACATCGCCTGGTGCGGGCGAGCGGGTGAGGAGCCGATCGATCTCCTTGGCTACGTCGCGCACGAAGACGACTGCGGCGGCGGTCTCGTCACCGCCGGGCTCATCGACGCGCATACGCATCCCGTATACGCCGGCAACCGGATGGCCGAGATCGCGATGCGCACCGCCGGGGCCTCGTACGAAGAGATCGCAAAGGCGGGCGGGGGGATCGTCGCGACGGTCAAAGCCACGCGCGACGCGAGCTACAAGACTCTCGAAAAGGCGACCGGCGAGCGGTTGCGGAAATGGCTCGAAGGCGGCGCCACCACCGTCGAGGCGAAGACCGGATACCACCTCGAGCGTGAGGGCGAGCTCGAGGCGACTCGGATCCTCAAACGCCTCAGCGAGCGCGACGTGCTTCCGCGCATCGAGGTCACGTTCCTGGCGGCGCACGCTCAGCCGCCCGACCGAGGCGCCGACCTTGGCAAGTACACAAAGCAAGCCGCTTCGTGGTGCGGCGATGCCTACTCAGCCGGGGCGCGATTCTGCGATGTGTTCTGCGACCGCGGGTACTTCTCCGTTTCGCAAACGCGGCGCATCCTGAAGGCGGCGATCAAGGCGCAGCTTATCCCTCGATTACACGCCGATGAGCTCGCGCGCACCGGCGGCGCCCGGCTCGCGGCCGAACTCCACGCGGCTTCTGCGGATCACCTCCTTCGCGCGAATCGGGGCGACGCCGTGGCGCTTGCGCGAGCCGGGGTGGTGGCCACACTCGCGCCTGGCACCGCGTTGTCCATGGGAAGGCTGCCGCCGGTCAAGGATTTCCTGGCCGCCGGCACGACCATCGCCCTCGGTACCGACCACAACCCAGGCACGAGCGGGATCACTTCCATGAGCGTCGTGGTCGCCATGGCCGTGGCGGTTTTCAAGCTGTCGGTCGAGCGGGCGCTGCTCGCCGCCACGGTCGGCGGCGCTGCCTCGGTCGCCCGCCTCGATCGAGGCGCGGTGGCCGCGACGATGCTGGCCGATCTCGTCCTTTGGGACGCCGACCACGAGGGAGCCTTCGCATGGTCCTATGGCCTCCGCCCGCTCCGTGTTTGGCGGGGCGGTGCGCAAGTTTTGAGTTGACTACCGTTGCAACTCACGTGCATTTGGCGTACAACGTTGGCTACAAATGACCGCTGCTCTCACTAAATACAACATCAACTGCGGTCGAATGGAGGATAGGGACTAGTGGCTAAGTGGAACCCATTGGCGTTGAAGCTCCTGATGTGGGTGATGGGAATCCTGATCGTTGCAGGATCGGCATTCCCCACATGGATTCCGTTCGACACGTGGTTCGGCGTCACGGCTTCGGTGGCCGGTGTCGCCTTCGGCGCCGGATTGATGATCGCGGGCTTCGACCCTGTGGCCAACGTGAGCTGGGTTCGCGCGCTGATCCTCTACGCGATCCTGCAGGTGATCTACCAGATCTTCTTGCAGATCTCGCTCGGTCGCTTCGACATCGTGTCTTTCATCATCGCGATCATTGCTGCGGTCCTTCTGATCGTGCTTTACCCGAACAAGGCGGAGCTCTGGATGAGCGGCACGATGAAGATGCCGGGCGGCATGGCTGCCCGCAAGATGTAGTTCGTTCGTTCAACAAGAGGGGCAGCGACGCTGCCCCTCTTTTTTTTGCGCCTGACATCCGTGCAGTAATGGCTGTATCACTTGGCTGAGAGGCGACCAAGTGTGCCCGAATGGCTGAATCCCGCCAGTGAAAGGAGGTGATTCAGGCGGTGCCGGCTTCGTCGCCGCTGACGATCCAGCGGCCACCGCCCCCCGCGACCAGGTCGTCCGCCGCGCGCGGGCCCCACGACCCGACGGGATAGACCTCCGGGTGACCTTCGGCCTCCCAGGCTTTGATGAGCGGATCAACGATCTCCCACTGCAGCTCGATCTCCTCCGCGCCTGGAAATGCGGAGTGACCGCCGGCAAGGACCTCTGAGAGGACGTTCTCGTAAGCATCGGGCAATGGGGCTTTCGTCAGCTTCGCGTAGTCGAGCCTCATGCCGGCGGGCACGAGCTCGAACTTCGGACCGGGACGCTTGGCGCCGATCCGCAAGGTGATCCCCTCGTCGGGCTGGACCCTGATGACGATCAATGTCGGGATGCCTCGCTGGCGGCGGCCCCCGATACGCAGCAGCGGGGCGTCGCGCAGCTTGATCACAACCTCGGTGGCGCGGCGCCGCAGCGCCTTTCCGGTGCGGACGAAGATCGGCACGCCGTCCCAGCGCCAGTTTTCGATCGATACCCGAGCCGCGGCATACGTTTCCCGGCGCGACTCGGATGAGACGCCTGGCTCGTCGAGGTAGCCCTCGTATTGCCCGCGCACCGCGGACGTCACGTCCAGCGGCGACATCGCGCGAAGGGCTGCCCGCTTGGCGCGGCGCACGTAGTCGGGATCGAACGTGGTCGGCGGCTCCATCGTCACCAGCGCGAGCAGCTGGAGGACGTGGTTTTGAAAGATGTCGCGCACGGCCCCGGTCTGGTCGTAGTAGCCGGCCCGCTGCCTGATGCCTTCCTCTTCGGCAACCGTGATCTGGATCGTCTCGACGAGGTTGCGATTCCACACGGGCTCGAAGAGCGAGTTCGAGAAGCGAAACGCGAGCACGTTCTGGACGGTGTCCTTGGCGAGGTAGTGGTCGATGCGATAGACCTGCGATTCGTCGAAGGCCGTCGCGAGCTGCGCGTTGAGCTCCTTGGCCGACTTGCGGTCGTAGCCCAGCGGCTTCTCGAGGACGACGCGGCGCGAGGGGTCGCCCTTTGTCACCATCGCCGAGTTAGCGATAGCGACCAGGATTGGGCTGAACGTTTCCGGCGGTGTGGCCAGGTAGAAGATGACGACCGCCGTGCCGGTGATGAGCGCGTTGATCGGAGCGAAGCTCGCCGGGTCTGCGTAGTCGAGCGTGACCCACTCGGCGGTCGCGGCCAGGGCGGGGTTTCCGCTGGCCTCTTTCACCAGCTCGCGGAACTGATCGGTGGTGTCGTGGCTCCGCCCGGCGCCGATCACACGCAGCTTGGTTCTCTCGCGTGCCACCAGCGCTCCCAGTGATGGGAGGATCTTTCGCCGCGAGAGGTCGCCGGTGGCGCCGAAGATCACGAGGTCGACGCCCGATGCCACGAATCACATCCTAGTTGCTAGTCGGCGACGACCTCGGTGGCCGCGATCTCGTCGTGAGCCGCGCGCATTCGCAGCGCCGCCCACGGCAGCGCGAGCAAACGTACCACCGACTGACTGATGCTCGATCGCGACCCATCCACCGCGACCACGCGCGTCCCGGCGACGATGCCGCCAAGCGTGCGCCCGAAGGTGCTCCAGCAGGCGACGTGATACCCCGCGGCGATGCCGGCGAATGCCGCAAGGCGGCGCCTCTTGCTCACCAGCAGCGCGAACACGGCGCACAACCCGACGTCGACCGCCGCCGCTGCAAGACGCCGCGTGGGTGCCGCCGGCATCCCGGGCTCGGGCAGCCGCCCTCGCACGCGAAGCAAGTACATCCGCATCACGAGGTGGTGGATCGGCAGCTGGCTCACGACATACAGGGCGAATGGAAGGCGGGGGCGATATCCCTCGAGGCTTGCAATCAACCGGCCGCCGGCGGCCCTGACCGCGAACGAACCGCCGGGAGCGCCGGCGGCAAGCCCACCCTCCACGGGCCAGGCGACACCCGTGCGCGTCACCTTCGGTGGCCCGAATCGCAGGACCTCGAGAGGCCCGAGGCGCATGGTCGAGCCTTCCATATGCACCAGGCCAAGCGACAGCGGGCGCACGTCCATGGCATAACGCTCGCCGAGCTCCTTGCCGCTGACGCGGCGCGTGCTCGCCACCGAGTCTTCGACCCATACCCGCCCCTCGGCCCGCCGCACGCGGATATCTTCGTCCAGTGGCGAAGCTCGAGTTCTCGGCTTCCGTCGTCATGCGCATCTCGCCGGAGCGTGCCTTCGACTATTTCGCGGACCATCGTCACGTCGCCGACGTGCTGCAGGGCGTTACCCGATGGGAACCGATCGGCGCTCGCGCGACGGGAGTCGGCGCGCGCTACGAGGTGGAGCTGGTGGCGATGGGCTTTCCGCTGCGGAGCGTGCTGCGGCTCGACCGCTGGCGCCGGCCGCACGAGATCGGCTGGGTATCGGAAACCGGACTGATCAAGCAGGAGGGTGGCTTCACGTTCACGAAGGCGCCTGATGGCGTCGAGGTCGAGCTTCGAATCGCATACCAGCCGCCTGCTGCCGCGATCGGAGCCCTGATCGCCAGGCAGGTGGATCGCGTGGTCAGGGGGCGGCTCCAGAAGGCCATGGAAAGGATCCGCGACACCCTCGAGAGCGCACCGTCTTAATCTTCGTTATGTGCGATTGAGCCGGGAGGCCCAGGCGATCCTGGGCCGCGCCCGCATCGGCATGCTGGCCTTGAAGGCGGGGCGGCTGCCGCTGGTCAACCCGGCGGCTTACAGCTTCGCGGCCGGATCCCTGTGGATGACGACCTCGCGATACGCGGCCAAGAACATGCTCGCGAGGCGCGACCCGCGGGCGGCGTTCTTCGTCGACGCAGGCGCCCAGGGCGTGCTGCTGCGCGGCACGCTCGAGGTGTTCGATCCCCTTTCGCTGAACAACCAGGTGCGCGCGGCGCTGGCCGGACCCGGGATGTACCTGGGGATGGCCGAGTACGCGCTGCGCAATGTCCCGTTCGTGGCCGGCTACGCGCTCGACATGATGCGGCTCCCGCGCGAGTGGATGCCATATAACCGCATCGTTCTGCAGCTGCATCAGAACGATGCTGAGGTGACGCGGTGCCGGCCGAGGTCAGCCGTCATCTGGCAGGCGTGCCCCGCGGCTACGCGTGCTGGTACGACGGCGGCGCGCCGGTCATCCATCCCGCCCTGTGGGAGGTGGACCACGGCACCGTGATGCTCGCGCCCACGGCTGGGCGTGTCCGCACGGGGGCTCCTGGTGCGCTGGTGGTCGAATCGCAAAACCGTTTTCGACCCTCGCGCATGGTGGGCGCATGCGTGCGAGGCACCTTTGGAGGCGCCGCCGATCGCGACGCCATCGCCGAGCGGTACTCCATCGACGTCGATGCCGTTCCTTCGGTATTCGAGCTGCGGGCCGAGCGTGTGACCTCGTGGCGCGGCTTCACCATCACGACCGCGATCCCCCGCTCGGCGCGGCGGCTGCGCGTGGCCGAAGGATAGATGGGGAAGCCCGCGGCGCCGGGGCTGCGCATCCGGCGTTTCGCCGCCGGCGAGTGGACGGAATCGCCCGACGCGGTGGTGACGGAAGAACCGCTTCAGCTGCTGCTGGACGGCGAGCCGCTTGCGGTCGTCATGCGGACGCCGGGCGCCGACATCGAGCTCACGCTCGGCCTGCTCTACGCCGAAGGCATCGTGCGCTCCGTCGACGAAGTTCGCGGCATTCGCATCAGCGCAGAGGCCGGAGAGACCGAACCGGGTATCGACGTCGAGGGGATCCTCGTCGAATCCAACCATGTGGACGTGCGCCTGGCGGCCAAGCCGCGGCGCAAGCCTGAGCGGTCCATGCTCGCGAGCTCGGCCTGCGGCGTGTGCGGGACGCAGATGATCGAGGACCTGCGACGCGACCTCTCGGTGCTGCCCGCCGGCACGCATGTCGATCCGGAGATGCTGCCGGGACTCGTCGACGTCTTGAGGTCGGGCCAGGGCGTGTTCGAGCGCACCGGCGGCCTCCACGCCGCGGGTTTGTTCGACGCCGGCGGGGAGCTCATCGCGCTTCGCGAAGACATCGGCCGGCACAACGCCGTGGACAAGGTGGTCGGCCGGATGCTCCTCGATGGAAGATTGCCCGCGTCCGGCACGATCCTCGTCGTCAGCGGGCGCGCCGGATACGAGATCGTCCAGAAGTCGATCGGCGCGGGCGTTCCCGTGCTGGCGGCGGTGGGCGCGCCCTCGAGCCTCGCCGTCGCGCTGGCGCGCGAGTTCAACCAGACGCTGGTCGGATTCCTTCGCGGCGATCGCTTCAACGTCTATTCAGGAGCGGACCGGCTGGCGAAGGGCGCAAAGGCTAGTCCCGGATAATCGGTTCGTGCTCTCGGTCCGGGCCACGCGGCCCCTCGTGCGCGCGGCAATTCTCGCCACGTACATCCTCCTGGTCGAGTGGACGCGTGCGCTCGCCGCCATCGCGTCCCGCGATGCAGTCGGGGTGCTGGTCATCGGCGGTCTCGCCATGGTGCTCACCGCCGCGTTCGTCCCGTTCGGCCGGCTCGGCCTCGGCACCTCGCGCCTGGGCCTGAGAATCCTGGGCGGCCTCGCGCTCGCAGCAGTGCTTCTCCTACCGGCCGCTGCGCGAGCGAGCGCCGCGCCGATCCTGCCCGCCTTCCTTGCCATGCCGGCCGTTGTGGTGTCGATCGGCGAAGAGATCGCGTTCCGTGGCGCCCTCTATGCGGCGCTGGACGATCTCGGCGGTGCACCGGTGGCGATCATCGGCAGCACGGCCCTGTGGACCGCCGCGCACGCGCTGTCCCATCCGCCCGAGTTTCTCTTCGCGGTCGCCGCCGCGGGTCTGCTGCTCGGACTCTGGCGGTGGGCGTGCAAGGACCTGGTCGGACCCATCGTCGGCCACGTCATCGCGGACCTCGCGCTGTGAGCCGCATCGCCCTCCTCGCGTCGGCTGCCGCGGTGTATCTGGTCGCCGCCTGGATGGTGGCTCCCGGTTTCTATGACGGGTTCACTCCCCAGCAGCCGTACCACTTCGTGTGCCCACCGATCCATTACGGCGGCAACCAGTCGCCCACCTCGGGCCATCTGGATATCAAAGTCCTCGGCGGAGTGAGCGACGCCAACGTCGCGTTCACCGACGACGCCCAGGTGCTGATCGATTTCCTGCCGGGTGCGTTCGACGTGACCGGCAAGACGGTGGTGCCGGTCGACATCAAGCCTGTCGGCCCCTGCCCAAAGCCGCCGGGACTGACCTTCGCCACCAACGTGTACGCGATCACGGCCGGCGCTCCGCTGGTCAAGAAGGCGACCGTGGTGATGCGGTACTCCGACCTGATTCCCGCGCCGAGCAACATCTACCACGCCGACTCTCCCGACGGACCGTGGACGTCGATCCCGGTGCAGTCGGAAGCTCAGCCCTTCACCATTGACGCCACCATCGATAAGTTCGGCTACTACGCAGCCGGATATCCATCCAACGCGGTTTCGCACGGCGGTCCCAACAGCCAGATCCTGCCGATCGCAATTGCCGTGCTGATCATCGCCATCCTGCTGGCCGGCGTCCCGCTCGCGATCGTGCGGCGCCGCGGGACTGCGCACGAGGCAGAGCCGGACGACTCGGTGCAGTGACGGCGTCGGCTCTCCTCATCCTGAATCGCGCGTCCGGAACGGGACACGTGGCGGAGTTCGGGGAGACCCTCGGGAATGCGCTCCGGTCGGGCCACGGTTCCTCGCTCGAGGTCGAGACGATGGTGGTCGACAACCATCCGGACGCGCGCTCGGCCGCATCGGAGTACGCGCGGTTCGCCTCGAGGCCCTCGCTCGTGATCGCCGCCGGTGGGGGCGGGACGCTGCGCGCGGCCGTCGAAGGCGTGATGGATACCTTTACGTCAGGTCCTCCGCCCGCAGATGTGCTGAGGCTGGGAGCGTTGCGCATGGGATCGGGCAACGTGATTGCGCGCAACCTTCGCATTCCGCTCGATCCGATTGAAGCCGCACGGCAGGTCGGCCGAAGTTTCGCCAACG
>VBGM01000234.1 GCA_005880855.1 Chloroflexota bacterium
CCAGCTGAACCGCGGTGTGTTGCCGGCAAGGTCTGCCGATAACGCGGTGAACGGGACAACATTGGCGGGGCAGGCTCCTCCGTAGTAAGCAAAGGGGTTGTGGTTGGACGAGTAAGGGGCCGGGCTGTCAAGGCAACCGGCATCGCCGAGGCCCTCCATGTAGGCCCGCCACGACACACCTGCGTTCGTGAGCTGGGTGCCCAGGTCCTGCTTCGACAACGCGTAATAGCCGTCGTCGCGCACCCCCCATGTGGAGCCCGACGTCAGCGCCAGGTAGTTGGGCACGCTCGGGTGGGTGATCGCGTGATAGTTGCCGGCCAGCCCGTACTTGGCCGCCAGCGACGCTGTGAACCGACCCGACAGCGCGACGTCGTACGACTTGTTCTCCATGACGATCACGAAGACGTGGCGTGGGCTCGCGACGCCGGCGTCGATGTGGCCACTGCCGCCCCCGGTGCAAGCCGCGAGCAGCCCGAGGACCAACCAGGATGCGGCAGTTCTCTGTAGCCACTTGATTTTTAGAGCCACTCTATTTATCATGTGACCCGAATCAAGGTGGAAGGAGGGATGCGATGAACGTCACCACGATAAATACTACACCCCAACTCCAAGATCGGTGGCTTGGCCTGGCCGCCCTGACCATCAGCGGGCTCGTGCTCGGGCTCGACATCACGATCCTGATCACGGCGCTGCCGACGCTATCGGCGAAGCTCAGCGCGACCACCGACCAGCTGCAGTGGATGTCGGCCGCATACACGCTCGCGCTGGCGGGGTTCATGCTGCCGGCCGGCGTCCTCGGCGACCGACTGGGCCGCAAGCGGATGCTGCTCGTCGGCCTGGTGACATTCGGGATCTCGTCGGTGATCGCGAGCCAGATGACCTCCGCCAACGGCCTGATCGCCATGCGCGCGGTTATGGGCATCAGCGGCGCGATCGTCCTGCCGCTGATGCAATCGATGCTGCCATCGATGTTCCAGGAGGACGAGCGCCAGCGCGCCATCGGCCTCGCCGGCGCCGGCTCGTTCATCGGTCTGCCGCTCGGACCACTCCTGGCCGGCTGGCTTCTGACGCACTACGAGTGGGGCTCCATCTTCTTGATCAACGCGCCGGTGGTCGTCATCGCCGCGATCGGCGTCTGGTTCTTCGTCCCAGAGAGCAAGGACCCGGCCGCGCGTCGACTCGACTGGATCGGCGCGGTTCTCGAGGTGCTCGGGGTCACCGGGATCGTCTACGGCATCATCGAGCAGCCGATCCGCGGCTGGAGCGACGCTCAGGTTTGGGGCCCGATCGCGGGCGGTGCGGTGCTGATCGCCGCATTCGTGATGTGGCAGCTTCGGACCCGGTTTCCACTCATCGATCTCAAGCTGTTCGCGAGCGCGCGATTCTCGTGGGCGACGGTCGCCTTCACGATCGTGGGCTTCGCCATGACCGGCGTGCTGTTCATCCTGTCGCCGTTCCTGCAGATCGTGCAGGGCAACGACGCCCAGGGCACCGGCATCCGGCTGCTGCCTTTGATCGCGGCCATGATGGTCGGCGCCATCAGCACCGACTGGATGGCGAAGCGTTTTGGCGCCAAGATCATGGTGGCGAGCGGAATGCTCGGCAATGCGGTCGGCATGCTCATGCTCTCGCGCGTCGGTGTCGACACCGGCTACGGATTGGTGGCCGCCGCCCTGGCCGTGATCGGAATCAGCATCGCGTTCACGATGGTTCCCGCCCTCGACGCCATCCTCGGCTCGCTGCCGGCGGGCGAGACCGGCGCCGGAAGCGCGCTCACGCGCACGCTCCAGAACATCGGCTCATCGTTCGGCGTCGCCATCATGGGCAGCATTCTCAACGGCGCCTACCAGGCCGGGCTGAGCAGCCACCTCGGCGGCCTGCCTGCGACGGTGCAGTCCGCGGCGCAAAGCAGCGTCGCCGTCGCGGCGGCCATTGCCCGCCACCTGCCGTCACCGCTCGGCGCGCGCCTGCTGCGAGCAGCGCAGGACGCTTACGCTCAGGGCATGTCAGAGGTGATGGTTGTGAGTGCGGCGATGATGGTCGTGGGCGCGGTGCTCATGGCGCTCTTCCTGCCTGCACGAGCACTTCGGAGCGAGACGCCGGTCGAGGCGCTAGAGAGGGAGCCCGTCGTCGCCTGATGCCGAACACCATCACGCCCATTACGCGCGGACTGCGCGAGCGCAAGAAGCTCAAGACCAAAGAAGCGATCCAGCGCGAGGCACTGCGCCTGTTCCAGGAGAAGGGCTACGACGAGACCACCATCGAGCAGATCGCTGCCGCGGCGGAGATCTCGCCGAGCACGTTCTTCAACTACTTCCCCACCAAAGAGGACACCGTCCTCTTCGACCGCTACGACCCGATGCTCGAATCGTTCATCGCCGCTCTCCCGCGGGACGAGCCGTTGAGTCGAACGATCGAGCGCGCGCTGACCATGTTCGCGGGCGCCATCGAATCCGACCGCCAGACCATCTTCGCGCGTGCCAAGCTCGGCTACGAGGTTCCCCAAGTTCGAGCACGGTTCTGGGAGGAGCTCGAGAAAGCCCAGAACCTGTTTGCCGGGATCGTGGCCGACCGGACCGGTCGCAAAGCATCCGACTTCGAGCTCCGCGTCCTCGCCATGGTCCTGGTCACGGCTTCGTTCGAAGCCAGCGTGGAGTGGATCCGCCGAGGCGGCAAGGGCGACATGTTCGCTCTCGTCAAGAAAGCGCTGGACGTGAGTGGGGTGTTGACCCGGCTCGATGCGCTCGGTCAGGCGGAGCCCACCAGGCCGGCTTCGTAGGCCAGGATCACTGCCTGCACTCGGTCGCGTAGGTCCAGCTTGTCGAGAAGGTGCGCGACATGAGTCTTCACGGTGGTCTCCGCGACATGAAGCCGTGCGGCGATCTCGGCGTTGCTGAGACCTCGCGCCACCTCGCGGAGCACGTCGCGCTCGCGATCCGTCAACGCGCCAGCAGCGCATCCCCTGACGCCACCACCCGGATGGCCTTGATGAGGTCCTCCGGCGGCGCGGCCTTCAAGAGAAAGGCGGACGCGCCCGCCGCCAGCGCGTCGAACACGTACTCGTCGAGCTCGTGCGTGGTGAGGATGACGACCCTGGTGATGTCCGCGACCTGCCGGGTCGCCGCGATGCCGTCGAGTCGAGGCATGCGCACGTCCATCAGGATCACGTCGGGTCGTTCCCGATTCACCAGGTCGATGGCTTCCTGGCCGTCGCCCGCCTCGCCGGCGATACGCATGTCGGTTTGCGATTCGACGATCATCCGGAAGCCGGCTCGCACCATCGCCTGGTCGTCGGCGATCGCGACTCGGATCATGCGATCGGCAATCTCGAGCGGACCGTGAAGCCGCCAACGTTCGACGAGCCCGCCTCCAGCTCGCCTCCGAACAGCTCGACCCGCTCCCGCATCCCGATCAATCCATGACCCGTCGAAGCCTTGACCGCGGCTTCGGACTGCCCCTCTCCGTTGTCACGAATCGTCAGCTCGAGGGCGCCCTCCCGATAAGCGACGCGTACCTCCAGCCTCGACGCGTGGGCATGCTTGAGGGCGTTTGTGATCGCCTCCTGCACGATGCGGTATGCGGTGAGGTCGAGCGCGGCCGGCAGTGGACGCTTTTCGCCAGTGATCTTGAGCGTGGTCTCGAGACCGGCATCATTCGCCGATTTGAGCAGCGCGTCGACCTGGTCGAGGCCGGGCTGCGGCGCCAGCGGCGCATCCGACTGCTTTCTCAGCACACCGAGCAGCCGGTTGAGCTCCGCCAGAGTGTCGCGCGCGGTGCTCTCGATCGATTGCAGCGCCTCCTTGCTCGAATTGCCCGAAACGCGCGCCGCGCCCGCCTGGATCGCCATCACGCTGACGTTGTGCGCGACGACGTCATGCAGCTCGCGGGCGATACGTAGCCTTTCCTCATCCGCCGCCTGATCGCGCTCCTGGTTGTGCCTTGCCACCATGTCCATGAAGAACTGGCGCCGCGACCGCATGTAGTCGCCGATCACCCAGCCGACCAGCGATAGCGCACCGGCCGGGATCAGGTTGCGCGAGATCGGCAAGTCTCCAGCGATCAGGAGCGTAACGGCCAGAACGATCAGCGCGATGGCGGCGCCGGCGACGATGAGCCGCGCCACCGTCTTGTCGTAAACCGACACCGCATAGACCGCGAACACGAGGGC
>VBGM01000184.1 GCA_005880855.1 Chloroflexota bacterium
TTCGGCCCGCCGGTGAGGACGACGGCCCGGACTCGGTCGTCCCCGTCGAGCTCGCGGAGGGCCTGGTTGACCTCGCCGACGAGCTCGGGGCTGAGCGCATTGAGGACCTTCGGGCGGTTCAGCGTGACAGTGGCGATTGGGGGCTCGACATCAACCTGGATGTGTTCGTAAGCCACGCCATCTATGATCGGCCATGTGGGGACGGCAACGCTGCGGGACTCCTATGGGCGCATCGCCGACGACCTCCGGATCTCCATCACCGACCGCTGCAACTTCCGCTGCATCTACTGCATGCCGGCCGAGGGCTTGAAGTGGCTGAAGCGGGACGACCTCCTCCGCTTCGAGGAGATCACGCGCCTGGCGCGCCTGTTCGTGGAGCGGTACGGCGTGCGCACCATTCGCATCACCGGCGGCGAGCCGCTGGTGCGCGTCAAGGTCGAGGAGCTGGTCGGGATGATCAACGAGATCGACCCCACGCTTGACATCACCATGACCACCAACGGAGTGCTCCTGCGCGAGAAGGCGCAATTGCTGAAAGACGCGGGCCTCAAGCGCATCAACATCTCGCTGGACACGCTGCACATGGACCGCTTCCATGAGATCGCGCGGTCGGACGCCTTCAAGCGTGTGATGGACGGCATCGACGCGTCGAGTGAGGCAGGCCTGTCGCCGATCAAGCTGAATATGGTCGTCATGAAGGGGAAGAACGACGACGAGGTCGTCGACTTCGCGCGGCTGGCACGCGAAAAGGGCTACGAGGTGCGCTTCATCGAGTTCATGCCCCTCGACGGCGACAACATCTGGACCGTCGACCAGGTCGTGCCGAGCCGGCGTATCCAGGAGCAGATCGAAGACCTGTTCCCGCTGGAGCCCGTGGTCGACACGCGGCCCGGTCCGGCGACCCGGTTCAAGTTCGCCGACGGAACGCCGGGTGGCGTGGGCTTCATCTCCTCTGTGAGCCAGGCGTTCTGCACCACGTGCAATCGCATCCGGCTCACCGCCGAAGGCGGCCTGCGCACATGCTTGTTCTCGCTGCAGGAGACGCCGCTGCGCGAGCTGATCCGGTCGGGTGCGTCCGACGACCACCTCGGGCACATCATCGAGACGGCCGTGTGGCGCAAGGAAGAGGGCCACCTCATCAACCAGCCTGGGTTCATCAAGCCGGCCAAGAACATGTCCCAGATCGGCGGATGAGCCCTCGGTCGGCCGGGCGAGCGACTGGCTGGATCCAGGTGGGTCCAGCCGTAGGAGCGACGAGCACCGAAGCGGAGCGCATCGCGTAGATGCGCGAGCATCGGAGCGCAGACGCGACAACCGGATGGGCCCGCATGGGCCAGCCCGGCGCCGCCCGGACGGGCGGGGCTCAGCTGCCGATCTGGATTGGCGGGTGATCAGGGAGCTCAAGGCCGGGGCAACCCATCTCGCCTACAAAGCGATGCTGGAGCTCAGGCCCGAGATCGGGCCCGAGTCGGTGTTCGCGGAGCATGTCGACAACAACCTGAGGCCTGAGGGCTATCGGCTGGTCGGCTTCTTCGTCAAAGAGGACACGTTCGCAGCCGCAGTCGCGGGATTCCGTGTCATCCACATGCTGGCTTGGGGTCACGAGCTCTACTGCGACGACCTCGGCACACGGTTCGAGCACCGGCGCAAGGGATATGCGGGGCAGCTGATGGACTGGATGATCGAAGAAGCAAAACGTCTCCACCTCGACGCATTCCATCTCGACTCCGGACTGGGCCCGGACCGTGCCGATGCCCATCGACTGTACTTCGACAAGGGGATGCGGATCGCGGCGTTTCACTTCTCGCGCTCCGTCTGACTGCCGCCCTAAGCTAGCGACGATGATCCGACCCGAGGAAGCCCAGCGCCCGTTCACCGTCACCGAGCTCGCCAACGAGATCCGGCGCGAGCTGCGCCCGCTCACCGCCATGCTCGTGAAGGGCGAGGTGAGCGGCATGAAGCGCGGGGCCAAGGGCCACTTCAGCTTCGCGATCAAGGACGGGCAGAGCCTGATCAACGGATTCCTTTACGCCGACGATGCCCGGCGCGTGACCACGCTCCCCGAGGATGGCCAGGTGTTCGTATTCAGGGGTCGCGTCGATTTCTGGACGCAGTACGGCACCATCCGTTTCGTCGTCGACCAGATCGAGTTCGACGACGTGGGCAAGCTCCGTGCGCGGCTCGAGGAGCTGAAGCGAAGGCTCGAGGCCGAGGGTGCATTCGCAGCCGCGCGCAAGCGACCGCTGCCGTTTCTACCGGACGCAGTGGCGCTGCTCACCTCGCCGACGGGGGCTGTCATTCACGACCTCCAGGAAACGATCTGGGAGCGGTACCCGAACATGGGGGTCGTCGTCTACCCGGTGCAGGTGCAGGGGACAGCCGCTCCGATGAGCGTGTCGCGCGCCATGCGCCGCTGCAACCAGGAAGGGCTTGCGCAGGTGATCGTCCTGGCGCGGGGAGGCGGCAGCTTCGAAGAGCTGTACGCGTTCAACACCGAGCTGATCGCGCGAGCCATCCTCGATTCCCACCTGCCCGTGGTCACCGCGTTGGGGCACAGCTCGGACCGGACGATCGCCGACATGGTCGCGGACGTCGAAGCGCGCACGCCCACCGAAGCGGGCGCGCGCGTGGTGCCCAAGAAGGCCGACCTGGTCGCGATGCTGCGCGAGCGCGAGCGGCGGCTCGACCGGGAGACCAACCAGCGGGTGCTGCGCGAAACGGAACGGCTGCAGGTCAAGCGGTCGCGATTGCTCCAGATCCTGCCGGCCATGGTGCGTGCACGCACTGATCGGCTCGCCCACGCCGCTGCGAACCTTGCCCGGCTCAGCCCGGTGCAGCAGGTGGCGCGGCGCGAGGACGCGCTGCGTGAGCGGACGCGGAGGTTGACCGCGGCCGGCACCGCCCGGCTGACGCGCAGCCGTAACGCACTGGCATCGCGGCGCGCGCCGGATCGCCTGGAGCGGGCGCTTGCCGAGCGGTTCGCGGCCGCCACGCGTGGCCTCGACCACAGGCGGGAAAGGCTCCTTGCCCTCAGCCCCGAAGGAGTCTTGTCTCGCGGCTACAGCATCACTCAGGACGCGGAGTCCGGAGTGGTGATCCGCTCGGCGGCGGAAACCGCCGTCGACCGCAAGCTCCGCATCCGCTTGGCAACCGGGCGGGTGGGCGCCCGGGTAGAAGAGGTCGAGCCATGAACGAGCAGCTGACATACGAGCAGGCCCTGGAGAAGTTGGACCAGAAGCTGAAGCTTCTGGAGGACGGCGATCTGTCCCTCGAGGATGCGCTGAAGGCGGTCGAAGAGGCTCGTGTCTACCTGAAGATCTGCACCGAGCGCCTCGAGGCGGCCCGGAAGAAGATCGAGGTCCGCGCGGAACCGGAGTAACCCCCCTCCGCCTCATTCAGCCACCTGGGCACAAATGGTCGTATTCGGGAACCTATTACAGCCACTCCTGCACAGTTGTCGTTGCATATTTCCAATAAGCGCTTAAGCTGTGGCCCGAATCCGGACTCAACCGGTTGGGAGGGAGTACATGGCCACCATTACGTTGGACTCATTGCGCCAGCAGGTTCGCGGCGACGTCATCGCGGCGGAAGACGCCGGCTACGACGAGGCGCGCGCGGTTCGTAACGCGATGATCGATAAACGTCCGATCGTCGTGACGCGACCGGTCAACGCCGGCGACGTGATCGCCGCCGTCAACTTCGCGAGGGAGAGTCGCCTCCCTCTGGCAATTCGTGGGGGCGGCCACAGCGTGCCGGGGTTTGGCACCTGCGACGGTGGCGTGGTCATCGACATGTCTCGCATGCGTGGCGTGCGCGTAGATCCGCAGAAACGAACCGCGAGGGCTGAAGGTGGCGCCACGTGGGGCGACTTCAACTCCGCGACGAATGCATTTGGGCTCGCCACGACCGGCGGGATCATCTCGACCACCGGGGTCGCGGGCTTGACGCTCGGTGGTGGAATCGGATACCTCGCCCGTGGCTTCGGCCTGTCACTGGACAACCTCATTTCAGCCGATGTCGTAACCGCCGACGGGCGCTTCCTACAAGCGAGCGACAGGGAGAACGAAGACCTCTTCTGGGCCATCCGCGGTGGCGGTGGCAACTTCGGCGTGGTGACTTCGTTCGAGTTCCGCCTGCACCCGGTCGACAACATCTACGGCGGCCCGATGTTCTACGAGCTGAAGTACGCAGGCGACATCCTGCGCTTCTACCGCGAGTACATCGCAACCGCTCCCGAGGAGATGGGTGCGTTCCCCGCGTTCCAGATCGCCCCTCCGCTCCCCTTCATCCCCGAGAACCGGCATGGGGACACGTTTGCGCTCGTGGTCGCGTGCTGGGCTGGACCAATCGACCAGGGTGAGAAAGCGCTCAAGCCGTTCCACGATGTGGCCCCGGTCTTCGCCGAGCACGTTGGCCCTATGCCCTACCCGGCGCTGAACAGCGCATTCGACGGACTGTACCCACCTGACCTGCAGCACTACTGGAAAGCCAACTTCGTGAAGGAGCTGACCGACGAGGCGATCGATGCACATGTAGAGCACGGCTCCAAAGTGCCGGCAATGACCTCGACCATGCACATCTATCCGATCAACGGCGCCGTACACAAGGTGGCATCGGACGAGACAGCATTCGCGTATCGCGACGCCAACTTCGCGACCGTGATCGCGGGGATGTGGCCCGACCCCGCGCAGAACCGCGACAACATCAAGTGGGTGCGCGACTACTACGAGGCGACCGCGCCCCATTCAGAGGAGGGCGGCTACATCAACTTCATGGCCGAAGACGACCAGAGCCGCATCAAGGCCAACTACCGAGGGAACTACAACCGGCTGGTCGAAGTGAAGCGCAAGTACGACCCCGACAACCTCTTTCACGTGAACCAGAACATCAAGCCGTAACCCGATTTCGATGGGCGAGGGGGCTCGCTAGTCCCCTCGCCTCCTCCGGCGAAACGACATCGGGACAGTAACGCCCAGGAGGACCATCACAAACAGCAGCCACGGCAACCAACCTCCGAGCGATGGTCCCGGGGCGGTTGAGGACACGCCGGTGTTGGGCAAGCCCGGGGTCGTGCTGCCCGTCACGATCGACGACGCGGAGTCGTTGGCGGGGTCGAAATCCGTGGGTGTGCCGGCGCTACGGGTGGCCGTGTTGGTGACCGGAGTCGTTCCATTCACGGTGACCGTGAGCTGAAGGGTCGCCGATGCGCCGTTGACAAGAGCCCCGATGTCCCAAAGTCCCGTGCCGGATGTGTACGTGCCCTGGCTCGCGCTCGCTGACACGAAGGTCAGCCCCGCCGGCACTGGATCCGTCACCTGCACGCCGGTCGCGTCGTTAGGACCGAGGTTGGTGGCGGTCACCGTGAACGTCACGTTCGTGCCGGCCGCGGGCGTTGGGTCGCTCACCGTCTTCGTCACCCGAATGTCCGCTGCCGTGGCGACGATCACGAGTGGGGTCAGCACGGTGTTGCTCGGGTAGTACGTCCAGGTGTCGAGGCCCTTTGCGTCGCCAAAAGCCCCCGTGCACGGCACGTTGGTGTTGCCGCCCGCCCCGGTGCCAAACGCGCGCTGAGCGCTGCTGGTGTTGAAACCGCTGATCGGGTTCGCGGCCGTCGTCGCCGGCGGATTGTTTCCGCACAGGACGTTGCCCACCGTGTTGCCGGCGTCGACCACGGTCCCGCTCAACGTCTGGTAGGCGCGGTCGTCGTAGAAGCCCGATGAGCAGCCGCCGGTCAACGCTGGGCAGACGCCTCCGGGCGGGTTCAGCAAGGTGATCGTGGGCCCGCCCTGCGTGTCGTTCTCGACGTCGATCATCGGGAAGTGGTACTCGCCGCCGTGAAACGCCGCGTGAACCGTGTAGGTCCCCACCGGGAACGCGGTCCCGACGTTGTCCTGGCCGTTCCAGGTCACAGTCTGGGCGCCCGCCCCGCGTACCCCGCGGAGCGAGCGATTGGTCGACAGCGTCGGATCGAAGTTGACGCCGTCGCGACTGATGACGATGTCGTAGACGCCGGGCACGTTGCTCGTGAAATGGAACGTGCCGCCCGAGTTCACGGTGCTGGTGTTGCCACCCACGTTGCCGGAGAACGTAAGCGACGTCATGACGGGCGCCGTCGGCGCCGTCGGAATGCTGAGAGCTGTCAGCGCCCCCGCTGATGGCGCCTCGAAGAAGAGCGGAAAGCTCGGTCGCGCGAAAGTCACGCCGCCCTGGATGTTGGTGAGCTGGCCGGGCGACCCCAGGCTGCGTGCGACGGCGTCGTGATACAGAGGCGTCGCACCGTCGGAGTCGAGAAAGCCGACCTGGTTGCCGTAGACAAGCCAGCCGTTCGGATCCATGCCGCGTAGGTCGACGCGATATCGGTAGCCATCCGCAGTCACCGGGAACACCGATGGAAAGACGGGCAGGCCGTTGCCCGCTGTGAAGAGCGCCAGGTAGTAGGTGAAGACACGGCCCGTGATGTTGGTGGTCGACGTGAGGTTCGCGCGCACCGTGGCATCCCACGCGGCGACCGACGAACCCTGTGTCGTGTTGAAGTCGTTGGCGCTCGCGAGCGCAACGTCGGCGACCACCGCCCCGTCGGTGTTGGTGGTGAACCCGTCCGGGCCCAGGAACGCGATGTCGTAGATGCCTGTCGACGGCGCTGCGTAGTGGCACGGCACGTAGCCGCCGGGGACGCCGCCGGTTGGAATCGTGTCGGGCCCGGCGAGCTCCTCAGCGCGACTTGTGATCCGGCCCTGAACCCCGATGCGCTGGCCGTTGCAGCTGAAGCTCGGCACCGCGGACACGTTTTCCGACCCTATCGAGCCGGTGACCAGGCCCGGATTCCAGACCAGGATGTCGCTCGTGCCCTGCGCGATCGCGCTCGATCCAAGCATCAGGACCTCGCCCGCGTTCATGAAGGCCTTGATCAGGGTGCGCCTCGTGAGGAGCCCTCCCCCGTAGCTGCTGGTCCGCCATTCCGTGTTGGCGCGGTTGCCGGATGCGCCATTGGGCCACAGGTTCGCGCTGCCCGAAGCGAGGGCCGGCTGGACACCAACGCCCAGCCCAATCAATGCGCAGGCCAGCGCGGCGACGATTCGCAATGAGGCGGGCTTACGCAAGGGACGCGCTCACCAGCAGCCTCTGCGTATCCGTGCCCCGTGCCCTGTCCCACACGCCGGTGCAGGTGATGAGGGTCAGCGTCGGGACCTGGCTTGAAGCAAACAGAGATGGAATCCGCGCGCCGGCCGCCACCACGGTTCGACTGGTCACCTTGAACACCACGCGTGATGAGTCCCCGCGGATGACGACCACCTCATCACCGCGTCGCAGCTGCGAGAGGCGCGTGAACACCGCCGATCCGGTCCACCAGTTGACGTGACCGTTGATCAAGGCATTGCCGGGGAGGCCGGGCGCCGGCCCCAGCCGGTACCAGGCGACGTCACGAAAGTCGCTCGGCGTATCCAGGTTGCGGTTGCCGTCAAGGCCCCGAGCCTCGATCCTGGCGTCGACCCCGATGCGTGGGATGACCAGCTCCGTTGGCGTCCACGGCGACACCAGGCGGTGCGCGGCCGGCGTGCCGGCGGATGGTGCCGCGGCCAAGGGGGATCCCGCCAGCTCTTGGGCCGTGGTTGTACGGCTTTCGCCGGGCAGTCCCTTGAAAGACGTGAACAGGAGGAAGAACAGGGCGAGCGCGAGCGTCCGCCGCGGCATGTACGCCGCGGATTCTAGATGTGAGGTACCGGGGTTGTCCCCTTATTCGTGATGGATGCGACGGGCGGCTGAGAGGTGGATTCCAGCTGGTCGTTCATCACGCGGATGCGCTGGCTCAGGTTCCTGACGAACTCCAGCAGCACCTCCGGGTGCTCGTGGACGAGCGCATGGAGGCGGTCGCGGCGCAGGACGCGCACCGTCGTGGTCTCGGTCGCCTGCGCGCCGGCCGATCGCGGCTGGTCGTCGAAGACTCCCATCTCGCCGATCACCGTGCTCGAGCCGAGACGCGCCAGCGTGACCTCCCGGCCTTGGTGGTCGAGGTGGACGCGCACCTCGCCTTCGATCACCACGAACAGCTCCGACCCGACATCGCCCTTCAGGAACAGCGTTTCTCCCTTTGCGTAGTGGCGGGTGACCATCAGCCGGTCGATGCTCGACAGCTGTTCGAGCGTCAGCGCGCTGAACAGCGGAACTCGCTTGAGGGCGATGAGCTCCTTCATGCCGTCGCCGAGACCATGGGCTGCTGCGCCGGCGGCTTCCGAGATCCACCGATCGGGATGGCCCGCCAAAGCTTCCAGCTCCGCGTTCGAAATCGTCCGCGCCGACACGTCATCGAAAGCATCCGGGTCCAGGAGCTGCGCCAGTGGTGGGGCCAGCCATGCGGGCCCGAAGTTTAGCAACGTTTCCAGGCCCTCAACCCGCGCTTGAGTCTCGCCCGACATCACGCCGCGTTCGACGGTCGCGAAGCCCCGCTTGCCGTGCAGTGCGCGCATCGCGCCGAGGCCGGATTCGGCGGCGTGGCCGGCGTAATCGTCGAGGGCGATGCGCAGAAATGCATAGGCCGCCGCCGCGTCGCCGTCATGGTGCGCGCGCGAGCTTGCCGCCGCCCGCTTCGAGATTCGCGCCGACTTGACCCCGTCGCCAAGCAGGTGCTCGAGGTGCACGCGCACGCGGTGGAACAGGTCGGGGCGGCCGCTACGGATCAGCGCTTCGACAGCCGCGGCGGCGGTGTCCTCACGTGACTCCAGCAGCGGCAGCGTCAATGCCAGCGCTTCCGGTGCCTGCGCCGCCATCGCCTCCGAGGCCAGGCGGCGCACCTCGCGATCGCCGCTGGCGAGCGAGGCCACCAGCGCCTCGGCGAATGCAGCCCGTTCCTCGCCTGCAGGCGCCCACCTCACCGCCTGACGGAGCGCTTCCCGCCGCACCTCGGGGTCGTCATCGCGAAGGCATGCGACCATGCCGGCGGCGGCCTCGGGCACGTCGGCTTTGAGCTTCGCGAAGCTTCGGATGGCCTCCAGGCGAACACGAGCGTCGCGGTCGTGGAGCCCGTCGACCACGGTCGCGCGGCCGCCGACGAATGCCGCCGCCCACACCGCCGCCGCACGCCGAACGGGGTCGACCGAGTGCCACAGCCGGTGCAGAAGCACGCCCGACTGCTCCCAGGGCGGGTCGTGCGCCGCCCCAGCTACAGCCGCCGCCGCGACGACCCATCCGTCGGGGTCGTCTTCCGCAACGTGCAGCTGCTCGTCGGTCACCGCCGCGGGCGGCGCCAGCTGCAGGCCGAGCCGTCTGACCGACGCGTCGGTAGACGCGAGCAGCTCCGGCAGCATGGCCGCGAAAGTGTCCGGCGCGAGCCTGGCCAGCGCGGCCGCGGCGAACGGACGCGACTTGTCATCGCCAGTGCGGATGAAGCCGCGCAGCTCGTCGATCTGCGCCGGCGTCGGCCGGCCGAGGGCTCGCTGAAAATCGCTCAGAGAAACAGCGTGCGTACGCAGCCTCTCGTAGATGGCCGAGACATACAGACCACGCACCCGATACGCGGCGGCGATGAAGAGCAGCGACAGCACAACGCCGATCACGGCCAGCGCCTCAACCGTCGCGAAGACGAACTGTTGGACCAGCAGCAGACCCACTCCAGTGATGACAGCGGCGGCCGGCAGCACGGCGTTGTCGAGCAGCAGCTTGAGCTTGGGACCCACCTGTGCCGGCACGACGCCTCCGAGCACGCCCTGGGCAGGATCGTCGAGCCCGGTCTGGATGCCGTTCCGAACGATAAAGAGGAAGAGCGCGGTCGCCAGCACCGGGTTGATCGCGACCGCCACGAAGCCAACCAGCGTGAACGCGGGCAGCGCCATGATCGCGTTCTTGACGCCGAGCTTGTCGAGCACGAGCGGTGTGATGAACAGGCTCACCGCCAGCTGTACGACGTAGCTGGCCAGCCACGCATTGCCGATCAGGATCGTCAGCTCCTGCAGGTTGTTGTGGGTCGCGCCGACGAACATGAGTGCGACCAGGTAGTCGCCGACGCGACTTGTGACCTGGAGTACCAACGCGAGCAGCACGAGCGCGAGGACCAGCTCGCTGCCGGTCACGTACTGGAATGCGCCGCGCAGAAGCTTGATCACGCCCTGGCGGTGGCGGACCACGTGCTCGTGAGCCGCGAGCTCGTCGGCGTCGTCGACGAAGCTGGGCCGGAACAGCCGCCGCTCCAGCCACTCCGACATCAGCGCCGCTGCGGCTGCGCCGATCGCCCACACGAATAAAAGGGGCTCGGTCGCGTAAAGCGCGACCAGCGTGGTCGTGAAGCCAGCCAGGATGTAACCGACGCTCGAGCCCGCCGCGATGACCGGAAAGACGCGCTTGCCCTCGAGAACGTTGAAGTGCTGGCTGACGAAGGTCCAGAAGTTGAGCATCACGAGCTCGAAGGCAACGGAGTAGATGACGTACACGGTGAACGCCACCGTCGGCGATTCGGAGAAGAAGTAGACGACGTACAGAATCGGCGCCATGACCGCGTTGACCACGAGGTTGAGGCGCAACGCGCGGCCGACCCCGAGGCGGCGGGTGAGAGCGCCCTGCAGCGCAACCATCGGCCACACCGCGAGTGCGAGGACGATGAAGAAGAATGGGTAGGCGTGCGGGCCGGCCTTGACCAGAAAGATGGCCTGGGTGGCGTTGAAGGCCGTGTACATCGCCCAGCCCACGACGATCGCAAAGCCCGCCACCTGCAGCGTGCGGTCGAGCTCGCTGCGCCGCACGTGGAGGAATCGGGCCAGGAGCGGGGCGGCGGTCACGCCGGGATTATGGGGCGCGTGAAGCGGCATTTAGGCCGCGATAAAGACCATCGGCAAGGTAAAAAGTGACCGTGAAAATTCGGCCCTTGGGCGGGGCGCTCTGCCTGGCGGTCCTGGCGTTCGCCTGCAGCGGAGGCCTGAACGGGGTGGTCAGGTCGCCCAACCCGGTGACCGCCTCGAGCGAGGTGACCCCGGATCGCGGGTCGCTCGTCTTCTCCGACGACTTCAACGATCCAAAGTCTGGCTGGTCGACAGATAACGTTGCGGACTTCAAGGCTTCGTTCAACAAATCGGGTTATGTGATCGTCGTGACGGGCTTCGTAGACCACGAAGTCTCCGCGCCATATCTGACACCCAAGGACCAGCTCTCGGTGTCGGTGACGGCGACGGAGTCGTCAACCTCGCCGGTCGGGTCCGGATTCGGGGCCGGATGCGATCGAGGGCTCACCGAACCGACCATCAGCTACGACTTCCACGTCGCGGTCGGTGGCACCTGGGGAATCTTCAGGCACGACCTGCGCCGCGCGGCGGGCAGCCAGCACAGCCTCTTGAAGCAGGGGACGTCACCCAAGGCGCGCGACGCTCTCCGACGCGGTCACCACCCGGCTGGTCATGTTCGTCGACGGTACCCAGGTCGCCGACATCGCCGACCCGGTGAGCGACCTGCCCCGCCTCGGTTGGGTGGGTGGGCTGGTCGTCACGGGTGAGGATTCGGGGCCGACGACGGTGACGGTGACGCACTTCGAAGAGCGCGACCTGAGGTTCTAGGTCTGCTGGACGCTCGCGATCTTCTCCAGCGCAGCGATCCGCTCCTCGATGGGCGGATGGGTGTCGAACAGGTGGTTGAAGAAGCTGCCGTGGTGCTCGGTCGGGTTGTCGATGCACATGGCGGCGACCGCGTGGTTGAAACGCTGCATCGGCTTCTCGTTCTGGGCAATCTTCTTGAGAGCGCTGATCAGGCCGGCCGGGTTTCGTGTCAGGTCCACCCCACTCACATCCGCCAACGACTCCCGCTGGCGAGACAGAGCGAGTTGCATGATCGGCCCGACGATGAACGCGATCAGTGTGAAGATGATGCCAATCGCAAAGACGACGAGGATCGCGCGGCTGTCGCGGCTGCGGATCCGCCATGCGCCCTGCCAGTACACGCTGGCGATGATCGCCGCCAGGCCGATCATTGTCGTCACGATCAGCAAGAGACGCACGTCGAAGTTTTTGATGTGACTCATCTCGTGTGCGAGCACGCCCTCGAGCTCCTCGCGATTCATCATCTGCAGCAGGCCGGTGGTCACGGTGACGGCGGCGTGCTGAGGATCGCAGCCGGTCGCGAAGGCGTTCGGGCTGGGGTCGTCGATGATGTAGACCTTGGGCACCGGGAGCCCGTCCCCTATCGAGAGCGTCTGCACGATGTTGTACAGCTGCTGAAACTGCCCGGGATCCGCCTCCTTCGCACCGACGGCCGACAGGACCGTCGACGAGCCGAAGTAGTAGGAATAAAGGGCCGCGAGAACTCCCAGAGCGCCGAGGATGAGGGCGCCCGCGACTGCGTAGCTCGTGCCACCCGCGAACTCGCCGATCACGAATCCCGCCAGCAGCCAGACCAGCAGGAACAGCGTCACCACGATGATGCTGTTGCGCTTGTTCCGGGCGATCTGGTGGTACATGCCGCTGAAAGTTTACGAGGAGGAGGTGCGGCGCTCCCTCCTGATGGTCTGACGCAGCGAATGGGCCAGCCAGCCACCCCAGATCTGAGCCCACACCAGTCCGTTTCCGAACGCGGATTGCTCCTCGGCGTGATGTTTGAAGTAATAGGTCCATCTCGCCCGGTGCTCCTCGAACAGCATCTTTTGCTTTTCGGCCTGGCCAGGCGTCTTGCGCTCGTGGTGGATGGCGCCGGCGGTAGGTAGGTAGAAGACCTTCCAGCCGCCCAGCTTCAAGCGATAGCAGAGGTCGACGTCCTCGCCGTACATGAAGTAGCGCGGATCGAAAAAGCCGACCCGGTCGAGGGCGGCCCGGCGCAACATCAGGCAGTCGGCGCTGGCGGCGTCGATCTCGTGCACGTCGGTCTCGTCCATGTGGCCCATGTTGTGGCGCCCGAATCGCGGGCTCTTCGGAAAGAGTTTGCTGAGGCCGATCGTTCGGTAGAACATCGTGCTCGGCAGCGGGAACGCGCGCCGGGCGTTGGGGTCGGGCGTGCCACCCGGATTCAGGAGACGCGGGCCCACGGCGCCGGCGTCCGGCCGCGTGAGCATGAAGTCGGCGAGGCGGCCGATGCACTGCAGGTCCACGGTGACGTCGGGATTCAGCAGCAGGATGAACCGGCCGGTGCAGCGCTCCAGGCCGACATTGGCGGCGCGCCCGAAGCCGAGGTCCCGCTCCTGGATCAGCACCGTCGCCTGCGGGTACTCGGATGTGACCGCGGCGGCGGAACCGTCGCTAGAGTCGTTGTCGACGACCACCACCTCCACCGGCACGTCCGCGCTTGCAAGCACCGCGTGCACGCACTGGAGGAGAAGGTCCTTGGCGTTGTGGCTGACGATCAGTGCTGAGACGACTGGCTTCGGCGAATCCGGCATCGCGGTGAATTATCGGCTTCGGGACGCCTATGACGCCTCGACTAGAATGCCGAGGACTGTGCAGACAGGCGCCACACTGCGTCTCCGGGAGCGCCTGGTTCAACTCAGCGAGAACCGGTTGGTCCGGCAGAACGCCATCCTTTTCACAGGCGGTCTGGTCGCTGGTATCGGCGGATTCGTCTTCCACGCGATCGCCGGCCGCATCCTGGGTCCGGCGGTCTACGGCCAGGTCGCGTTCCTCATCGCCCTGTACGCGGTCGGCACAGCGCCGGCGCTCATCCTGGTCGTCGTCCTCGCCCGGTACACGGCCACGCTGGCCGCGCGCGGCGATGCGGGTATGCGCTCGCTGCTGACGCGGACCGTTCGCTTGATCGCCATCCCCTGCCTGCTCGCGGTGCTGGTCACCACGCTGATGGCACATCCGGTGGCGCAGTTCGAGCACCTCCGCTCGACCATCCCGATCCTCATCCTCGGCTTCTCGATCGCACTGATCTGGCAGGTGGCGATTCCGCGCGGAATCCTGCAGGGCCTGCAGCGCTTCACCGCGCTTTCACTGAACCTCTCGCTGGAGCTGATCGTGCGGACGGTGTTCGTTTACGTGTTGCTCGTGGCCGGCTATGCGGTTTCGGGCGCGATGGCGGCCGTGTTCATCGGCCTTGCTTTCGCGTTCTTTCTCGGCCTCTTCACGCTGCGAGATCATTTCCGCGGCACCGGATCGCGTGTGCGGCTGCGCGTGATGGCCGGATTCTCGGTGACCGCCGCCGCCGGGATCATCGGCGTGCAGATCCTCTACAACCAGGACGTCATCCTCGCCGAGCACTACCTGAGCAGCCACGACGGGGGCATCTACGGCGGGCTGAACAAGATCGGGACCATCCTTTTCTTCCTGACCCTGAGCGTGAGCCAGGTGCTCTTTCCACGGGTCGTCGAAGCAGTGGCCAAGGAGCAGCACCCGGGCCGCATCCTGCTTTCATCGGCCGGCATCCTCACCGCGCTCGGAGCGGGTGCGCTGCTCGTTTTCGCGGTAGTGCCGGGTCTCGTCGTCGGCGTGCTGTTCGGGCCGGGCTTCCGCGACGCCACTCCCTATGTCTTCGCCGTCGGCGTCATCGGCCTTGCGCTCTCGCTCGACAACCTGCTCGTGCAGTTCTTCATGGCCGTGCACGACCGCGTCTTCGTGCCGATCCTGTTCGCCGGCGTCATCGCCGAAGGCGTCCTCATCTACCTGTTCCATGCCCGGGTGGGACAGGTCGTGCTGGACGTGCTGGCGGCGCTGGTGGCCCTGCTCGTGTTGCTCACAGTGCGCTGCTACCTGCTCCTCCCCACGCTGCACGCCGACAGCTTGAAGGAGCCTGAACCGGCGCTGGGATAGCCTCAGCGGGTATCCTTACGCGGTCGTGCGAATCGTAGTCAAGGATCCCGAAGAGTTCGAGCAGGCCCTCAGGGAGTTCCGGCGCAAGGTGCAGGAGCAAGGGCTCGTGCGCGAGATGCGCCGGCGTTCGCACTACGTCCCGCCCGCGGAAGCTCGCAAGATCAAGAGCCTCCGCGCCCGGCGGCGCCGCACCCGCTAGCCGGTATAATTCCCGGGTTCGGTGACTATGGCGGAGGGGAAACACCCGTTCCCTTTCCGAACACGGTAGTTAAGCCCTCCAGCGCCGATGGTACTGTCGGGGTAACCCGATGGGAGAGTAGGTCGTTGCCGAGCGTTCTAATAAGTCCCGCGGCCCGCAAGGGCGGCGGGACTTACTTTTTGCGGTCCTCGAGTGTGCAGCCGATCGGCTATCGGCGGCGCTTGATTGCCTACTTTTCGCACATTCGTTGGCAGGTGGACCCGCTCGGACCTCCCCACATTGGGGAGGCCCTTCCGAGCGGGGGTAGTGGTTTTTGTCGCGGTGGGGACTTCGTCCCCTCCGCGGGCCAACCCCTCTCCTCGCCACGCTTGGTGGCGCCTGGAAGGTGGCACGCCTGGGGACGGCCGGTTAAACCGGCCTACAGGTCCACATTGCTCTCTTTTTAGATGTTCGGGCCGGTGGTCAACGTCACCGACTTCGTGTGCGAAGCGCCACCCTGGTCGATCCAGGTGACCGAGACGGACGCGCCCGGCTTGTAGGAGTGGATCGCCTTGCCGAGGGCGTCGGTGGATGCGATCGAGGCGCTGCCGACCTTTGTGATCACCGACAGCTTGGTGATGCCCGCCTGCTCGGCCGGCGAGCCGGCTTGCACCGACCACACGAGGGCGCCGGAGGTGAGGCTGAGGTTGTACTGCGCGGCGAGCTGCGAGTCGAGGTCGCGGACCGAGACGCCCATGTAGCCCACCGGACCGATGATCACGTCGGCGGTGGCCTGCCCGGAGCGGACCTGGTTGACGACGGCGAGCGCGTTGTTGGTGTTGACCGCGTATCCGATCGGCGACGAGGAGGTGCGGAAGCTCGTTGCCTCGCCGGCGGTGATCATCCCGATCACCTGGCCGGCCGAGTTGACGAGCGCGCCGCCCGAGTCGCCCGGGCTGATGGTGGCGTCGCTCTGGATCATGCCGTTCAGGGTCTCGGAGTGGCCATTGCCCTCGCTGGCCGTGATGGTCTGGTCGGTCGCGGTGACCTGACCCTGGGTGACCGTGGGCGCGCCGCCCTGGCCAAGAGCGTTGCCGATCGCAAGGACCGGGTCCCCCACCTTGACGCTCGATGAATCGGCGAGGGTGACGGTCGGCAGGCCCGACACGCCTTCGATCTGGATCAGCGCGACGTCAGAGGTCGGCGAGACGCCGATCACGTGCGCGGTGTAGGTGCCCTTGCCGGAGACGACCACGGAGATGCTGATCGAGCCGTCGACGACGTGGTTGTTGGTGAGCACCTCGCCGGACGACGTGATGATCATGCCCGTACCGGCCGCGGAGCCGGTGCCGGTGGTCGTCTGGACGACCGTGTTGATGTCGACGATCGCCGGCGCCACCTTGGCGGTGATCGTCTGGACATTGATGGTCCCGTTCTGGCTGGCGGACGGGGTGGCGGCCGAGATGGGCGCCGTGGAGCTGGATGGCTCCGTGGCCTTCGGCAGCGTCGCCGTCTGTGCGGCATGCGTTGACGGGTGGAGGTAGCGGGCCATCGTGAGGCCGATGCCGAGGCCTCCACCGGCGGCGAGGATGGTCGCGACAATGGTCACGACCGCGATCCATCGCGCCCATGGCTGCGGCGGAGCAGGCATTGGAGGCGGCGCGTATGCGGGCGGTGGGATCCAGCCCTCTGGCGCGGGCGGCGGCGCCGGGGACTCCTGCGGCACTAGCTCTCGAGACTGCGGTTCGAACTCGGACATCGGGGTCTACTCCCATTTTCCTCTGGTTTGCTTGTTCGACCACGATGCCGCAGGAACGTTTGAGGACTATCAGAGGATCCTTGGAGTTTGCTGGGAGGAGTTGCCTAGGCCAGCCCGAACTCCCGCAGCACCTCATCCGTGTGCTCGCCGAGCTTCGGCGCCCGCCTCGGCGGCACAGGGTCCGCCCCCGCGAACCGCAGCGGCGACCCCGGAGTGGGATAGGTGCCGAGCTCCGGATGATCGACAGCGGCGAACAGCGGATTCTTGAGCGAAGCGCGTGGGTCGTGCTCGACCAATTCCTTGAAGGTCTGGTACGGCCCCCACAGCACGCGGTGAGCGTCGAACGCCGCGGCCACGCTCGCCAGCGTGCGCACTGAAACCCACGCCTGGATCAGCTCGCAGATGTCCTGCCGCCCCCGCCACCGATCACCCTCGTTGTTGAAGTACAGCCCGAGGCGGGCTTCGAGATTTCGAAACTCGCCGCTGAGCCCCGTCGCTTCGACCAGGCCTCGCCATTGGCGGGGCGTGAGCGCGAGGATCATCACGCGCCGTCCGTCCCGCGTCACGAAGTCCCGGCCGAACGTCCCAAAAACGTGGTTGCCGAATCGTCCGCGCGGCTCGGCCTCGAGTACCGCCTCGCCGACGAAACCCAGATGTCCCGCCACCGCGAGGCCCACGTCTGACAGGCTGAGCTCGACCAGCTGGCCCTCGCCGGTGAGCCTGCGATGCCGCTCCGCGGCGAGGATGGCGGTCGACGCGAGGAAGCCGGTCATCGCATCCCACGCGGGCAGCACGTGGTTGACAGGGCCTTCGGCATCCTCGGGGCCCGTTACGAATGGAAATCCGAGCGCGGCGTTGACGGTGTAGTCGACCGCGGCGGTGCCGTCGCGGTTGCCGGTGATGACGACCATGATCAGGTCGCTGCGCAGCTTCTTCAGCTCGTCATAGGAGTTCCAGCCCGATACCGGAAGGTTAGTTAGAAAGATGCCGCCGCCCTCGCCGGGCGCGGCGATGAGCTTCGCGACCTTCTCCTGGCCCGAAGGCTGGCGCATATCGATCGTGACCGAGCGCTTGCCCTGGTTGAGGCCGGCCCAGTACAGGCTGCGTCCACGATGGAGCGGCCAGCGGCCGATGTCGACACCACCGCCGGGCGGATCGATGCGGATGACGTCGGCGCCCATCGCCGCCAGCGTCGCGCCGCCGAGAGGCGCGGCGACGAATGCCGAGATCTCCACGATGCGCAGCCCGTCCAGGATGCCCACGCCCATGGACACGTCATGCTAACCGGGACGTGCGCACCAACCTGACCATCGACGACCTGGGCAACCTGCTGTCGCAGCCACTGGTCGGGACGCTCGCGACCTATCGCAAGAGCGGCGAGGTACTGCTCTCTCCGGTGTGGTTCGAGTGGGCGGACGGCGGGTTCAACATCGTGGTGGGACGCAACGACGTGAAAGCGCAGCACCTGCATCGCGACGCACGCGCGAGCGTCGCGGTTTACGAGAACGAAATGCCACTTCGCGGCCTGGAGCTGCGCGGCACGGCGAGGATGTTCAGCGAGGGCCTCCACGAGCTGAGGCAGCGCATCTACCAGCACTACATGGGCGAGGGCCCCAAGACTCCCGACGAGGCGGAGATCGGCGTGCGCATCGAAGGCACGATCCGCGCCTGGGACTTCGCCGACTAGGGCGTCATCGCGTGCAGCTGAGTCTCGAGCACGCGGGCATCACGAGAACATGCCGCGTCCATCGTCCGGTGCGCTTGAGCTCTCGCCCCGGACTGGTGGTGCTCCTGCACGGCGCGGTCGGTTCGGGCGCGGAGTTTGCAGAGGACACGGGCTTCGATGGCGAGGCCGACCGCCTCGGGTGGGTCGCCGCCTACCCTGACGCGCTG
>VBGM01000235.1 GCA_005880855.1 Chloroflexota bacterium
CGGGCGAGGTGGTGGAGGCGGAGCCCCGAGGCAAGCAGGGTGGCGTGGCGGTGGCTAACACGACGCAGGTTATCGAGCCGTCACCGCATCGGGTCACGCCGCCGTGTCCGCACTTCGGCCAGTGCGGCGGCTGCCAGCTGCAGCACGCGGCTTACGCGCACCAGCTGGAGCTGAAGCGACAGGTGGTCGAGGAGGCATGGGCACGTGCGGGATTGCGCCTGCCGCCGGACGCTCCTGTGCTCGGCATGGACGATCCCTGGCGCTACCGAATCCGAGGCGAGTTCGAAGCGGTACCCACGCCCGCCGGCTGGCGTTTCGGTTTTCACCGCCTCCGCTCACATTCGGTGCTCGCTATCGACACTTGCCCCATCCACGACCTCCACATCGAGCACGCGCTGCCCGCCTTCGCTCAGGCCGCGAACGAGTTGAAGCTCACCGACCTGCAGAACCTCCTGCTCACGGCCGAGCCCAACGGTCGCGGTTTGCTGTGGCGGCTTCGGTTCAAAGGCAAGGAGCCGAGATGGCCTCGCGAAGACTTCGCGCATCGGGTCGGGGAGCTGCTGCCCGATCACGTGCTGCTCGACGATGCAATGAGCCTCGAGTTCTGGGGCCTCACCTTCAGGGTCCGCAGCGACACGTTCGTGCAGACCAACTACCGGCAGATGCTCGTCCTTTATGAGACGGCGCTGGCGATGCTCGGCGACGTCGCGGGCCAGCGGGTGCTGGACCTGTACGCCGGGATCGGCACGATCTCGGTCGCCGTCGCGCGCAACTCTTCTGGCGTGACCGCGATAGAAGAGAACCCGAACGCAATCCAGCTCGGCCGCCTCAACGCGCGCATCAACTCGGCGCGCATCGAGTATCTGCCAGGAAAGGTTGAGCAAGCGCTGCGGCAAGTGCGGCTGGGTCAGCACGCGGCCGCGATCCTCGATCCGCCACGCGCGGGTTGCGAACCGGCAGCGCTCGCCGAGGTCCTGCGGCTGGGACCCGAGCGCGTCGTCTACATCTCGTGTGAGCCGTCGACCCACGCCCGCGACCTGATTTCCCTCGTGCGTGGCGGCTACCGCGTGCGGCGAGCCGCGATCGTGGACATGTTCCCGCAGACGTACCACATCGAATCCGTCGCCCTGATGGAGCGCGGCTGATCGGTCGATTAGGCGGCGCTAGACGGAAGTAAAGTAGCGGCGTCGATCGGCTTCTTCGCTGCTGATCACGCGGCGGCCGGCCGACCTGCGGGGAGAAATTCGATGAAGCCATCGAAGCGCTTATGGGCCGGCTTGAAGGCGCGAAAAATTTCATTGCCGGCAGCCCTGATCCTCAGCCTCGTGATGGTCCTCGTTGTCGGGGCCGGGGCCTTCGCCGGCCGGTTGATCGTGTCGCCCGATCCGTCGACCGGGATGATTCACGGCTGCTACAACAACCACAGCGGCACCATCAAGATCGTCAACGCCGGCGACAAGTGCCACGGCGGCGAGACATCGATTCAGTGGAGCCAGACCGGCCCCGCCGGACCGCAAGGCCCCGCCGGACCGCAAGGGCCCGCCGGACCGCAGGGTCCCGCCGGACCGCAGGGTCCCGCCGGGCCACAGGGTGCGCCAGGTCCGCAAGGTCCGCAGGGTGCACAGGGTCCACAAGGGCCGCAGGGTCCGCAAGGGCCCGCCGGCACTGCTCGTGACGTTGGCACCGTGGTCTCGGTCGGACAGGGCGGCCCCAGCTTCTACCCGGAGGGATTGAAGGGATGGGTTGCGGTTACGAGCTCAGGCGGCGGACAGTACTGCCTTACCCCTGACGCCGGTTCCAACCTGAACAACACCGCTTTGGTCCTATCGCTTGGCAGCCCCGGTGCCGGCGTGCAGGGCTCAGTGGTCTGGGAAGGTTACTGCTCCACGACACCGTTCAAGCTCGCGGTCGCCGTGTTCGACAAGAACGGCAATGGCGACCCCAACTCGCCGTTCACCGCGATCATTCCGTAGTCAGTTGGTGAAAGGACCCGGCGGTCGTCGTGCCGCCGGGTCCCTACTCGCCGTGCTCGAGGAGGATCAGGTCCGCCGGGATCGTCAGGATCGCGAGCAGGATCGGGGCGGGCGATCTCAGGATGGGTCGCATACGGGCCCGGAGGCGGGCTAACGACAACGGAGCGGCCCGGCTCCTAGAAGAGGTCTAGCCCATGTCCGAAGCGAAGGATCGCCAGGCGGAGCCTTCCGGGGCCCAGGGTCCTGACTGCCAGCTTCAGGAACGGTGTCAGCAGCTGCACGGCAGTATCAACGCGGGCGGAAGTCTAGGGTTACGGCCCCGCCATCCGCAAGGGGCTAAGAAAGCTGGTGAACGAACTCCGCCAG
>VBGM01000236.1:0-493 GCA_005880855.1 Chloroflexota bacterium
GCCCAATTCGAAAAGGCGGGCGGTAGCTTAGCTCGGCAAAGCGCCTGGTTTGGGACCAGGAGACCGCGAGTTCGAATCTCGCCCGCCCGACCAGCACGTTTCTGAGCGCCGAAAGCGGCCGATTTTGATCTCGTTTCGGCCCGTTGGGAGTGTGATGGGCGCGGGGTTGGAACCGCTGTGGAAAACCCCTGGAACCTGCCGAGTTAAGAGACTTGGGGCATTACCTACCAGTTTCAGGGTGTGTTTGGTCCTCCATGACGAACACCGCCTATGGCCCGTATTGTTGGCAGCAGTTTTCGACCTACCAATGGAGCAATGGAGCCTACGGTTGACTCATCGGATCGTTCTCCTTCTGGCTTGCTCCGTTCTTGCGGGCTGCGGGGCAGTAGCGTCATCAAATGGCCAAGCCCGTCAACAATCGGGTAGCGGTTGCGTGGCGCCGACTAACGGACTACTAACGGCTGCGGAGGTGTCGCCTGACCTGACCCCATGG
>VBGM01000236.1:564-3333 GCA_005880855.1 Chloroflexota bacterium
AGGAACTCCTCGCGCTTTGGTTACTCAGGCTTGGGCGAACCTCCACTACAGTGGCACAGCTCCGGTCAGCTTCATTCCGAAAACCGGGGCGTTGTTTTCTACTTATCCGTCACAGACCTTTCGAGTCGCCGAAGCGAGGCTCGATTTCGGCAGTGTCTCCGAAGCTGTGCAATGGATGGGCGCCCAAAGAGCGATGAACATACCGAACAGCGACCCCATGAGCCGTAACGGCGTTGAGACCAATCCGACGACCGCAACGATGGGTGATGACACGTTTGCATATCAGCTTAGTAACGGTGCCACTGGCGACCTATACACCGACTTTCAGGCTCGGTTCGGTGCTGTCGCCTATGGGCTTAGTATCGATAGCGGTCCTAGTTTCGATGCGGTTCCTATGGCCGTCGCTCTTATGACACGCCTGCATTCGAAGCAGTTGACTGCATGCGGATCGGTGTAGGCACCTTCCGTTCAAGCAAGTAAGTCGCGTCCTGGCTGCCCCACGAATCCCGCCGGAGCCGGCACTCGCCAGCGCGGATTTCCCGTGGGTGTGGGGTCTGGTGGGTTTGAACTGGTCGCGAATGCCATCAGGGCACACAGTGGCCAGCAATGGACGACGATCAGCGCGAGCCGATGACCGGAAACTCTTCGATCACCTTACCCAGCTCTTCCAGCGTCTCCGGCAGGAAGCTCTGCTCCAACTCGAGCACAAAATAGAAGACGTTGTGGCTGTCGAAGAAGGGTTCGGTCTGGGCCCGGCCTGTCACGCGCAAGTGCCCGTGGCGATCAGATCGATGGACGCTGAACCGAAGCCACGGCTCCATCGATTCGAACTCGGCCGGGGGTGATTCGTGATCCTCACCGAGCCGCTCGAGCTGATCGCGAAAATGTACGAACTCTTCAGCCCGCAGCGCCGCGCGGTAGTTGCCGCGAAACGGACCACATGCCACGTCCACGGTCGCGGTCAGCCAGTTGCCGTCCCAGTAGTCGGACTTGTCAGGGTGCTCTCGCGCGACGACCTCGACAGCGACGTGCTCCCCAGTGTGGTCACCGATGCGAAAAGAACGGCTCATTTGCTCCGGGAAAGGCTAGCGGTTTGGGCCGTGGGGCCGGCCGAAAATCTGGCTCCGCGTCAAAAAGGGCGTCAACAGATTGCGAGCCGCCGTCCTAAACTGCAGTCGCTGGTGGCAAGGGCGTGAACGCTGCCGACCTCGTATTCGGCGCCTGCCTTCTCCTGGGGGGCGGGCTCCTTCTGCTCACCCTGATCGTGGACGACATCTTCGGCGGCCTGCTCGGGGCGATACACATTGGCTTCGACGTCGCCGGTGTGTCACCGACTCCGATGCTGCTCGGGTTTATAGCGATGTTCGGCGTGGGCGGCCTGTTTGGCCTTCACGGCCTCAACGCAGGGCCCGGCGTGGCGACGCTGACCGGCGTGATCGCGGGCCTCCTGGGCGCCGGCGTCGTGTTCGGATCGTTCAAGGTCCTCCGCTCGGCGGAGTCGTCCGAGACGTTCAGCCTGCAGGACATGGTGGGGTCGACTGGCCGCGTCGCGGTCGGCATCCCGGCCAACAAGTTCGGCTCGATCCTGATCAGCTTCGCCGGCGCCTCCCACAACATGACTGCCACCGCGGACGCTGAGATCGCCGCAGGGCGTGAGGTGAAAGTGATCGCCATCGCCGGTACCAACCTCGTTGTAGAAGCCACCCCCGCGACGACCAAAGAAGGAGCAAGGTCCGATGCCTAGTTTCGTGACGTCCATACCGTTCCTGGCGGTGACCGGGGTGATCATCCTCGTCCTGCTGATCGCATTCGTCGCCAGCCGTTACAAAGTTGCGGGCGCCAACGAAGCCCTGATCATCGCCGGCTCACGCGGCGCGAAGGTGCGCAACGAGCGGGGCCAGGCGATGGCCATCTCCGGCGACAAGGGCGTGAAGGTGGTGGTGGGAGGCGGCACTTTCGTACGCCCGCTGCTCGACCGAGTCGGCAAGCTAAAGCTGACCGCACGCCAGATCAACGTGCAGCTCGGGGACGCGGTGACCAGCCAGGGCATCAAGGTCCAGGTGCAGGGCGTGGCCACCTTCAAGATCGGCCGCGACGTCGAGTCTTTGCGCAACGCCGCCGAGCGTTTCCTCGACGCCAAACCGGAGCAGGTCGACTCGATCGTCAAGAACGTGCTCGAAGGCTCCTTGCGATCCATCGTCGGCACGCTGACCATCGAAGAGCTGATCCGCGATCGCCAGAAGCTGCTGCAGCAAGTGCAGGACGCAGCCAAGGGCGACCTGGCCACCAGCGGCCTCCAGATCGACGCCTTCACCATCCAGAGCTTTTCGGACGAGTCCAACTACATCGGCCTGCTCGGGCAGCAGAACCTGGCCACCGTCGAGCGAGACGCTCGCATGGCGCGGGCATCGGCGGACCAGACCGCCGCAGTCCGAGAGGCCGAGGCCCAGCAGGTGAAGATCAATGCCGGACGAGACGTGTCGCTGCGAGAGGCCGAGACGAAGACACAGGTCGCTGCCGCGCAAGCGCGAGCCGACCAGGCGGGGCCTCTCGCACAGGCCGAGGCGCAGCAGGAGGTCGTGCGTAGGCAGACCGAGCTCGCCCAGCTCGAGGCAGACCGCAAGGAGAAGGAGCTGCTTTCATCCACCGTCAAACCCGCTGCCGCCGAGGCACAGGCTGTGATTGCACGAGCGGAAGGCGAGAAGCGAGCGCGCATCGCGTCTGCCGAGGCTGACGCTGAGACCACGCGGCTGGAAGGTGGGGCAGAAG
>VBGM01000017.1:0-19818 GCA_005880855.1 Chloroflexota bacterium
TCGCGCGGCCGCTCGACATGCGCCGGCCCTTGTGGGAGATGACCGTCGTGACGGGCCTGCGTGGAGGTCGAGTGGTGATCGTCAACCGCGCGCACCACGCCATGGTCGACGGCGTCTCCAGCGTCGACATCCTCACGCTACTGCTCGACACCACGCCTGAGGGCTACACACCCGAGCCGCCGACTGAAGAGTGGAAGGCACGGCCCGAGCCCTCCAACTGGGAGCTCATCCGCCCGGTGTTGTGGAACTTCGGCTCAGCTGCCAAGGCCAACCGCTCCCGGGTTCCGGCGATCTGGAACACGCGGCGGCTACCCTGGACGGGTCTGGCCAACGTCGGCCGCAAGATGGTGACGCCCCGGCCCGACCTGTTCTTCAACCGGACGATCGGACCGCAGCGCACAGGCAGAGGTCTCAAAGTTCCGCTGGCCGCATTCAAAGCGCTGAAGGAACGGTTCGGCTGCACGGTCAACGATGCTGTGCTGGCCGTCGTCTCAGAAGGGCTGCATCGTTGGTTCAAGAGCCGCGGTGAGGCGGTACCTGAAAAGGTGCGGGTGTTCTGTCCCGTGAGCGTTCGCGGCGACGAATCGCGGGGGCGAGGGGGCAATCAGATCAGCGGCATGGTGCTCGAGCTGCCGACCGGCAACCTCCCGATTGATGAGCGGCTGCGCCGGATCAAGGTGACCACCGGCGACCTCAAACGAACGCGCCAGGCGATCGCGGCCGATAAGCTCGTCGGCCTGGCCGACTGGGCGCCGCCGACTTTGCTCGTCTTGGCCGGCCGGCTCATGTCCAACCCGCAAGCGGGCGCGAACATCAACGTGACAAACATCCCGGGGCCTCAGTTTCCGCTGTACTCAGGCGGCGCACAGCTCCTCGAGGTCTGGCCGTTCGCGCCACTCTATCCATCGATGGGGCTCGGTGTCGCGATCGTCTCCTACAACGGCGATGCGTACTTCGGGCTCACCGCCGACCCCGGCATCGTCCCGGACGTCGAGGAGTTCACGAGACTCCTGAACGAGGCCGCCGCCGATTGCGCGGCCCTGGCTACTCGAACCTGAAATTAGTTGCTAACGTCGCACGGTCGGCCGGGTTCCACCCGGCCGTACTTTGTCCTAGCCACTCCTGCGCGTGGCAAGGAGAAACTTTTCAAATCAACCCCATCCGTATACCGGAATGGGCGCAGCCGCCTACCTCTGGGGTCCCCGCGACGCAGTCGCGGGAGGGCGTGAGGGAAAACCATCCGGGTTTTCCCTCATAAGTTATTCGAGCGTAAAGCGGATCGTGTTCTGGCCGATGGCGATGAGGTCGCCGTCGGCGAGCTGCTTCTCGATCACCGGCTCGCCGTTGACCAGCGTGCCGTTGGTGCTGCCCAGGTCGCTGATCCAGAACGCGCCAGTGCGCACCTCGATGCGGCCGTGGCGGCCCGACGTGGCGGGATCCGCGACCACCACGTCGTTGTCGGGCGCTCGGCCCAAGGTGACCATCTGATTCGGAAGGGCAATGATCCTGCCAGTGAATGGACCCGTCTCGAAGCTCAGCTTGGCGGCGAAGGCCTCGCCGGCGGCGATCGCCTCCGGGGGCATTGCCTGGAGCGACACCGTCCGCCTGCTCTCTGAAGGCATCTCGGTCGGCTGCCACGCGGGGATGACCGAGGTTGCGGCTTCGCCGGTGTCCGAATCGCCCGACCCGTTGTCCTGCATGCCAGGGCTGGTCGGCCATCTGAGCATCGTCGACGTGGCACTTGGAGTGGGTATCGAAGGCGGTGTTTGGGCGGCGACCGGCTCCGGCTCGGGCTCCTTCACCTCTGGCTCCGGCTCGGCCTCGGCCACCGCGGGCTCGGGCTCCTTCACCTCTGGCTCGGGCTCGGCCTCGGCCACCGCGGGCTCAGGCTCAGCCTCTACAACCACGGGCTCGGGCTCCGCTTCGGCCACCACCGGTTCAGGCTCGGCCTCTGCCACTACGGGCTCCGGCTCGGCGGCCTCGACCGGCTCCGGTTCAACCGCGACGGCTTCCATGGGCTCGGGCTCTGTTTCAGGCGCCGGCGCGGGTTCGGCCGCAGTAGGCTCCGGCTCCGGTTCGGACCACGCTTCTAGCTCGATCGGCTCCGGCTCCGGCGCCAACGGTTCTGGCTCCGATACCGCCGGCACCGACTCGGGCGAAGCCTGGGGCTCTTCGACCGCAGGCGCCGCGTCTACGTTGTCCGGCTCTGCGTAAGCCGGCTCGGGCTCCGGAAATACCGGCAGGGCCGCGGTCGTGTAGGGGTCTCCCCTCACCGGCGCCTCTTCCTCGGCCTCCGTCACCTCGGGTTCGGGTTCGGCGGCCGCGGGGAGGTCCTCGACATGCACGGTTTCGAGGACGGCGGTCGGGGATGATTCAGCGGCGTCGGGTATTCGAAGCGTTTCCAGCATCGCGGTCGGCATGGACGCCTCGACAGGCGTCGCGACCTCCTCATGCTGGACGGGAAGCACCTGCGTCTCCGCCTCCACCTCCGCCTCAGCCGACGCGGTCCCGAGGAAACGCTCGTACCAGCCCGCGATGCGCTTCAGCCGCTCTACGCGGCGGTCCGGCCGGCCGTTGCGCGAGAGATCGTGCGACTCCTCCGGAAACCGGATCATCTCTACAGTTTTGCCGAGGAATCGCATGGCGCCGAAGAGCTCTTCGGATTGCGAGATCGCGCAGCGAAGGTCCATCTCGCCGCAGCTCAACAGCAGCGGCGTCTGCATGTTCTGCACGTAGCGAATCGGAGATCGCCTCCAGAGCTCGTCCAGGTCGGGCCAAGGCGGGGGTCCGAGCTCGAGCGCGCCCCACAGCACGATGTCGTGCTGCGAGTACTCGCTGACCAGGTTGGAGATGGATCGCATCGAAACCGCGGCCGAGAAGCGATTGGTCTGGCCGATGACCCAGTTCGTCATGTAGCCGCCGTAAGAACCGCCGCCGATGCCCATGCGGCTTACATCTATCGTGCCGGTCAGCTCGATCGCCTGGTCGAGCGCGCTCATGAGGTCGATGTAGTCTTTGCCCCCCCAGTCGCGAACGACCTGGCGCCGGAAATGCTCCCCATAGCCATCTGAGCCGCGCGGGTTGATGTACAGCACCATGTAGCCCATGCCCGCGAGGATCTGGAGCTCGTGGAAGAAGGCCCACCCGTACTGGCCGTGCGGTCCGCCGTGGACTTCCATCACCAGTGGATACTTCCGGGTCGCATCGAAGTCGGCCGGCCGGAGCAGCCAGCCCTCCAGCACCCAGCCGTCGGGCGCGGTGAACGCATGCCGCTCGGGTTGGGCGATGTACCGCTCGCGCAGCCACGGGTTCAAGTCGGTGACGCGCGCCTCGGCGCCCTTAGTGAACATGTGCAGCTCGCCCGGATTACTGGTGTCGGAGGCGCACAGCGCGGTCACGCCCGAGGCGACGTCGAAGTCGTAGACGCGGCGCTGCCCGCCAACCTCCTGGCGCACGTTGCCCTCCAGGTCGCATGAATAGACGGAGCTCAGACCAGGTCCGCTGGACAGGAAGTAGACGCGGTCACCCTCGCCAGACCACACCAGGCGGGCGCTGTGGCCCGCGCGCATGTCGGTGATGAGGCTGTCGCCGACGGCCTGGTCGAGCCCGATGGTGAGACAGCGCTGGTCCCCGCCGCGTGCGGGCACGATCCATAGCCGCTCGACGAGGCCGGCGTCGAGCCCGTTCGGCGCGATGAAGGCGATCAGGTCGCCGCGCGGGCTCCAGGTCGGTGAACCGAGATAAAAGCCGCCGGCCAGCTTCGATCGCTTCCCGGCCAGGTCGACCACGTAGAGGTTGAGCGCACGCTGCAGGTCGGCGTTGGGTTCCGCATTGCCCGCGACCACGAGCTTGTCGCCGTCGGGTGACCAGTCGAAGCCGGAAACGTCCCAGGCTCCGCTCGTGATCTGCGTAACGTCGCCGCCCGCCGCCGGCACTACGAAGAGATGGTGGTAGCGGCCGTCGACGAAGCCCTGGCCGTCGTGCTTGTAGTCGAGACGGCGCGCGACCCGGGCGACCGGCGCGCGCCGAAGCTGGTCTTTGCTGTCTGGAGGCCGAGGATCGTCGACGACGGCATCGGGGTCGGTGAGAACCGTCCCGATGAACGCGATCGTGCTCCCGTCCGGAGACCACACTGGGTTGCCGGCGCCCTCGTGCAGGGAGGTGAGCTGCCGCGAATCGCCCGGGCTCGCCAGATCGAGCGCGAAAACCTGGTCCACGGGCCCGCGCCGGCTGACGAACGCCAGCCGCCTCCCGTCCGGAGACCATTCTGGCGAGTGATCGCGCCGCGCCCCGCCTGTGGCCTCCGCGGGCTCGGGCTCGAGCAGGCGCCGGATCACGATGCGGCTGCGATTCTGACGTGCGTCGCCGTCCGCCCAGCTCAGCTGGTAGGCGACTCGCTCGCCGTCAGGGCTGAGCCGGACGTGGTCGATCCACCGAAACTTGAAGAGATCCTCGGGGACGATCGGAGCGGGCATCCGGTAAGCCGATTTAAGCAGCAAAGGGCCACCTATTGTGCATTCGCTTAAAAGCGCGGGGGGGACAGAGTGTCCCCCGCCGCGGACCCACCCCTCTCCTCAGCCACGATGGGTGGCGATTGGAAGGTGCCGTGCTGGGGGACGGCCGGATGAATCCGCCCTGAAGCTCCACATGGCACCCCGAAAGAATTTGCTGGGGACGTCGGCTCGTTGCGCCGCGACGTATCTTCACTCGGTAGTTCCACTTTGATGAACAAGACAAGCTGGCGCCCAGCCGCGGTGCGCGGATTCGCCTGGGGAGCGCTCGCCGGCCTCGCCCTGGTGGCCCTGATGTATCTCGCCGCCCTCTTCATCGGCCTGCGCCCGCTGCCGCAAGCGTTGAGTGGTCCGGTGCTGGCCCTCATGCCGGGCCCTGTGTTCGGCTTCCTGATCGACACCCTGCAGCACGCGGGGAAGGTGGTCGAGGAGTTCGGCTTGATCGTGGCGATGGTGGTCGGCCTGGGTGCGTTGGGCGCGGCCTGGGCCGTCGCCGCCCGGCGCTGGCGCTTCCAGCAGTCGGCTCTTGTGTTTGCGGCCGCCGGCTGGCTGGTCGTGGTGGCAGTGATGCTGCCGGTCTCGGGTTATGGCTTCCTCGGGCTCAGCGACGGACCCACTACGCCGATCGTGTGGGCCCTGCTGTTCGCCGTCTATGGCCTGATCCTGCAGATGGGCGCGCCAAGCCTTCTTCCCGATCAGGCCGATACCGGCCGCCGGCGGCTGCTGGGTGCGGTCCCACTCGCCATCGGCGCCGTAAGCCTCGGGGTGTTGGCGTTCCGCCTGGTCCCGGACTGGTACAAGGCGATATTCAATCCAGCTGAGGCAGGGCTCTCCGGTCCATCACCCGAGATCACGCCCGTCGCCAACTTCTACGTCGTCTCGAAGAATTTCTACGGGAGCGATCCGGTGGTGATAGCAGCCGGATGGAATCTCAGCATCGGGGGCGCGGTCGATAAGCCTCTGAAGCTGTCGCTGGCTCAGCTGCGCGCGCTGCCGAGCACAACCGAGTACGTGACCCTGGAGTGCATCAGCAACGACGTCGGCGGTGGGCTGATCAGCACAGGTAGCTTCACCGGCGTGAGCCTGAGCGCCCTGCTGGCCATGGCGAGCCCGCGTCCAGAAGGCAGCTGGGCGGCATTCAAAGCCCGCGATGGTTACGCGGAAAGCCTGCCGATGAGCATGATCCAGAGCTCACCCGAGTACCTGGTGGCCTACGACCTGGACGGCGCGCCGCTGCCCGAGCTGCACGGGTTTCCGGCGCGGATCCTGCTCCCCGGCCACTACGGAATGAAGGGTCCGAAGTGGCTGGATTCGATCGACCTGGTCGATCGTGAGAGCGGTGGCTACTGGGAGGCGCAGGGCTGGGACCACAACGCGATCGTCCGGACGATGTCTCGCTTCGACATGCCGCTGGACGGCTCCATTGTGAAGCTCGGAGCCGTGACGGTCTCGGGTGTTGCCTTCGCTGGCGTGAAAGGAGTGAGCAAGGTCGACTACAGCACTGACGGCGGCAAGACCTGGTCGCCGGCCGACATCAAAGCACCGCTATCTCCGCTGACGTGGGTCTTGTGGTCAGCGTCGTGGACGCCGCCCCGCGAAGGCGCCTACACCCTGAAGGTGCGGGCCACCGACGCCAGCGGAGCGCTGCAGGATGCAAAGAGCTCGATGAGCTTTCCCATCGGAGCAAGCGGCTACCACACGATCCACGTCAACGTCGCGCACAGCTGAGCCGCCGATTCCGCACGTTTGGGTCCAAACGGGCCCTTACCGGCAAGAAATTCCGACCGTTTGGCGCCAGACGTGCCTAACCGGGCAACACCCCGATCGCGAACATATAGCCGTTGGCGTCCTCCAGGCGGCATTCGCGCCAGCCGTGTGGAAACGTCTGGGTGGCCACGTTGATCGTGAAGCCGCGTGCGCGAGCCCGGGCCTCGACCTCGTCCGGGTCCAAGCCCAGGATGCGAATCTCGGCCCCGGTGCCGCGCTTGCCGCGCTCTGACAATCGCGCCGTTTCCGTCGCCGAGTGGTCGAGCGTGTGGTCGGCATGCAGCATCATGTGCCAGCCGCCCGGGCCCTCGAGCGCGGCGAAGTCCTCGTCGCCATACAGCAGCCGAAGGCCGAGCACCTCGGTGTAGAACGGCACGCTTGCAGGAACGTCGCGCACGAGCAGGTTTACGGTGAGGCCGGTCAGAGTGCGCGCGAACTCGGGCGCCGGCATCCATGGCGTACCGGTGCGCTTACGGGTCACCGTTTGCTACTTCATCGCCCAGGCGGCTTTCACGGTGTCCCACACCATCTTCAAGCCGCCTTCCTTGCGGATCATCTTGGCAATCTTCGACTGCTTCTCCCACTTCGACGTGCCGTCGACTCGGAAGAACTCGTCCAGCGCACGATCGAGGATCTGCGGGTACTTCGTCAGCATCTGCGGGTTGTGCTCGAGCAGCGGGACCGCCTTGTCGTACTTCTTCATGTCGGCCATGATCCAGGAGTTGTCGAGCTTGCCCTTGTATTCGCGCAGGCGGCTCTCTGAGAAGTCCCCGGTCTCCTTGGCGTGCACGACTGTCTCGCCGGCGAGCTTGCCCGAGACCATCGCGAGGTTCGAGCCTTCGCGGTGGACGGGGTTGGACAGCATCGCCGCGTCTCCGCAGACGAGGTAGCCCGGGCCGTAGACCTTCGGGATGCCGCGGTAACCACCCTCAGGGATCAGGTGCGCGAGGTACTCGACGGTTTCCGCGCCGCGCAGCAGCGGCTTGACGCTCGGATGGTTCTTGAAATGCTCCATGAGGTCGTTGGGGCTGCGCAGCGTCTCGTTGAACTCGCTGAGCAGCGCGCCGCCGCCGACCGAGAGCGTGTCCTTGTTGGTGTAGATGAACATGAAGCCAGACATGCCCATGGTCGAGTCGCCGAAGCACTCGATGGTGCAGCCCTCGCCGGATTCGCAGTTGAAGCGCTCCTCGATGAGGCCCGCATCGAGTTGCATGATCTCCTTGACCGCCATCGCAACCTCGTTGGGCCTGAGCTTGCGTCGCAGCGGCTTGCCGTTGATTGGCGTCTTCTCGAGTAGGCTCGTGCCCAGTCCGATGCCTTCGCAGACCACGACAACGTCTGCGTGGATGTCGTCGCCACGGCCCGTACTGACGCCGACCACACGGCTGTTCTTGACGATGAGCCCCGTCACCACCGTCTCGGGGACGACCATGGCGCCGACCTTCTCGGCCTGCTCCGCGAACCACGGGTCGAAGCGGGCGCGCAGGACCGAGAACGAGTGAGGATGCTCGCGGTTGCGGAGGTTCTTGTAGTCGAGGCCTATGTACGCCTTCGGCGTCATCATCCAGCGCCGCTCTTCGATGATCGGGCGCTCGAGGGGTGCGTCTCTCCAGGCGTCCCCTACGATCTCTTCGAGGTAGTGGTTGTAGAGGATGCCGCCCATGACGTTCTTGGCACCTGGCTTGGGGCCCCGCTCCAGCAGGGCCACCTGCAGACCCGCCTTCGCCATCGTGTATGCGGCCGCGGTGCCGGCCGGCCCGGCGCCGACCACGATCGCGTCAAATTTCTCTTCGTCCGCCACCAGGGCTGATCGTAAATGAAGCTGGTAGGTCTCACTGGCGGTGCGGGGTCAGGCAAGTCAACAGTTGCGGGCATGCTGCGCGAGCGAGGGGCCGTGGTCGTCGACGCGGACGAGGCCACGCATGCCGTCTATGAGCCGGGGACTCCAGGTTTCGACGCCGTCGTGCGCGAGTTCGGCCCAGAGTTTGTGAGCGACGGCCGCATCGACCGCAACAAGCTTGGCCAGCTCGTCTTCAACGACGATGACGCGCGGAAGCGGCTCAACGCAATCGTCCACCCGCTGGTACGAGAGTGGATGGCACGACAGACCTCGGAAGCGGTGGAGCGCGGTGCGCAGATCGTCGTCCAGGATGTGCCCCTGATCTTCGAGAACTCGCTGCAAGGCTTGTTTTCGCACGTGATCCTCGTCTATGTCCCGGAGGAGGTGCAGGTCGAGCGGCTGGTGTCGGGTCGCGGCTTCACGCCCGAGCGAGCGCGCTCAGTCATCGACGCCCAGATGCCTATCGAGGCCAAGCGCGGGCTCGCTCAGTTCGTCATCAACAACAGCGGATCTCGTGAGGACACCCGCGGCCAGGTCGAAGCGGTCTGGCGGGAGATAAAAGCAGGCTAGACGACGCCGGCCTGACGTAGGGATGCCAGCCGAGCTTCATCTACATCAAGCTCGGCCAGGATCTCGGCGGTGTGCTCGCCCAGCCCGGGCGCGTCGCGGCGTCGCCAATCCCCGCCCATGCGTACGGCGGGCCCCAGCTCGACGCCGCCCGGACCACTGATGACTAGACCCCGCGCGACGACCTGGGGATGAGATGCCACCTCGTCTAGATCAAGCACAGGTTCGCAGCAGACCTCGAGTCCTGCGAGCTCACCTTCCCATTGGGCGCGTGTCTTGGCTAGAAAGACGGCCTCCATCGCGCGGTGAGCGACTGCTCCTTCGTCGCCGGTCGCGAACTGCAGATCCACCAGGTCAGGCTTGCCAACGGCGCTGCATAGCGCCGTCCAGAACTTGGGCTCCAACGCGCCCACGCTGTAGTAGCCGCCACCCTTGCACGCATAGACCCGGTAGCACGCATAGCGGCCGCCGAGGCGGTGATCTCCTCGGGCCACGGTCTCGCCCGCCGCCATCTGTGCGAGGCCAAGGGCCAACCAGCTCACGGCGCCGTCGGTCATCGACGTGTCCAGCCACCTGCCTTCGCCGCCACGCTGGACACCGACCATGGCGCCGAGGATCGCCACCGCCGGCTGCAGCCCCCCGCCTCCAATGTCGGCGACCTGCGCCGCGAGCGGCACCGGTGGCCCGTCCTTGGTCCCGTTGAGCCCGAGCAAGCCTGCGATGGCTACGTAGTTGATGTCGTGGCCGGCGCGCGAAGCCATCGGCCCGTCCTGCCCATAACCCGTGATCGAGCACATGACGAGGCGCGGGTTGCGCGCATGGAGGACTGGCCAGCCCAGTCCAAGCCGGTCCATGACGCCAGGCCGATTGCCCTCCACCAGCACCTCCGCGTGATCGACCAGTCGATGCAGGAGGTCGCGTCCCACGTCCGACTTGAGGTTGAGCGTCAGGCTCCGCTTGTTCCGGTTCAGGGCGTTGAACAGCGCGCTCTGGCCGTCGACGAGGGGTGGAGTCCACCGCATGTAGTCGCCGCCGCCGGGCCCGGGCTCCTCGACCTTGACCACGTCCGCCCCCATGTCGGCGAGGAGCATCGTGCAGTAGGCGCCTGGGAGCAGGCGTGTCAAATCCAGGACGCGGATCCCGCTCAGCGGCATTTGGACCATCAATTCTGGTGCAGATGGAGGAGACACTCCGGGGGCCTCCGTGCGTTAATAGGTCATGACGAGCGTTAACAGCATGCGTCCCAGCAACCAACCCCTATCCGAGGTCACGATCAAGGTTCCCGCACCGTTTGCCGGGATCTCCGACCTGGGCTTCACCGCGCAGTACCGATCCCAGGCGTTTCAGGAACCGCTGCGCGACGTCCCGCTCCTGATCGAGGGACCGCCACCGCCGATGCGACGCCTGGCGGAGCTGCTCCAGCTGCTGCGCGGCATAGATGGTTCGGCGTACTCGTGGACCGAACCGGTGATGCTGAGCGACGAGGTCGTGGTGCTCGCATTCCGCGACCGCAGCATCGCCGGCAACGACCTTTCCGACGGCACCCCCGCCCATGCCTCGTACATCCTCAACCTGGTGCGTCCCGTCGTCTTCACGTTCTTGCGCGATTGCGCAGAGACGGCGCGGCTGCGTCTCGCCGACAAGATCGAGATGCGTGTGAGCGCCAAGAACGCATCGGTCGCGGACATAGTCCTTCCGCGAGACGACATCGTGCGGTCGAACGGCGACCGCCTTCTGTGGGGTCTCGCCGGTTAGGGCGCTGCCCCGCTACTTCGACGGCGACGGCGACGGCGAATGCGCCGGCGAGGTGGACGCCGAAGGCGATGGCGAGCTGACGCCACTTGCGCGCGCGCTGCTGGACGTAGTGACGTTGGGGGTTGCCACCGGAGTGGCGCCAACGTTGGTGAAGTACAGCGCTAGCGGCACCACGACCAGACCCACGAGCACGGTCAAGACAAAGGTGACGGCGCCCCACTCCCTCCGGATGAATGTCCAGTTCACGAAACGCGAATTCTAACGAGGTCTAAAAGTCGTCGTCGTCGCGGTTGCCGGCCAGGCCTTCCTCTTCCTTCTTCTTGCGCTGGTTCAGGAGGCGGATGAAGTCCTGGCCGCGGGCGAGGGCCTTCCAGCGCTCCGGAAAGAAGTCCTGGACCAGGATCTGCCGGTCCGGCATCTGGTAGACGGTGACGCACCATTTGTTGAGGGTGCGCGAAACCTCGACCTCGAAGTCCTTCTCCGCGGTCTCGTACTTGACAACCTTGTCGTCGTCGAATCTTCTTCGTCCTGAAACAGCCATAGGTGCACCACTTGGGCGGGAATTCGGCTCATAGAGCGCATTCAAAGTATAGCCACCTACCAGGCCCTTCCAAACCTCGCCGAAGCCCCCCGCGCTCTACTCCCCCAGCAGCTCTCTCAATAGGGGTGTCAGCTCCTCGCGCAGTCCCTCCCGGCGCATCGCCAGGGTCAGGTTTGCCCGCAGGTAGCCGGGCACCGTGCCGGTGTCGTAGTAGTCGCCCTCGAACTCCAGCCCGACCACCGGGTGGGTGCCGACGGTGCGCATGATGGCGTCCGTCAGCTGGATCTCGGAGCCGGCGCCCGGCGTCCCACGCTCGAGCTCGTTGAACACCGCCGGCGCCAAGACGTACCGCCCGAGGATGGCCAGGTCGGAGGGCTCCGTGCCGGGCTTCGGCTTCTCCACCATGGCAGTCACGTTGTGGAGCCGACCGTCGGAGCCGTCGGTCACCACCACCCCGTAGCGCCCAACCTGGCTCCGGGGAAAACGGCGGACGGCCAGGACTGTGGCGCCGGTCTTGCGGTGCGCGTCGATGAGCTGCTTGAGGCACGGCTCGGCGTCGCCCAGGATGACGTCGTCGGCAAGCAGCACGGCGCACGCCTCGCCCTCGACCAGCTTGCTCGCCGTCCAGACCGCGTGCCCGAGGCCCAACGGTTCCTTCTGCTGCGTGTAGACGATGCGGACCCGGTCGCTCAGGACGTCGACCTGCTTGAGGATCTCCAGAAGATCGTCGCGTCCTCGAAGGCGGAGGTAGTGCTCGAGCTCGAGCGAGCGGTCGAAGTGGTCGACGATGGCGCGCTTGCCACCGCCCGTGACCATGATCACCTCTTCGATGCCGCTCGCGATGGCCTCTTCGACGCCGTACTGGATCGTCGGCTTGTCGACGAGCGGCAGCATCTCTTTGGGCTGTGCCTTGGTGACGGGCAAGAAACGGGTGCCCAAACCAGCGGCCGGGAAGATGGCTTTGCGCACCCGACCCGTGGTCACGATAGACAATCTATAGCGTGAACGCATTCGATGGCATTACCCCCGGACTCGAAGGCCGGTTGGAACGGGTCGTCGACGGCGAGTTACTGACTCACCACGTCGGTGGAAAAGGCACGTTCGCGACTCCCGCGATGATCGGGCTCATGGAGATCACCAGCCACCGCTCGTTGGACGCCTTCCTGCCCGAGGGTCAGACCACGGTCGGTTACGAGGTGCATGTCAGGCATGTCGCCCCCGCACCCCCTGGCAGCACGATTACCGTCACCACGAGGCTGACCGAGGTCAAGGGCAACAAGCTCTACTTCGACGTCGCGTGCCACCTCGGCGATGTGCTGGTTGGCTCCGGCACGCACAAGCGGGCCATCGTCCCCGCCGATTTCTAGCTGCGTTTGGCTTTCGGCTTTTTTCGCTTTTCGGCGATGTGCTGCGCGAGCTTCCTGAGACCCGGGTTGACGGCAATCACCTCGGGTCCCCGCACCTTCTTGTCCCGGTGTTTGACGTGTGCACTTTCCCGCGGTTCGATCCGGTCGAGCTCGTCAGTCATCCACCTATCATTGACCGAGCGTTGAGGGAAGTCGAGTCCGACATCGTTGGGGTCACCCCAAGCTCGGTGGAGGCGGCCGCGCGCGACCTGGCTCCGTACCTCGCCCCCACTCCCCTTCAGTACTCACGAGCGTTCACGGATAAGGCGCGCTGCTACGTCCATATCAAGGTTGAATCCATCCAGCCCATTCGCGCCTTCAAGGTGCGCGGCGCCCTCACCAAGGTGATGAGGATGCATCCCGAAGAGCGCTCGAAGGGCGTGATCACGGCGTCGGCGGGAAATCACGGCCAGGGCGTCGCCTACGCGGCGGCGACCTTCAACATCCCCGCGACCGTGTATGTCCCCGAGACCGCCAACCAGCTCAAGGTCGAGGCGATTCGCCGCCTCGGCGCGCAGGTCGTGCCCGCCGGCCGCAACTACAACGACGCGTACCTCGAGGCCATGCGCCACCAGGAGCAGGGCGGGGCCACCTTCGTGCATGCCTTCGACGACCCCGACGTCGTCGCCGGTCAGGGCACGATCGCGGTCGAGCTGCTCCGCGACCTCGCGGACGTCGACACGGTCCTGGTGCCGATAGGCGGCGGCGGACTGATCGGCGGCATCTCCCTCTACCTCAAGGAGAAGAGGCCGCACGTGAAGGTGATCGGAGCCGAGCCGGCGGGCGCCGACGGCATGTACCGCTCGCTAAAGGCGGGGCGGATCGTGACCCTCGAACGCGTCAACACCATCGCCGACGGTCTGGCCGCGTCGGCGCCCGGCAAGCTCACGTTCGAGCTGGCCAAGCGCTACGTCGACGACGTGGTGATCGTGCAGGAGGCGGAGATGCTGCGCGCGATCAGGCTGGTCTTCGAGTGGGAGCACCTGCTCGCCGAACCGGCCGGCGCCGCCGCCATAGCCGCGCTCCTCTACCACTACAGCCCCAGCCCCAACGAAAAGGTGGCCGTCATCCTCTCCGGGGCGAATGTCACCGACGAGGTCATGGTCCGCGCCCTCAAGTCGCGCTGAGCGCGCTACGCTGACATCGTTCTAACTCAACCGGATTTGGGGGTTGGCGCATGAAGGCTTATGTCCTGATCAACGCGTCGCCAGGGCGGGCGCTCGAGGTGGCTAAGAGGATGGAGGGCACCAGCGGCATCACGGCGGCTGACGCGATCACGGGCGAGTACGACGTGATCGCTGTCTGTGAGGCCCCCGACGTCAACTCCATCGGTTCGCTGATCGTCGACAAGATCCAGAAGATCGACGGCGTCTTCAAAACCGTCACCTGCCTGGCGGTGAAGTAGCCTTACGAGGAAGGTCCATTTCTGCCGGTGAATGCACCGGCGTGTTTGAACCGGTTCTGAATACCGCCAGTGCATGCACCGGCGGGTAATTAACCTGTAGAGGCCGACCCGAGGCAATGGCAATTGAGAACCAATCCGTCGTGTATCTGCGAGCGTGCACAGTCGTGGGTGAGTGACGAGCCTCAACCAGGCATCGTTCGCGTAGAGCTAGTCGATGGCGACGACAACGTCTGGGTCTTCGTGGATAAAACAGTGATGTTCGAAAAGGACTCCGACATTTGGCGTCGTGACACGGCCTTTCCCATAGAAATTGAGATTGCCTGCACTGTGGTGGGCCGCCTAGCGACCACGTCCGGCGAAAGAATCATGGTCTCGACTGCGAAGCCATGGGGGATTGAGACGCAGAACGGGGAATCCGAGTTCGCCATGAGGAGTGATCAGATCCATGCCCGAGGCGAGGCATGAAGTCTTCATACGGAGCCTCGGATTGAGGCTACCTCGTTGGTGGTGAAGTAGCCTCCTCAGGCCGGCCGACCGACGCGATACCCGGCAGCTCTGACAGCCACGCGGCCATATGTGGCATCGCCTGTTCGAAGCTGCCGACCGAAGGCGACCATGTCAACTCTCGGCGCGATACGGAGTCATCGACCAGGTGGGCCTTGCCCATGACGTCCACTGCGAAGACGTTGGGCCAGACGTCCTCGCCACGCCGCGCGGTCGCCTCGGCCGCCAGCGCTCGCACATAGGCGAGTTCGTAAGGCAGGCTGACGATCTCGGCCCCGACGCCCGCGGCGCGCGCGCACGACTCGAGCAGGTCGCGCTTCCCGTGCGTCCGCGGTCGGCGGCGGCGAGGCAGGCGCGACCGACGTCCTCGGCGGCGATGAACGTCTGCATGACGCGGCCGCCCCCGGGCAACCAGACCCGTCCTCGCGCGATGGCCCTCATCAGGTTGGGCAGCATCCAGTCCTCGCCGAGGCCAAAGATTCGCCCCGGTCGCAGGACGACCGCCTCCAGGCCCGGCGCAGCCTCGAACAGCCATGTCTCCTCGTTCAGCTTGAGGTGCTCGTACGCGTGCGTCGGTTTGAGCTTCGATTTCTCGGTGATCTTGGCGACGTGGTCCGGCCCGTACACATCGGCCGTCGACACATGGACGATGCGCCGGACGCCTGCGTGACGAGCCGCCTCGACGATTCTGCGCAGCAGCTCCGGCGGCTCCTTTCGGTTTTTCAGCCGGTACGCCGGCGACCAGGTTTGCGCGCAGCTGTGCACCACCTCGACCGACTTCATGGCATCGGCGAGGGTCTCATCGTCGACGTCCGCGCGCAGCTCGATGACCGGCGCCTCGACCGCCAGCGCTCGCGAAACGTGGTCGCCGAGGAACTCGCCGGCTCCGATGACAAGGTGCAAAGCCCCCGGATTAAAGCACGGGGTACGTGATCGTTTAATGCCTGGGGCGACGTTCCCTGCGCCGCTGGAGCCCGGCGGTGATCGCGCGCTGCACGTTGTCGACTACCTGCGCCACCTTCTGCCCCACCGTCCACCAGGCCGGCGGATCAGGTCTGATGGGCGGGCCGATGGTGACGTCGATCTTGCTGAAAGGGCGCAGCGCGTCCGTGCCTCGCACCGCGACGGGCGAGATCGGCACCCCCGCCTGGAGGGCGAAATGGCCGATCCCGACCTTGAGCGGCCGCAGCGCCCGCCCACGCGAGTAGCGGCCTTCGGGAAAGATGAGCACCACCCCTCCCCGCTCGAGGATCTGATAAACGGTCCGCAGCCCGGCTTCGTCCAGCTCGCCGAGATGGGGCGAGATCGGAAACACGCCGACTAGCGGCAGGAGGCGCTGTTTCCAGGCGCGGTTGAACACCGTCTCCCGCTTCGCCATCGTGTAGACCATCGGCGCCTCCGGAAAGAACGGGATGATGAACGCCGGGTCGAACCAGGCCTGGTGGTTGGCGGCGATGATGTACGGCGGCGAGGGGATGTTCTCCAGGCCGCTGACGTTGATGCGAAACAGGTGGAGCACCAGCCAGCGGACGATGCGCCGGATCAGCTTGTAGAGGCGCGGAGGGTGTCGCGGGTCCGGATGTACGAGGGGGTCGAGTGGGGCGGCGACGAGCGCCCGGTATTCCGGACCGGTGTACTGCTTTGGTGGCGGGGGGTCAGGAGTGGAGGAAGTTGAGGAGGACGCGGTTGAACTCCTCCGGCCGCTCGGCCTGCGGTGAATGACCCGCCCCCTCGATGACGGCCAGACGCGAGTGCTCGACCATAGCGTGGGCGCGCGTAGCGTGCGCGACCGGGAACAGAGGATCGTCAGCGCCCCAGATCAGCTGCAGCGGGATCTTGATCTCCTTCAGACGCGAGGTCATGTCGTGGTGCCCGCCGAGAAGAGCACGCGGGTTGACCAGCGACCGCACGGTCGCCAGATATGCGTTGTGGAACCCGTCGGTGGCGTAGAGCTCGCGGAGGTCATTGAGATAGGCGTCGTCCATCGCGCGCTCCATGTCGGCCCGCGTGCCGCCGCCGTAACGGGCGGCCACCCGGCGGATCATGCTCGGCGACGCCCAGTGGAGCGCGCCGCGCGTGAACCTCATTACAGCCTCGCCGACGCGTGGAATGGTCACCAGGCCGTATGCCATTTGGGCCGCGCGGACTTGCGGCCTGCCGAGGCCGAGCGTGTTGACCAGTACCAGCTGGCGTGCAAGGTGCGGCCGCTCGAGCGCAACCTCGAGCGCAACCCGCCCACCCAAGGACGCGCCGACGATCGCGGCCGAACGAAGGCCCCGGTCCTCGATGTAGCGCTCGACGAAGCGCGCGAAGTACGGGATCGAGTAGCGCGCGCGTGGCTTCTCGGTGCGGCCGTATCCGGGAAGGTCGGGCGCAAACACCCTATGCCGGGCCCCCGTAGGTTCGAGGTTGTGGATGAACACCACGGGTGAGCCGCGCCCGCCGTGCATGTGGTGCACCCGCAGCGAGCCGACTTCGATGAAGTCCGACTGAATTGTGCTTCGCGTGCGTCGTGCAGTCCCGATCACTGGCTCGGAAGCATACGGGCGGGGGAGCGCAAACCGATGACATCCTGTCCAGACTCGAAGCGCTCTACCTTCTTGCCCTTGATCACGGTGACCGCGCCGGGACCCATCGCACGCCAGGTTCCGTCCCGCCACACCGCCGCGCTCCGCTCGTCGATGCCGACAAGGGTTGCTCCGGGAAGCTCCCGGCGGGCGGACTCGACCCAGCGATGGCCGAACGTGTCGTAATGGGGAAGCACAGCCGTGTTGGTTACGAGCCCGAGCGCCTCGGTAGGCCTGCGATTGAAGCGGTTCGGCCAGCTGGCGCGAATGAGGGTGTGGCTGCACAGCGCCATCGCTCCGGCTGAGGATCCCGCCAACGACGCACCTTCTTGCCAGGCCTCCACCATTGCGTTCCACGCTCTGGAGGAGTGCAGCACCTGCACGACCAGGCCCGGGTCGCCGCCGACCAGGTAGAAGAATCCGCCGCCACGGGCGCGGGCGGCCAGGTCCTTCGAATTGGCTTCGGTTCGTTTGAGGATCGGCAGCTCGTCGAGCTCCAGCCCGAACTGTCGGAACCACTTCTGCGCATGCGCGACCGCACGTTCGGGGCCCTGGCGCGCGGCGGCCGTCGGCACGACGAATGCGGGTCCGGAGCCGGCAGCCTCAGCGAGGACTTTGTCCTGCTGCTCGTTGCCGGGGTTGAACTCGTTGCCTCCGGCCAAGACGAGCACTCCAGGCACGTCCGTAGCATATGGCGGTGCCTGACGCCTCCGTTCGCGTGCGCATCGCGCCGAGCCCGACCGGATTCGCTCACCTGGGGACGGCGTCGACCGCCCTCTACAACGTGCTCTTCGCGCGCCCGCGCCAGGGCGCGTTCGCGCTGCGGATCGACGACACCGACCTCGAACGCAACCGTCCCGAGTACGAGGCCCTCATCTACGAAGGACTCCAGTGGCTCGGTCTGGATTGGGACGAGGGGCCGGACAAGGGTGGCTCATATTCGCCATACCGGCAGTCCGAGCGTCTGGACATCTACAAGGAGCACGCGGCGAAGCTCTTGGCTGAGCAGAAGGCGTATCGCTGCTACTGCACACAGGAGGAGCTCGAGGCCGAGCGCCGTCAGGCGCAGTTCGAGAAGCGGCCCTACAAATACTCGCGTCGGTGCCTGACCAATCCGCCCACGGACCGCACAGAATTCGCGGTGCGATTCAAGGTCCCCGGCGGCAAGGTCGTCTTCACGGACATGATCCGCGGCGAGATGACCTTCGACGCCGAGCTCCTCGGGGACTTCATCCTGATGAAGTCCGATGGGTACCCGACATATCAATTCGCGAGCCCCGTGGACGACGCGCTCATGAAGATCACGCATGTGATCCGTGGCGAGGAGCATCTGTCGAACACGCCTTACCAGCTGATGATCGTGGACGCCCTCGGCTATGACCGCCCGGTCGCATACGCTCACATGCCGCTGATCCTCGCCAAGGACGGCGCCAAGCTCTCGAAGCGCAAGCATCCCGAAAGCAACCTCATGCTCTACCGCGAACAGGGCTACCTGCCCGAGGCGCTGATCAACTACCTCGCGCTCCTCGGCTGGAATCCGGGCACGGCGCAGGAGATCTTCACTTTCGAGGAGCTCGAGCGTGTCTTCTCGTTCGATCGCGTACAGCACGCGGGCGCGCGGTTCGACTGGGAGAAGCTCAACTGGATCAACGGCGAGTGGATCCGCGCCATGGATGACGGCGAGCTTGCCAGACGGCTCCAGCCGTTCCTCCCCGACCTCGACGAAGCCACGATCATGCGCGCGGTGTCTGCGCTCAAGACCCGCATGACCAGGCTCGCCGATGCGACCGAATACCTCGATTACCTGTGGAAAGAACCCGAGGTGCAGCCGCTCGATGCCGAGCAGGCATCGCGCATCCAGATGGCCGTCGACGCTCTCGAGGACGTGCCCTGGGAGCCCGAGCCGATCGAAACAGCGCTAGAAGGAGTGGTGGAAAGGACCGGCCTCAGCAAGAACAAGCTCTACACGCCGATCCGGCTGGCGCTGACCGGCAAGAAGGTCTCGCTGCCGATCCATTACACCATCGCGCTGCTGCCGAAGGAGGTTGCGCTGGCACGGCTGATGCGAGCGGGGCACTCGTGATGTTCCTCGCCATCGTCATCGACCTCGAGCCCAACATCGTGCGGCTCGGCCCGTTTCTCATCACATGGCACGGCGTCTTCAGCGTGCTCGGCATCCTCGCGGCGGCAAGACTCGGGATCTGGCTGCTGGCCAAAGACGACGTCGACACCAGCCACGCTGCTGACGGCGTGACATGGATGGTGGTGCTGGGTCTCGCCGGCGCCCGCATCCTTTATGTCTGGGAGAACTTCAGGTTCTTCGCCGGCCAGCTGCTCCACATCTTCTATTTGACTGAGGGTGGCATCAGCCAGTGGGGCGGGCTGTTCGGAGCCATCGCCGGCGCTTACGTCTGGGCGCGGCGCGCCCACTTCTCGTTCTGGAAGATCATCGACGCGGGTGGGCCGGCGGCGATGATTGGACTGGCCGTCGGCCGCATCGGCGACGTCATCAACGGCGAGCACCACGGCACGGTGACGAACGTGCCCTGGGGCGTCGAGTACGTGAACCCCGACACGCTCGGCGAGCCCGGCAAGGTGGTGCACCCCGAGGTCGCGTACGAGATGATCCTGACCCTCGGTCTGCTGGCAATCGTGCTTCCCTTCCACCAGCGGCTCAAGGCGAGGCTACCCGACGGCGTCCCCGGGCTGATCTATCTAGGTTTGTACGGGCTCGGCCGCTTCTGGCTCAGCTACTTCCGCACCGACCCGGCCATCATCTTCGGGCTGCGCCAGGCGCAGCTCGCGTCGCTGGCGATGTTCGTCGTCGCGGTGGTCGCGATCCCGATTCTCATCCGCCGCTCCCAGCGACCTCGCGCTGGACGCGAAGAGCCAGCCGCGGACCCGACGGATCGTGCTTGAAATAGACATGAACCTCGTTGTGCGAATCCAGCGCGG
>VBGM01000017.1:19891-55046 GCA_005880855.1 Chloroflexota bacterium
CGCGGCCATTTCTCCTCATCAGTGACGACCAGCGCGGCGCCATGCGCCCGCAGCACTCTGTAGGTCTCGTCGTGGAACCAGGACTCGTGGCGAAATTCGGCTGCCGCTGATCGGCCGAGCGCACCAAGCAGCCCGTCGAGCAGCGCTGGATTGCGCTGGCGCACAGGCGGGAACTGCAGGAGGACCGGGCCGAGCCGGCCGTCCAGTGGCGCGAGGCGCTCGCCGATGATTCGGGCCAGCCCGACACGGTCGAACGCATCGCCCGAGTACGTGAGCCCTCGATGGCCCTTCATGCAGAAGCGGAAATCCTCTGGCGTGCCCTCCGCCCATTTGACGAGCGTGGACTCGGGAGGCGTGCGGTAGAAGCTTCCGTTGAGCTCGACGCCGTGCAGCCGCTCGGCGTAGTAGCCGAGCATGCGCGACCCAGGCAACGTCGACGGATAGAACTTGCCCTTCCAGGTCGCGTAGACGTCAGAACCGGCGCTGCGCGTTCGCGCATCACCCGCTCGTGCAGCTGCCCGCAGGCCGCATCCGCATCGCGACCCCGGGTGTCACGCACCGTGACGTTCAAGCTCTGCGCCTCGACCAGCTCTCTGAAACGGCGCACGCCTGCTCGCTCCGGCGCGCGATACGGCGTGTCGTCAACGGGGTTGAACGGAATCAGGTTGACGTGCGCCAGCTTGCCTCTTAGGAGCGTGCCCAGCTCCTTGGCGTCGCGCTCGGTGTCGTTCACACCGGCCAGCAGCACCCACTCGTAGCTGACGCGCCGGCCGGTCTTGCCAGCGTATGCCTGCGAAGAGGCGACGAGGTCTGCGACGGGATATTTGCGATTGATGGGCACCAGCACGTCGCGCAGCTCGTCGCGAGCCGCATGGAGAGAGATCGCAAGTGTCACCGGCAGCTTCTCCTCGCCGAGCTGAGCGATGCGAGGAATGAGGCCGCTGGTGGAAACCACGATCCGCCGCGGGCTGATGCCGAGCAGGTCGGGGTCGGACATGCGCCGCACCGACTCGATCACCGACTGGTAGTTGGCCATCGGCTCCCCCATGCCCATGAAGACGACGTGCGACAGGCGCCGCCCTTCGGAGGCAAGCATGCGGACCGCGTCCAGCGCCTGTTCGACGATCTCGTGGGCCTTGAGGTTGCGGCCAAATGGAAACTTTCCGGTGGCGCAGAACGGGCAGCCGATGGGGCATCCTGCCTGCGACGAGATGCACAGCGTCGACCGATCCGCATAGCGCATCACCACCGCCTCGACCGAGTGGCCGCCATCGAGCTCGTAAAGGGTCTTGGTGGTCAGGCTGCGATCCGCCTGCGAGACGGCCACGGGCCGCAACGACGTGATGCGGAAGTCCTCTTCGAGCCCCGACCGCAATGGCTTGGGAACGTCGCGCATCTCGTCGAACGACGCGGCGCCCCGAGCCAGCCAGCCCCACACCTGCTTGCGCCGATAGGCCGGCGCTTTGCGCGCCGTCAGCCAGGTTTCGAGCTCCTTGGCGGAGATGGAAAGGATCGCGGGGCGGTCGGCCACGCAATGGACAGTACGTCAGACACTGCGTGGCCTGTAGGCCGGGTGAGACAACGCGTGGTCTGTAGGCCGGACGCCGGTTATGTGGAGCCTGACTTCTCGAAGACCTCTTCGCCCTTCACCAGGCGGACCTTGACCAGCCGATCGTCGACCAGCTTTTTCAGGTGCGCACGCAGCGTCATCTCCGCGGCGGCCATCAGCTCGCCCCCGAGCTCGGGTCCGTAGACGCGGCGCGTGAGCTCCTGGGCCGTGCCTCGACCGCGTCGCACCTCGGCCAGCACCTGCGCTTCGCGGTCGAGCCGGTGCGTGCGGTACTCCTCGAGCTTCCCCATCGCATCGGTCACGGGGTCCCAGTGACCCGGGAACAGCATCCTCGGCTTCAGCGCAGTCAGCCGTTCCAGCGAGCGCAGGTAGGCGGCGACGTCGCCCTCCGGATACGTGACCATCGAGCTCCCACGTCCCAGGACGAGGTCGCCCGTGAACATCGCGCGATCCTCCGCCAGCCAGAAGCTGAGGTGGTCCGCGCTGTGGCCGGGCGTGTGGAGCGCGATCACGTTCAGGTTGCCGACGCGGACGATATCCTCGTCGGCGAGCTCTGGATAACGGCGCACGGTGGCACGGTGACGCGCCGCGAAGCGTTCGGCGAGCGGCAGATGGTCCGGATGCGAGTGCGTGACGAGCACGACACCGACGGTGGACGTTGCCAGGCGCTTCTCGAGGGCGGCCAGGTGCCTGTCGTCATCCGGACCGGGATCGATGACGATCGCCACCGGACCGGCGTGGACGATCCACGTGTTGGTGCCTGGGCCCGTGTAGGGACCGGGATTGGGAGCAACCACGCGCTCAACGGCCGTCACGTCAGTGTCAGCGAGAAGCTTGGGCGGGCAAGTAGATGTCGGCGCCGTCCGGCGGGCTGGCGTCGAGCCAGCCTTCGAGGTGAATGTCGACGATCAAACGGATCAGAGGCTCGCCCATTTCCGGCACCGCCAGCGGCTTTCGATCGCCGCCGGGCGCCACACTGATCTTCCACCACGACCCCACCGGTTCCGCGGCGATCGTCATGCCCGGCCCGCCCATCCATTCCTGGATGCGGGCGAACGCCTCGACGAGCGCCGTCTCCGAGCCGAGCACTACGGCTCCCGCGGGCAGCTCGCGAGCCGCGATGGGCAGTGACAGGTTGAGCACCGCACCGAGCACGACACCCCGCGCGGCGTCTTTGGGCTGGATGGCCGCCGCCTCGACAGCAGCTGCCCGACGCCCCACCTCCTGCGCCTGCTCGAACACCGCTTCGAGCAGCTCCGGGCGGCCGAACGCCGCCTGGCGCGCCGACTCCTGGAGAGCGAGCACAGCCGAACGCAGCTTGTGGCCGAGGCGCCCGAGGAGATGGGAGCGCTCCTCGTCGGCGAGCTGCTCGCCAATCTCCGCGCACCGCCTTGCCTGCGCCAATCCCCCGTGCTCGGCCCAGCCGACCAGCTTGCCGTTGAGCGAGACAGCTTCCCAGGGTCCGCCCGGAGGCGGGAAGTCGCGGTCGGCGGGCCCGTGGCGCCCGTGGTCGGGCACGGACTCCATCCCGCCCCCCACCCGCACCCAGACGGGTGCAGTTGAGGACGGGCGCCGTGCGCCTGCACCCTCGCGTCGATTCGCCACTACCTACTTGAAGTGACGGATTCGCCCACGCGTGTCTTGCTGGTCGAAGCGGCGATCGCAGGCACCGTGAACCGGAATGTCGTGCCCCCGTGATCGCTCGATGCCACCCAGATCCGGCCTCCGAAGCTGCGCTCGACCACCAGCCGGCACAGGTAAAGGCCGAGGCCGAGGCCTCCCTGCGACCGGTTGCGACCGGCTGGACCGGTTTTCTCGAAGAGACTCTCGAGGCTGCCCGCCGGGAGACCCGGCCCACGGTCGGCGACCGTCACCTCGAGCCAGCCGCGCGACGCGGCGCGCGCCTGCACCGACACCGCCCCAGAGGTGTACTCGAGCGCGTTCCCGATCAGGTTCGTGAGCACCTGCGCCAGATGGGCGGGCTCGCACAGAGCGGGCGGCAGTCCGTCGCGGAGGTTCACCTCGACCGCCAGGGCACGCTCCGCATAACGGTGGCGGACGACGCCCATCACCCCTTCCAGCGTCGACGCCAGGTCGACAGGCTCGGGCGTGGGCTCGAAGTGGCGTGTCTCGAGCTTGGCGATGATCAGCTGGCTCTCCACCAGGCTCAGCAGGCGGTCCGATGATTCGTACGCCTCCTGCAGCAGCTCGCGCCGCCCGCCGGCATCGATGGTGCTGTCCCACTGCATGATGCCGGCCAGCGTGTTCTTCATCGCCGCGGCCGGGCTCCGGACCTCGTGTCCGATGGCGCGAAGCATCAGGTCCTTCGCCTCCAGGGCAAGGCGCTGCGCGGTGACGTCCTCATGCAGCGTGAGGATGCCGGCCGGCTCACCTTCGAGCCCAGGGATGACCACCCGACGCACATGCACCATGCGCACCGGGTCGCCCATGCGCAGCTCCAGCGTGCCGTCGGCCTGGTCCTCATCACTGCGCTCGGCGCCCGCGGCGGCGTAAATCTCGGAGAGCTTCTTGCCGGGCATATCCGCCGCCTGGAGGTGATAGATCGCCTCGACCTCCGGGTTTGCGTACACAATGCGGCCGTCGGCGTCTTCGAGCATCACGCCCACCGGCGAGTGGCGGAGGATGGCGTTCATCATTTGGCGCTCGCGCTCGAGGGCGTCAACCAGCTCGAGCTGGCCGATCAGGACCGCGGCCTGGCCGGCAAGGACTCCAGCGAGGCGGCGCGTCTCAGACGCACCTGCGGTCATGCGCGCCACCAGCAGGCCGACCAGGCGGCCCTCAACCTGGATCGGGAGGCCGAAAGCATCCTGCGACGCGCCCAGAAGGTCGAGCAGCGCTCGCATGCGGCGCGCCCCGTTGGCAGAGATGAGCGCGCGCAGCAGCTGCGCGGGTTCGTCGACCGGCACCTTCGGAGACGCCTCGCCATCCGGCGCGCGGCGAACGAGGTGACCGTCCTCCAACAGCCATAGCTGCCCCTGCGAGGACGCCAGCGTGCTGCCCACAAGCCGGCCCATCTCGGAGCGGGCGCGATCCGGCTCGGTGGGGGTCAGCTCCGTGAACTTCGCCACGGCCTCCAGAGTGGTGATTCGGCCGCGCGTCTCGGCAACCAGTCGGGCGTTTTCGATCGCGACCGCTGCGTGCCTGGCGAACTCGAGCGCGGGCGGCGGCTCGGCCATATGGGTGGCCGCGTGGACGGAGCCGATGGCACCCACGAGTCGGTCGCCGTACCAGAGCGGGATCAAGCTCCATGCCTGACCGTCCGCTTCGCCCGCAAGAACTCCCGTCGGCGCCTGGCGCCAGCTGTCCTCCGAGTTGAGGCCCGCCCATGCGAGCACTGACTCCGCCGCCGGCTCGCCGCTCGCCCGGGTGGCGCTGACACGGCCCTCGGTGTCGAACGCCCAGCAAGCGACGCCGGCCGATTCAAGCATCGTGCGCGCCTGGTCGGCGATGTTCGACACCACGCTGGTCAGCTCGTGCCCGGCCAGGGCCGCAAGCTCCTGGATGCGGACCGACTGCGCGAGCGCGAGCTCGTTGGCGTGATGGAGCCGCATAGTCCTCAAGGCAATGCCGACGACCGGCGCGGCCGCCTCCAGCAGCTTGAGGTGAGCGGGAAGGAAACGGCCACCATCGGTGCGCAGCGCCGAGATGCCCGCGACGACGCGCTCGCCCTGCATGATCGGCACCCACACCACCTCGTTCGGCTTGCGCGAGAAGATGTAGTGCCCGAGCGGGCCGAGAAGGTCCTCGTCAACCGGCTGAACCGAGTCCATGACCTTGCCGCCCGCTTCGATCAGGCGCCGGAAGAACGACGCCTGGCTGATCGGAACCGGCCCTAGCATTCCCGTCGGCCCACCGCGCTCGCCGGTGAAGCCGATGACGTTGCCACCCACGTCGAGGTAGGCGAGCACGACGTGTGTCGCGTCCGTGTAGTCGCTCACCGCACCGAAAACTGCGTCGGCGATCTGGCTCTCGTCAGACGCGCCGGCCACGCCCATCTCGAGGACATGCAGTGCTTCCAGCCGCGCCCGCTCCGCCTGCGCTTCAGCGAAGTGATCGGCGTTGGCGAGGGCGAGGCTCACGTGGGCGGCGACGTCCTGCAGCAATTTCACGTGCCAGTCGTCGAACGCCCCCTCGCGATAGGACTGCAGTGAGAGCATGGCGGTGATCAGGTCGCCGCTAAGCACCGGCACCCACACGAATGACCGCGAGATCATGCGCGGGTCGCCTGGGGGCCCGGAGGGGAAGACCGCGGCTCCGCTGCCGACGTTCCACCGCTCCCTCTCGACGCCTTTGCGGGCAAAAGCTCTCGCCCAGGGCGAGCGGCGGACCAACACCGGCCGGCCAGTTTCGAATGCCTCGCGCGACGGACCGGTGACAGCGAGGGCGACAGGGGGCACGACCTCCTCGACGCCGGCCACGTACTGGTAGCCCTCGGCCACCGGTCCGTCCTTGGACTGCGTGATCGTCGCGAGGATGAAACCGTCGAAGTCGAGGAAGTGCGACAGCTCCTCGCGCAAGGTGCGCATGATCGACCACCTGTCGAGGCTCGAAGCCAGCCGCCGACCGATGGCGTTGACGACCTCGAGGCGTCGCCGCTGACCCTCGATGGCCTCGTAGCTGCGAGCGTTGCGCAGAGCCAGCGTGACCTCGTCTGCCACGAGCTCGAGGAAGGCCGCGGTCGATGCCTCGTACACATAAGACCTATCGGTCTGGATGCCCAGCGCGCCTCGCACGGCCCCGGCCTCTTTGATCGGAACCCACAGGGACGAGCCCGGCTCGTGGGTGAGCAGCGGCTTGGGGTCCTTCACGATTGCCCTCACGGCACGGACCTGCGGCGACCTCATCGTCGCCCAGCGCGAAGTCGGCGCGGAATCCGCCTTGACGGTGAGGAGTCGGACGCGGTCGGGCTGGTCTTGCTCAAGCGCGGCCATGTGGAGCACGTCGACGGGAAGTAGCTGGCTCAAGGTGGTTTGGAGGGCGGTCAGCACGCTCGCCTCGTCGAGGGTGGATGCCATCGCCCTCGCGATGCTGTTGAGCGCCTCGAGGCGCCTCGCCTGGTTGCGGGTCAGCTCGTTCAAATACGCGTTCGCGAGCAGAACGCCCAGGCGACGATGCACCTCGTTGAGGAAGGCCGTCTCCGAAGGGGGTACGCGGCGGCTGCGGTAGCCCTGGTAGATGACGCTGCCGATGACCTCGCCCTGGTGCTCGATCGGAACCCAGATGACGAACTTCGGCGTCCGCCCGGCCCCGGGGCCCTTGGCGGCCGACAGGCGCCTTGGATCGCCGGGGATGACAGTTGTGCGGGGGTTGGCGTACTGCTTGGCGAACATCGAGCCGCTCAGCGGGCGCCTGCGGAGGTCCTGGAGCACGCCGGAGTCCATTGGCAGCGAGTGGTACCAACCCTCTCGCTCGAGCACGTGGAGGTTGACTACGTCGTAGCCGAACAAGGGGTTGAGCCCGCGGTACAGGACCTGGACGATGTCGGCTTCGGTTACGCAGCTGCCCAGCTCGTGGACCAGGCCGGCCGGGTTGGGACCCTGCGTTTCCGCCGGCGGTCGCCGCTCATTCACAGTTTTTTTATGTCTGGACCCATTCAGCTCCGACGCCTCTATTAGTCCGGACGGCCGGCGTCTCCTGTGCTTGCTCCGAGCAGGACTCGCCATTGCCACCGATATACTGCGCCAAGTGTCGTGTTCCGGAGTCCGGAGCGAATTCGTTTAGGCGATGAAGATGCCTTCCGGAACCAGGCCCTAACCCCGTGCCGTTCACTCCGCCCAAGCCGATCGCGCCAACTCCCGAGGATCTGCGTGGGTCCACGGTGCTTGTCGTCGACGACGAGCGTGCCTGGCGGGTGATCCTGGAGACCGACTTGCGCATGCTGGGCTACAAGGTCTCGATGGCGGAAGACGCCGATCAGGCGCTCGAGAAGGCGCAGTCAGACCACCCGGAGGTGGCGATCATCGACCTCATGCTGCCCGAACCGATGGACGGCTGGGGCCTCCTGAGCGAATTGCGGGCGCGCGGGCAGAAGCTGCCCGTGATCTTCTATACCGCATACCCGGTGTTTCCATCGGGAACCGACGACCCCGATGTCGTCGGTTACATGAGCAAAGCGGTCGACAGAGCCGACCTCTATGCACTTCTGCCGCCGGCGATCCGGCGCTCACGCGAGCGCCGGGAGAGTGGTGACTCTAGTTGACTAGAAGAGCCAGTCCCAACCGCCGTCGTAATAGTCCGCCGCGACTGCGATGGCCATGCCGGCCACAACAGCAAGAACGAAGGCTACGCGTCCAACCTTGAGTTTCCAGGTCATCCCCATTACACCCCTTGGTATTTCCAACTACTACCAGGCTCGAAGGAGAGTATGCGCTGCGCCTGTTGAGTTTGATTGTTCGCATCGTGCCAATAATCGTTAAGAATCATATGGATCAACCGTTGGAAAATCGAAGCTTTAGGCGTGAGCGTAATAAAAATCGCGAAGTCCGGCTGCCGCCGCTCCCGCCCGGCCTGGAGGTCTTCAGACCGGCGGAGGTGCTGGGCTCGGCAGTGCTGGTGGTCGAGGACGAGGCGGCAATGCAGCAGCAGCTAAGGATCGATCTGCACGACCTCGGCTACCGGCCGTCGGCGTCCTCCTCGGCACCGGAGGCGATGGAGCTCCTGTCTCGCGAGCGGGTGGCGGCGGTGCTCTTGGACCTGGTCCTGGACGAAACCGAGGACTCCGGCTTCGAGCTCCTGACCTGGATCCGCGAGCACCACCCTGGGCTCCCGGTGATCGTCCTCTCGGCGGCGCAGGTCAACTCGGCCGCCATTCGCCGCGCGTATGAGCTGGGTGCCAGCTCGTACTTCGTGAAGGGCAACGTACCCATGGCGCACATCTACTCCGACCTGGCCGCCCGCCTGGTCGAACGCGGCACCGGCCGGCCGGGCAGCTACAAGTTCGGGCGACTCGAGTTCGACCCCACGCGGCGCACGGTGAAGCTCGGCGAGCGCGAGATCCGACTCACCCCTCAGCAGACTGCGCTGGTCCTGCACCTTGCCCAGGGATCGAAGCCGGCCACCGCCCGCGACCTCATTCAGGCTGGGCTGTTTCGTACTGACGCCGCGCATTCGACAGTGCACTCGGCGTTGCTCACGCTGCGACGTCGGCTCGACGAGCTGGAACAGGGCCTAGGGCAAAACTTCGTGCGGGCGACGGCGCGCGGCTACAGCCTGGTGTCGATCCAATGAGCGACGAGCAGTCGACGGCGCCGCTGCCGAGCAAATCCGTGATCGATGAGGTCATCGAGCTACGCCGCTATTTCCATCGCCGGCCTGAGATCAGCTTCAGCGAGCACGGCACGAGCACCTACCTTGGCGAGCGGCTGCGAACGCTCGGGCTCGAGCTACAGCGGTGTCCCACCGAGACGGGAGTGGTCGCGCTGCTCGACACAGGCAAGCCCGGCAAGACGGTGATGCTGCGCGCGGACATCGACGCTCTACCGATCCATGAAGAGTCCGGCGTCGACTTTGAGTCCGGCGCCGACGGCCGAATGCACGCATGTGGCCACGACGCTCATATGGGAATCATGGTCGGCGTCGCACGCACCCTGGTCGATCGCATCTGGGACGTGAGCGGCCGCTTCTTATTCGTATTTCAGCCCGCCGAGGAGATCGTGAGCGGAGCCAAGGCGATGATCGCCAAAGGACTTCTCGATGACCACCACCCCGATTCCGTAATCGGGCTGCACGTGACGAGCTTCACAGAAGCCGGAACTGTGATCACCCGCCCGGGTCTCATGTGGGCGGGGTCCGACGCTTACGAGATCAGCTTTGCCGGGCCCGGCGGACACGGCGGCATGATGGGCCGCCGCGGGAACGTGTTGTCGGCACAGGCATTTCTCGTCGAGCGCCTGCATACGGTCGTCGAAGGCCTCGAGCACGACGGCGTGCAGTGCCACACGACGGTCGGCAACATTTACAGCGACGGCGCCTGGAACATCGTGCCCCGCGGGGTCACGGTCAAGGGCAGCCTGCGCACGTTCACGCCCGCGCTGCGCGAAGAAGCGCTCGGACGCTTGCGCGACCTCCTGTACGAGGTGGACGGCGAGTTCGAGGTGCGCTCGAACCTGGAGCTGGTTCACGGAACCGTGCCGCTGATGAACGAGCCCAACGTGACTCGCACGGTCCTCGATGTGGCCGAATCGGTCATCGGCGACAAGGCCAGCGTGCTGGGACGGCCGCTGACTGTGAGTGACGATTTCGCCGAATTCCTGACTCGAATTCCAGGGTGCTACTTCATGCTGGGCGTCATGCCGCCAGGCGACACGCCGCCCGCACACCACTCACCCGGGTTCCGGATCGACGAGGGTCCCCTCGAGGTTGGAGTGAAGGTGCTGGCGGGGTCGGCGGCGCGGCTCGCGGCCGAATAGTCGAGCGGGTGCTCGTCCTCGTCCCGCTCGTCCTCGGTCTCGTAATCGGCGTTGCAACCGGCGGCAAGATCGGCAACCTCGCCGACCTCAAGTTTCGCTGGCCGTGGTTTGTGCTCGTTGTCCTGGTCGTCAGGGAGGCGGTCATCCTCACGCCGCTGAACCAGGTCGACGGTATGCAGTACGTGTACGCGGCGGCGCTAGCGGCGCTGGTCGCGTGGACAGCGCTCCACGTCAAGCGCCTGCCCGGCGTGTGGGTCGTCACGCTCGGGGCGGCGATGAACCTCATCGTCATCGTGGCGAACGGCGCACGCATGCCAGTGGCTCCCGCCCTCGCGACCACGTTTCAACATCGCGGACACCTGGGCCAGTACGTGCTCATGAGTTCGAGCACCAATCTGAACTGGCTCGCCGACTGGATCGGGTTCCCATGGCCGGTGCGCGGCGCCTACAGCCCTGGCGACCTCGTTATCGCCTTGGGGATAGGTATCGTGGCGCTCTTGGCCGTAATCCACCGGCCGGAAGCAGGGACTAAGCTGGGTGAAACCTCAAGCCGTATAGGGAGATAGGGCGCCGTGATCATCTTCTGGATCTTCACCTTCTTCGTCGGAGCGTCCGCGTTTGCATTTGCCGACATTTACCTCCAGCTCGGAATCGGCTGGTCGCTCGTCTACTCGGTCGTGGCGATGCTGCTCTTCCGCGGGCTGCTCAGCATCGCGCGCCGCTGGCTGATAGTTCGCGAACGGCTCGTGCCAGAGACGGACGTGCTCGAGCGCACGGTCGAAACCAACCGCGCCGTTTTCTGGAGGCGGGCGGTCTACATCTCTGTGCTGCCGATCGTGTATTTCGGCCTGGCTTACTTCCTTTTCAACCTGCTGCCTGAAGACGCGCTGGCCGCGCTCCCGCAGTTCTTGCAGCTCGTCTTCACACAGCTGATCTATTTGTTCTTCCTGCTCGGCGCCAACTTCATGCTCTTCTTCGGCCCGTTCTATCTCTACACGCGAATCGGCAAAACCATGATCAACCCCGACGACGCCAATTTCGGGGTGAGCATGGACGACGTCCGCGGCCAGAAGCCGGCGGTCGGCGAGATGCGAAAGATCCTCCGGCTCATCGAGCACGGCAGGCTGTTCGTCAAGGCGGGCGGCAAGCGCGAGCGAGGCGTGCTCATGGTCGGCCCTCCGGGCACCGGCAAGACCATGCTCGCCAAGGCAATCGCGTCTTCTCTGCATGTGCCCATCTACATCGCCAGCGGTGGCTCGTTCGCAGGGATGTTCATGGGCATCGACGCGCTGAGCGTCTACCTGATGGTTCGCGCCGCCCGTAAGCGCGCGAAGGTCTGGGGCGGCTGCATCGTTTTCATCGACGAGATCGATGCCCTCGCCCAGAGGCGCGGCGGTATGGGTGGCGGAATGATGGGCGGAATGATGGGGATGATGGGCGGCGGCCAGCTCGGGCTCAACATGCTGCTGGTTCTCATGGACGGCATCGACAACCCGGCCTTCTTCGTCCGGCAAGCGCGCGCCCTCGTCAACCTCACCCTCGACGGCTTTTTCGTGCCGAGGCTCGTCGCTTTCAACGGAACCAAGTTGAATCTTCGTATCCCGCCGCTGAAGTCGCCCGCCTGGAACATCATGTTCATCGGCGCCACCAACCGGCCATCGGTGCTGGACGAGGCCGTGACACGGCCTGGGCGGTTCGGCCGGCAGATCGTTTTCCTCATGCCGAATCGCGAGAGCCGCAAGGACATCGCGGCTCTGTACTTCGACAAGAAGCAACACGACCCCGCGCTCGACACACCGAGCCGTCGCGAAGAGTTTGCTCGGATCACCGAGGATTACTCGCCGGCCGACATCGAGCAGGTGCTCTCGCTTGCGCTCCTTTACGCATTCGAAGATGGGCGACAGGCGTTCAACTGGCAGGACGTGCGAGAGGCGATGGGCAACGTCGAGGCGGGCCTGGCCATACCGGTCGAGTACACCGAACGCGACAAGATCGCCGTCGCGCGCCACGAGCTGGGTCACGCTGTCGCGTCTCACTTCTTCCAGAAGGACCACTCGCATGTCCGGCTGTCGATTCGCAGGCGCGCCAATCCACACATCGGCGAGATCGGCGGTTATCACAAGTCGCTGCCTCAGGAAGAGGAATGGCTGGAGTTCCGCTCGCAGCTAGCCGCCGATATTCGGGCTTCGCTGGGATCGCTTGCGTGCGAGCACGTTTTCTACGGGGAGAACACCACCGGGGTCACCATGGACCTGATCCAGGCCACCGGCACCGCGGTCAAGATGGTGGGCATCGTCGGCATGGGTCCGGACAGGCTCGACCCGGAGATGTCGTTGAAAGCCGTTGACATCGGCGAGCAGCTGATCTCAGTAGTGCAGATAACCCAGGGACAGCATGAGCAGGGCACGCCGGTCGCCGCCGTGCTCAACAATCCGCGAGCCCGTCGCGTCGTCGCGCAGCTGCTTGGTTCGGCATACATAGATGATTGGCGCCTGATGTACGTCAACAAGGAACCGATCGACCTCGCCGCCGAAGCACTGATCGCTCAGGGTGAGCTGGTTGGCGATGAGATCGCCGGCTTGCTCGACTCGGTCGGCATGCGTGCAGTAATAGAGTCCGATCCTTACCCGAAAGAGCTGCCGTTGGTGCCGGACCGCCGAGAAGTACCGTTGTCTGTAGTGGGGTCGGCCTGAGACGCATGACCGCGGCGGGTGTCGCCGCGCTGCTGCTGATGGCGCTGCACGCGCGTGGGGTGTCCGCACACGATCCGCTGGTGCCGCCGAGCGCCCATCACGAAGCCGCGCGCATCATGAGCGCCGAGGTTGCGATGGCGCAGGCGCAGGCGCAGCTCACCTCTCTGAAGGCGCAACCAACGCCCACGACATTGATGGATCGCATCCGCTGGGAGATGTCGGTCGAGGCCGCGGCTTACGCGTTTCGCGAAGCCGCCCGGCAGGAAGAGCTGCGCCTGTATGAGGTCGCCAGCTACGACAGCGTGCAGTCCGCTGTCTTACCCCTTCTCCCGGCGCAGCTGGCGCGACCCTTCGACGACACGATCGCGGGATTGCACTCGCTTTACATACTCGCCGGCATCGACGAGTACTACCTGGTCAACGTGCATTTCAATCATCCCTACACCGACGCCGCGCCGGTTGACTCGCTGCGCTCCTTCTACAACGAAGCCCAGCGGCGCTACGGAGTCGACGCCAGCTACCTGGCCTCCATCAACTTCATCGAGAGCAACTTCGGCCGCGTCAACGGGCCATCGTCTGCCAACGCAGTGGGGCCGATGCAGTTCTTGCCCGGAACGTGGGCGAACTGGGGCAACGGCGGCAACATCATGGACCCGCACGACGCCATCCTCGCGGCGGCCAGGTACCTCGTCCATTACGGCGCGCCCGGCAACATGCGCCAGGCGATCTTTCACTACAACCTCGACTACGACTATGTCGACGCGGTCGAGTTCTTCGCCCGCGCATATCGCGCGGATTCGCATTGGCTCGACCGGATGTACTACTGGAACACCACCGGCTAGCTTGGGATCATCGACTAAAACAAAAGAGCCCTCCGCCCGCGCAGAAGGCTCTTCGGGGTGGGGGGTTCGCTGGTGGTGCTCCGCGCGGTACTGGGTTGATTGCGAGTGGTAGGGGTAGACAAACACAGTTAAAAAACCGGCGTAACAAAATCCGTAACAGGGATAGCGATTTCGCCACCCGATTCATTGAAGTATTGGATCGAACAATTGGGCCCCGACGACCACGGCTGGATTGTGCGAGTATCGACTCATGGAGTATCGGATCGAACAATTGGCCCGGGCCGCCGGCGTAGCTGTGGACACGATCCGCTTCTACCAGGGCAAGGGCCTACTCGACTCGCCTCGCCGGGATGGGCGCGTGACCTGGTATGGCGACGCGCACCTCGACCGCCTGCGCCGCATCCGTGAGCTCCAACAGAGAGGATTCACCCTCACCGTGATCCAGCGATTCCTGGCCGGCGAGCTCGAGCCTTCGGACGTCGGGCTGGTCGAGGCGGTGACCCGACCGGCGGCGCCGCAAACCCTGACCCTGGCAGAGCTGGCGGACCGTAGCGGTGTCGCCGAACCCCTGCTCGCGAGCCTGGAGCAGGCAGGCTTGCTGGTGCCGATCGAGGGTGGCGACGAGCCGCGGTACCCCGCCGACGACCTCGAAGCGATCGCCGCGGGCATGAAGCTGATCGCGGCCGGCATCCCGCTTGGCGCGCTCATGGAGCTTGGCAAGGAGCACGCAGCCAACATCGACCGCACCGCGCGCGAGGCCGTCGACCTCTTCGACCGTCACGTGCGCGAGCGCATCCAGGCGGAGGGCGGCGAGACCGAGGTGGCCGAGCGCAAGCTGCTCGGACTCTTCACCGAGCTGCTCGAGGCAAGCGGCACGCTCGTCCGCCATCACTTCGAGCGCACGCTGCTGCGTGCGGCCCGGGAGCACATAGAAAAACGCTGATGTACTTGCCACTGCAACTGTGCAGGAATGGCTCAATCCCCCGCCGGAGATTCGACCATCCGTGCCCTGATGGCCGAATCTCGGTTTGGAACTCGGGGTCGCGACGATGATCGCGACCACTCCCGTGCGGACGTGGGAGCTGGATCGCACACCCGATCTCGTCGACGTCGTGGGCGCTGCGCGAGACGCCGGCCACGAGGTGCTCCTGGTCGAGCGGCCGATGCCCGATGCCGTAAGCGTGGCCGCCCTGGGCCGAGCATTCGACATCGTAGCGGCCGAAAATGGCGTCGCGCTGGAGGACGCCAATGGCAAAGTCGTCGACTTCGAGCGCGGCAACGAGCGCCTCCTTGCGGCCGCCCGACTCTGGCGCCGGCTGAGCGCTTCGCTTTCCACGCGCTCCGCCGGTCCGATCGCAATTGGGGGCTTCGCGTATCGCCCGGATCGCGACCCGGCCGGGCCATGGTCTGGATTCCCAGCTCTGCTGCTGCGCGTCCCCGCCCTGGCCCTGATGCGGTCGCGGGGCCGCACGTTCGTCACCGCGGCGACGGCCGACGCGGACGATCTGCTCGACCTGGAGCCGCGAAGCGTGAGCACGCGCGCGGCGCGCGCGCTCACCATCAGCCCGATTCGCAATCCCGTCTCGTGGACCGCCGCGGTCGAGTCGGCGGCGGCACGCTTGCGCGCAGGCGAAGCCGAGAAGGTCGTCCTCGCGCGCGAGGTGATGGCGCATGGTGACGGCGTGGTAACCGCGGCAAACGTGGCCCGCTCGCTGCGGTCCGCTTATCCGTCGTGCTTCATCTACCTCATCACCGGCGGCGATGGCACCGCGTTCGTGGGCGCGTCACCCGAGCTGCTGGTGCGCCGCTCTGGGGCGCGCGCGTACGCGCAACCGATGGCGGGCTCGGTCGCGCGCGGCGCCACCGAGGCCGACGACGAGCGCCTCGCGCGACAGCTCGAAGCGAGCGCGAAGGACGGAGCCGAGCATCGCTTGGTTTCCGCATTCGTCGTCGATGCCTTTAAGCCGTTCGCCGAGAAAGTGTCTGCGCACCCGCCAGAGGTGGTGCGTTTCACGAACATCCAGCACCTCGCGACCGCGGTGACCGCCGAGCTGCGCGAGCCTGCGGCGGACTCGCTCGAGCTGGCGGCCGCCCTCCACCCCACCCCCGCAGTCGGAGGCTGGCCCCGGGCGGCCGCCGATGCGATCATCGACGGCCTCGAAGCGATGGATCGCGGTTGGTACGCGGGGGCGGTGGGCTGGATCGATGCGCATGGCGACGGCGAGTTCGCGGTCGCGCTCAGGTGCGGCCTGCTGTGGGAGGACGGCGCTCGCCTCTATGCAGGCGTAGGCGTGATGCCCGATTCCGACGCGGCGCGCGAGCTGGAGGAAACCGAGTTGAAGTTCAAGGCGTTGCTGACTGCGTTGACATGAAACTGAGGCTAGTCGCGTAGGGCGGCGGCGGCCGCCTCCCAGCAAAGGCGATGGCCGCTGACGCTGTCGTCCCGCTTGAACTTGACGACCACCATCGTGGGCGTCGCCTTCTCGATGGCGTCGCTGATGGCCGGCTCGAGGCCCGACCGATCGGTCACCGGGCTGTAGACCAGCCCGTAAAGACGGGCGATCTGCGCGAAGTCGAGCCCGAGCGGGGTGGCGAAGATCTCCTCGAAGACGTCCGGGTGCTGGGCTTGAGGCAAAAAGTTGAAGACTCCGCCCCCGTTGTTGTCGCAAACAACGATGGTCGCCTTGACGCCGTGGCGTCCGATCGCCCACAGGCCGTTCATGTCGTGATAGACCGAGAGGTCGCCGAGCATCAGGACGGTGGGCACATCGCTGCGGCCCGTGGCGACGCCGAGGCCGGTCGAGACAAGCCCGTCGATGCCGCTCGCGCCGCGGTTGCCGTAGAACCGCTGCTTGGACTTCGCCAGCGGCCAGAAGCTGTCCGCGGCGCGAATCGGCATGCTCGAGCCGACGAACACCTGGGCCACCTCGGGCAGGCGCGACGCCAGCGCGCGAACGATGTGGCCTTCGTGAAGCGGCGTGGAGATGAGGGTTGCCGAGATTGCCGCGCCGGCTTTCTTTCCTGCCGCCACCCACTCATCGCGCCAGGCGGCGCGATTCACCGGCGGCAGCGCTTCGAGCAACGACTGTGGGTCGGTCGCGATCACATGTCGGGCCACCTGGTCCTGGTCGCGCCAGGAGTGGTCGGGGTCGATGAGGAACGTGGGCGCCGCGGCGGCGGCGAGCCACGCATTCATGGCGCGCGAAGTGGGGGTACCGCCGATGCGGATCACCAGGTCCGGTCCGTGCTCGAGCGACCAGCCGGCACGCAGGAGCGCTTCATATGACTCGACCGCGCCGCCAGTCTCGGGGCGGCGGAGCTGCGAGCCTGGCTCGGCCAGGACCGGCAGGCCCAGCCGCGTGAGCGCCGGCGCCACCCTTTCGCCATCCCTCATCTCGCCCGCCACCACCAGCGGCCGCTTCGCGCGTTGCAGCGCCGACGCCAGCGTGGCCAGCTGCGCGGGCGTGGGCAGGATTCGCCCGCTGGTGATGGTCTGCCCGGACTCGCCCTCGGCACTCGGAACCTGGCCGGGCGGCGGCACCAACGGTTCGCGAAACGGCAAGTTCAGGTGCACCGGGCCGCCCGCCGCCTCGGCCACCGCCCTCGCGGCGAGCCGGCGCCATATCCGCGGCGCTCCCGGTAGGTCGGCCGGGGTGCCCGGGTCGAAAAACCATCGCACTGCTGTCCCATAGAGATGCTGCTGGTCGATGGCCTGGTTGGCGCCCACGTCGCGCAGCTCAGGCGGACGATCGGCGGTGACGACGATGAGCGGGGTTCGCGAGTAAAACGCCTCCACGACAGCGGGGTGAAACTCGGCCGCCGCCGTGCCGGAGGTGCACAGCACGACCGCCGGCTTGCCCGTCGACTTCCCGAGCCCGAGGGCGAAGAACGAGCTCGAGCGCTCGTCGATCTGCACGATCACCTTGATCCTCGGGTGGCGCTGGAGGGCCATGGCGATCGGGGCCGAGCGCGAGCCCGGCGACACGCACGCGTACTCGACGCCCTGCGCCGCGAGCTCATCGACGAAGGTGGCCGCGAATGTTTGCGCTACATCCATACGATTCGGCAGTGATTCTGGAGGGCGCCGACGTCCGTCTCAACTATTTCGTGACCGGCGAAGGCGCACCGGTGACCCTCCTGCACGGTTTCACACAGAGCGGCCGGAGCTGGCGGGAGGTCATCGCGACCATGCCGGCGGGCTACCAATGGGTGGCGCCGGACCTGCGGGGCCACGGCCAGACGCGCATCAGGGCGGGCGCGCCGTGCAGCATGGACGCCTGCCTGTCCGACCTGGAGATGCTCTGGGACCACCTCGGCGTCGAGCGCACCCACCTCATCGGCTACTCGATGGGCGGCCGCCTCGCGGTTCATGTGGCCGTGCATCGCCCCGAGCGGCTCCGGTCGCTCCTGACGATCGGCGCGCATGCGGGCCTGGACGAGGAGGCCCGCGAAGGCCGCAGGCTCGGTGACGAGGCTCTGGCGCAGCGTATCGAGCAGGACGGTCTCGAAGCCTTCGTCAACTACTGGAGCAGCCTGCCGCTGTTCGCGGGCCTGGAACGGCGTGGCCCGTCGTTCGTCGCGCAGATCCGGGCCGAGCGGATGGGCAACACGGTCGCCGGTCTGGCGGCCTCGCTGCGTGGAATGGGCGCCGGCGTGATGGAGCCGCTGTGGAGCGACATCGGTCGGGTTGACGTCCCCTGTACGTTCGTGGCCGGCCAGCTCGATCACGGATACGTCGCCTCCGCGCGCAGGCTGGCGGCCTCGGTTCCCAACGGACGCGTCGAGATCGTTCTTCGCGCGGGCCATGCCGTGCACCAGGAAAGACCGGACGCTTTCGCGCGAGTTCTCGCCGGTCACCTGGCGGCGCCAGCGGGAACGTCCTCGGGCGCCTCCAACATCACCTCTGCTTGAAGCCCCGCCGCATAGCGAGCGGCGCCAAGCCGTTCCTGGTCGAGCATTCCTCCGCCGGCGACCGGGCGCAGCACGAAGGACCGGCATCCGCGTGCGGCCTGGCGCTCCACCTCGCGCGCCACGTCCTGCGGGTTGACGACCGCGACGTATGCGTCCGTCATGCCAGCAGTCCCAACGCCAGCAGAAGCGCGTAGGCGATCTCGGCGGCGGCCATTCGTTTCAGCGCGGCCACAAGTACGGGACCGCCGCGACTTGCGAACGCCGCACGCACGGGCACCGCGGCGACCGGGATCGCGAAATGCACGAGCATCACGGTCACACTGGCCAGGCCGAGGACGAGGATCACGATCGGCACCGCGAACGCCGCGCAGACGATCACCACTAGCACGACGAGCGTGCGATCACGACCGATTCTGGTCGCCAGCGTTCGCTTGCCTGTCGCGGCGTCGGTGTCGATGTCGCGGATGTTGTTGAGGACGAGAATCGCGGTGGCGAGGAGCCCCATCCCACAGCCCACGAGCACCGCCAGCGGCGTGATGCGCAACGACTCGACATACACCGTTCCGCAGGTGGCGACGAGCCCGAAGAAGACGAAAACGAAGACCTCGCCGAGCCCGAGATATCCATAAGGTCGCGGACCACCGGTGTAGAGCCAGCCCGCGAGCAGGCACGCGGCGCCCACCAGGAGCAATCGCCAATCGGTCGCGAGGCTGAGCACGAGACCGACGGCGCCTGCGATCCCGAACGCTGCGATCGCCGCCATCCTCACGTGATCCGGGGGGACGATCCCTGAGGCGGCGGCCCGCACAGGACCCACTCGCCGCGAAGTGTCGGCGCCGCGCACGAAGTCCGAGTAGTCGTTCGCGAAGTTGACGCCGAGCTGCATCGCGATGCCGACTACGAGCGCGGCGAGGCCGGCGACTGGCCTGATGCCGCCTTGATGGATCGCGACCGCGGTCCCCGCGAGCACCGGCGCCACCGACGCCGCGAGCGTCGCGGGCCGGACGGCGGACCACCAGACGCGCGATGGCGTCAGCGCTGCAGCGACAATCAAATCAGGGCCGTTTCGGAAATTTGCTGAAGTCAGGCTTGCGCTTTTGCACATATGCGTCGCGGCCCTCCTGGGCCTCGTCGCTCATGTAGTAGAGAAGCGTGGCGTCGCCGGCGAGCTGCTGGATGCCGGCGAGGCCATCATCGGCAGCGTTGAGGCCCGCCTTCAGCATGCGCAAGGCGAGCGGACTGAGCTCGAGCATCCGGCGGCACCATACGACCGTTTCCTCTTCGAGCGCGGCCAGCGGCACGACCTTGTTGACCATGCCCATGTCGAGGGCCTGCTGGGCGTCGTACTGCTCGCAGAGGAACCAGATCTCGCGTGCCTTCTTCTGGCCGACGATGCGGGCCAGCAAACCGGCGCCGTAGCCGCCGTCGAAGCTGCCGACCCTGGGGCCGGTCTGCCCGAAGCGTGCGTTGTCCGCCGCGATGGTCAGGTCGCACACGATGTGAAGGACGTGGCCCCCACCGATCGCGTATCCCGCCACCATTGCGATCACCGGCTTCGGGAGACGCCTTATCTGGATCTGCAGGTCGAGCACGTTGAGGCGCCCGGTGCCCTTGGGATCGAGGTAGCCGTCGTCGCCGCGAATGCGCTGGTCGCCGCCGGAGCAGAAGGCCTCGGTCCCCGCCCCGGTCAGGATGACGACGCCGATCTGCGGATCGTCCCGAGCCGCTTCGAACGCCCTCGACATCTCGAACACAGTCGTGGGCCGGAACGCGTTGCGGACCTCCGGGCGGTTGATGGTGATCTTGGCGATGCCGTCCCAGGTCTCATAGAGGATGTCCTCGTACTTCCTCGCACGCTTCCAGCCGGCCTTCGGCCCCGCTTTACGACTCTTCAAGCTCACACTCCTAGAGCGATCGCTAGCACTATTGAGAATCGTACGCCCCGGAGAGCTATCGGCGTTCGAAAGCGAGCCTGGCGCCCAGGCCGATCAGGACGACACCGGTGACCTTCGTCATAAAGGTGCGGACGCGCGAGCCCAGGCCAGTCCGGCCGAGCCGGCTGACGACGTGGCCGTATGCGACCAGCCAAACGAGCAGCATGACCTCGAACACGGCGACCATGAGGACGAGCTGGATCGCGGGGTCGCCCGGAAGCGTGAACTGGGGCATGACCGTGACGAAGAACGCGCCGGTCTTGGGGTTGAGCAAATTGCTCATCAACCCCTGGCCCCAAGCGCTGTGGTCGCCGAGTGTCGAACCGCTGCGGGCCGGGGATGCATCTTCACGCGACTTCGACAGCAAGCTGCGCGCCCCGAGATAAAACAGGTAGGCCGCGCCCGCCAGCTTGAGAATCGTGAATGCGGTCGACGAGCGTTCGAGCAGCACGCCAACTCCCAGGGTCGCGGCCGCGGCCCACGCCAGAATCCCCACAGCGACGCCAAGGGCCGACATCGTCGATGCCCGCGGCCCGCCGGCAAGCGCGTTGCGGATGATCAATGCGGTGTCGGGACCCGGCGTCGCGATGATCAGCGCGGACAGCGCGACCCACGCGAGAAAACGTCCGTCGAAATCCATCAGCGCCTACGCCTTCGGAGTTGGCTTAGGGCGCGGGAAGAGCCGGACGATGTTGGCGTAATCGGCCGGCGTGTCGATGTCGTCGAGGCGGTCGAGGGTTGGCACGACGTCGACCAGCTCCGGTCGCCGATCGAGCAATTGCCGCGCTCCGGCGTCGCCTTCAAGAGTCATGAGCTCATCCCATAGCTCACGTGCCAGCACCACGGGGGGAGCCCACTTGCCCTCGTCGCGGGCCACGGCGACCGCGGGGCGCGCTCCCTCGCGACGCCAGCCACGTAGCAAGGCGGACACTGTGCGCGAGCCCACCATTGGCTGGTCGCCGAGCATCACGAGGGCGGCCTCCATGTCCTGCCGCATCGCGCGAAGGCCGGCCTGCAGCGACGAGGCCATGCCCGTATGGGCGCGCGGGTTGTGGACCAGCTCGGCGTCGCCGCCGACAGCACTCTTGACTTCGTCGGACGAATAGACCACGACGATTTGATGGCACCCACCGTCCGATGCCGCCTCGATCACGCTCCTGATCATCGGCCGGCCGTCGAACTCCAGCAGCACCTTCTGCGGGCCGGACATGCGCGTGCTCGATCCGGCCGCGAGCACGATCGAGCCGACCGGCAGCAAGGCGTCGGCCAAGCGGTCGAAGGGCGGCGACGAGGCACGAATCCATTCGACGTCGGCTTCGGCTCTCAGGGCGATCTCGGCAAAGTCGCGAAGTCGGGCGCTGTCGCCGTCGACCAGGAACAGCCTCCGGCCGGCAAGGACGCTCAGGTCTCGATCGTCGCTGGGCAAGCCGATCACCGCCAGGGTCCTGCAGTCCTTCCGAGCCGCCACATGCTGAAGGGCGGCCTCGAGGTCACGCCCGCGAACTACGACGCTGTGCGGCCCATCAGGCTCCCGATAGGTGCGGCCGCGGATTGGCAGCTCAAGGTCGCTCATGACGAAAACCGGCATCCCCATAATGTGGCAGACGGGACCAGGATCCGATCCCACAGCCGCGTCCGTTTAATCTCTTTGGGTGCCTTTGATCGGAGCCCACATCGACTCGTCCGGGGGCCTTCACCTATCGTTCGAGCGTGCCAAGGCGATGGGGGCCGAGGCAATCCAGTGCCACCCCACCCCCCCCGGCTTCTGGGGCTCGCCCAAGCTCGATGACGTCCGCATCTCGACGTTCAGGGAAGCCGCCGACAAGTACGGCAAACCACCGTTTTACTTTCATGCCGTCTACCTGATCAACCTTGCCGGCGACGACCCCACGATGCGGCAGCGTTCGGAAAGCACGCTCGCCGGTTACCTCAAGGCCGCCGATGAGCTCGGCGTCGACGGGGTGATCTTCCACACGGGCTCCCATAAGGGCGCTGGTTTCGACGTCCGGTTGCCGTCGATCCTCGAGCACATCAGGAAGGTCCTGGAGCGCGCCGACCCCAAGTCGGCTCGCTTGCTGATCGAGAACAACGCCGGGCTGGGTGGATGCGTCGGCGCTCGCTTCGAGGAGATCGCGCGCATGCTCGAGGGCCTCCACGACCCTCGCGTCGGCGTGTGCTTCGACACCTGCCACGCATTCGCGTCCGGATACGACGAGCGAACGCCAGCCGACGTGAGGAAAACGGTGGATGAGCTGGATCGGGTGATCGGGCTGAAGAACGTCGACGTGATCCATTGCAACGATTCGGTGACCGGCCTCGGCTCCAACCGCGACCGGCACGCCAACATCGGCGAGGGGCAGATAGGCGATGAAGGTTTTCGCGCGCTGCTGCACGAGCCGAGGCTCGTCAGGTTGCCCTTCATCCTCGAGGTGCCTGGCGCCGGTGACGGCCCGGACGCGGCGCAGGTCGCCACGCTGCGGCGTCTGGCTACCGGTTAGGCAAGCTCAGCTTCTGGCTCGTGAGCCCCACTTTGAGGCCGAGCGCGGGCTCCGGCGTGGCGGTCGCTGGCTGGCCAGCCGCGCGAGGTACCAGGCCCTGGTGGCCAGGCGGCGAAGGGCTGCCGGCCACGGCTCCTGTGAGGCCGCCAGGCGGCGGTTGTCAGCCTCGACCTGGAGATCCTTCAGCCGCTGCCACGCCACATCCTCGTTCGCGTACGGGTTCATCTCGCGCCTCCACTAACTCTCAATTGCTCTATGCCAGTTATTATAACTCACATTAGCCTATTAGCGGTTACGCCTATAATCGCTTTCGAGATGGCCGACCGCGACACCGCCACCGGCGTGCTGGGCTTGGTCCAGGCTTTCGTCAACACCGTCGACCTGCAGGACGGCCCCGAAGAGCTTGCCCACCCCAACGCTCTCGAGACTTGGCTGGTGGCGCATGAGCTCATGCAAGCTGGGCAACCGGTCTCCGAAGCGGACCTGAAACATGCCATCGCCGTGCGCGAGGCGATCCGGGCCGTGATCGGCGCCAACACCGGCGGAAGGGTCTACCCCCTGGATGTGGCTACCTTGAACGAAGCTGCGACCGCCAGCCGGCTGCGGGCGCGATTCAGCGCGGACGGAAAGGCGCGGCTCGAACCGGAGGCCGGCGGCGTCGCCGGCGCGATGGGCCGGGTCGTGGCCGCCGTCTTCAGCGCAATGGCGGACGAGGGCTGGTCCCGCCTCAAGCTTTGCAGCTCTCCCACCTGCCGGTGGGTCTTTTACGACGGCTCCCGAAACCACTCCAGCCGCTGGTGCACGATGGCGACCTGCGGCAACCGGCAGAAGGCGCGGCGCTTCCGAGAGCGCGCCCGGTCGATCGCCTAGGTCGCGGCGGTTTGTGATCGAGCGCGAACCTCGCGCATCGACGATCCCGAGCCGCCGAAACGAACCGCGGTGATTTCGGCGAGGATGCCCAGAGCGGTCTCTTCAGCGCCGCGCCCTCCGAGGTCGAGACCGATCGGACCGTGAACGCGTGAGATCTGATCGTCCGTGAAGCCTTCGGATCGCAGGGCCGCAAAACGATTTTCATTGGTCTTGCGGCTGCCGATCGCGCCGATATAGCGCACATCCTTGCCCAGAACCGAACGCAGCGCCGGAAGGTCGAACTTCGGGTCGTGGGTCAAGATCACGACATAGGTGGAGTTGTCGAGAGTGATCCGTGACATCGCCTCGTCGGGCCACGCGACGATCAGGTCGTCGGCTTCTGGAAAGCGTTCCCTGGTGGCGAACTTCGCCCTCGCATCTACCACAGTCACGCGATAGCCCATCAGCTTCGCGAGCCTGTGCAGCGGTATCGCGATATGGATCGCGCCGACCAGCACGAGGTGAGCCGGCCTGCGGAAAGGCTCGACGAACCAATCGCCACGGCGGTGGGCGAGCTCTGAGCCGGAAGGTGCGCCTTCTGCAAGCTCGGACTCGCCGGTGACCAGGTTGGTCTTCAAGGTCGCCGGATGGTTCTCGACCAGCAGGCCGAGCAAGCGCTCGTGTTCCTTTCCGAATGGCTGGATGTAGACCTCGATGTGGCCGCCGCATGCAAGTCCCACGGAGAAAGCCACGTCGTCCGTCACACCGAACGCGGCCAGCTTGGGCTTGCCCGCCTTCAACACCTGTTGCGCTTCCTCGAAAACAGCGCCTTCAATGCAACCGTTCGACACGGAGCCTGCCATCTTGCCCGACCGGGTGACCGCCATCCTCGAACCCAGCGGGCGCGGGCTGGATCCCCACGTCTCGACCACCGTGGCGAGCGCGATTTCCTCCCCCGCGTCGCTCCATGCTTTGAGCTCACCCAGTACTTCACGCATCAGTCATCACCTGGGCGCAACGCGGCTGTCGAGGCCGGCAAGGAGGCGCCCGAGGTCATCGAGCGCTTGCACGTTATGCGCGGCCAGGAAGTCGTCGCAGTACGGAAGCGCCGCCGCCATCCCTCGCGTCAGGGGCTGATAACCCTCCGAGCCCAGCAGGGGGTTGAGCCAGATGAGCCTGTGCGCGGAGCGGCGAAGGTGGATGAGCTCGGCGGTCAGCTGCTCGGGGTTACCTCGGTCCCACCCGTCGCTGATGATGATCACCACCGCTCCGTGGCCGAGCACGCGCCGCGCCCAATGGCGGTTGAAGTCAGCCAGCGCGTCGCCGATTCGGGTGCCGCCGCTGAAATCGTGGACGCCCTTGCTCACCGACGCCAGGGCACGGTCGAGGTCGCGCTGGCGGAGGAGCCGTGTGATTCGCGTGAGGCGGGTGGAGAAGACGAATGCCTCCAGGTCCTCTCGGCGCGCGATCGCGTGGGCGAAGATCATCAGCAGCCGGGAGTAGCGCTCCATGGAACCGCTGACGTCGCACACGACGACCAGCGGACGCCGCCTCATTCTCGGCCGCCGCCTGAACAGGCGCACCAGCTCGCCGCTTGAACGGATCGCGTGGCGGGCCGTTCGCCGCAGGTCGATGCCGCCGGACCTCGCAGCGCGCAGGCGGCGCGTGCGGCGTTCGGCGACACGCCACGGCGCCTGCTCCAGCAGCCGTCTCACCTGCTCCGTCTCCTGCCACGTCATCGCGTCGAAGTCCTTGTGGCGCAGCAGCTCCTCCGCGCTGTAGCCGCTCGATGTCGCCGGCACAGTGCGCGAGTCTTCGCGATTCAGCTGCGAGCTGCTGAGGCCCAGCGCATTGGACCAGGCTTTGGCGCGCTCCGGTGACATCGGTAGCGCGCGCGTGCGACCAGGCAGCACGCCCGCGGCGGCGTGCGGGTTCGGCGGCGCCCAGAAGATGTCGAATGCCGCCTCGAAAATCGGGATCTCGTCTTTCCTGCTTACGAACACGGATCGCAGTGCGCCGCGAAAGTCGGGCTCCTTCTTGATGTCTATAACCGTCAGCGCGCGCGTCGCGTCGGTGAGCCGGCGCGGCCCCGCTTCGAGGCCGGCGTCGTGGAGCAGCCGGGCGAATGCGCCCAGCCGAGGCAGAAGGTCCGGCCGCTCAGGCACCTCTCGCCTTCTCGACCAGGGCCGGCACCTGCTCGCGGATGCGCTCGAGGTCTTCCTGGTACTTGAGCGCCGATCCGAGCGTCGCGTCGACCAGCGAAGCGTCGATGCGGGTGGCGCCGAGCGCGGCCAGCGATCGCGCCCAATCCAACGTCTCCGCCACTCCGGGCACCTTGTAGAGCTCCATCCCCCGCAGGCCCTGCACGAGGGCGGCTACCTCGCGGGCGAGGCCGTCGGCGGCCTCAGGCGCCCGGGCGCGAACGATCTCCACCTCCTTCTCGAGGTCGGGGTAGTCGATCCAGTGATACAGGCATCGCCGCTTCAGCGCGTCGTGCACCTCTCGCGTCCGGTTCGAGGTGATGACGACAAAAGGTGGCTTCTTGGCTTTGATCGTGCCGATCTCGGGGATCGAGACCTGGAAGTCGGAAAGCAGCTCGAGGAGGAACGCCTCGAACTCCTCGTCGGAGCGGTCGATCTCGTCGATCAGCAGCACTGGCGCTGTGGCGTCGTCGTTGTCGATCGCGTCCAGCAGCGGCCGGCGCAGCAGGAACTCGTGGCTGAAGATTTCCCGCTCCGCCGTCTTGCGGTCCTCGCCTTCGCCGAGCAGACGAATATGGAGCAGCTGCCGGGGATAGTTCCACTCGTAGACAGCGTGGGCGAGGTCGATGCCTTCGTAGCACTGGAGGCGGATGAGGCGCGCGCCGAGCACCTCGGCCATCACCTTCGCGGCCTCCGTCTTGCCGACGCCGGCCTCTCCTTCTATGAAGAGCGGTTTCTCGAGCTTGAGCGCGAGGAAGATCGACGTGGCCAGACCCCGATCGCCGATGTATCGGCGTTCGCGCAGGCGTCGTTCGATCTCGTCGATGCTCGCCGGAGCCGTCATCCCGCTAAAGACTACCGGCCGCGCGCGAGATAAAGTCCGCTTCCTCCGACGCCAGGCATGCACTTCGAAACCAAAAGGCGCAGCGTCCTCTGGGGCCCCCGCGGCGCAGCCGCGGGAGATACCCCGAGGTTTCCGCTCATTTCGTACCGGGCGGCTACGTTGCTTGTTCTATTGCTCTCCGGGTCAGCACCCTCGCCAGATGCTTCTTGTACTCCGGGCTGGCGCGCAGGTCGCCCGAAGGATTGAGACCGTCGGACGCGTGCTGGGCGGCCTCGTCTGGCTTGGCGCCATTGTGCAGGGCCTCCTCAACAGTCTTCGCCCGCACCGGCGTCGGGCCGACGTTCGTCAGCCCGATGCGCCACCCGCCGTTCATCTTCTGGGCGGCCGCTCCCACGATTGCCCAGTCGAAGAGCCGGCGGCGGAACTTGATGTACTTGTGCGGGCCGTCGGCGACCGGGAACACGACCTCGGTGACGATCTCGTTGGCCGCGAGCGGCGTAGTGAAGAGGTCCTTGAAGAAGTCCTTGGCCTGTATCGACCGCTTGTTGGTGACGATCTCGGCGTCGAGCATCAGCGCGATGGTCGGGTAGTCGCCGGCTGCGTCGGCGTGGGCGACCACGCCACCGATCGTGCCCATGTTGCGGACCTGGTTGTCACCGACCTCACCGGCCACCTCCGCCAGGATTGGCAGCTTGTCCTTGATCGCATCTGAGTTCTGTATCTGGACGTGGCGCGTGAGCGCGCCGACGTGCACCTTCGAGCCTTCGACCTTGATGTAGTCGAGGCCCTTGATGCCGTTGATGTCGACCAGCGCTTTTGGCTGCGCCAGGCGCAGGCGCATGAGCGGGATCAGGCTGTGCCCACCCGCGAGCACCTTGGCGTCCTCACCGTATTTGTCGAGCAGCTTCGCCGCTTCCTCGACCGACGAGGCGCGGGCGTATTCGAATGCAGCGGGGATCACTTGCGTGCCTCCTTGCCGTCATGCCCATCGTGTCCGTCATGTGACATCTGAGCGTTGTGGATCATCCGCCAGACCCGATCCGGGCTGGCCGGCATGTCTACGTGCTTGATACCGAGTGGGCGAAGTGCATCGCAGACTGCGTTGATGATGGCGATCGAGCTCGCGATAGTGCCCGCTTCCCCGATGCCTTTCACGCCCAGCTCGTTGGTCGGAGACGGAGTGATGGTGCGACCCAGCTCGAACTCCGGAAACTCGTTCGCGGTCGGCACCAGATAGTCGATCAGACTTCCCGTCTTCAACTGCCCTGACTCGTCGTCATAGACAACCTCTTCATACAGGGCCTGGGCGATGCCCTGAGCTACACCACCATGCACCTGGCCGTCGACGATCATCGGGTTGATGATGTTTCCGCAATCGTCGACTGCGATGTATCGCTTGAGGTCGACATCGCCGGTCTCCGCATCCACCTCGACCACGGCCACATGTGTGCCGAACGGCCATACGAAGTTCGGCGGATCAAAGTACGCGACCGCCTCCAGGCCCTGCTCCATGCCTTCGGGAAGGCCGGCCCCGTACGCGGCGAATGCAATCTCGCCAAACGCCTTTCGTTTGTCGGGACTGCCCTTGACGTAGAAATGGCCCTGATCGAAAACGACGTCTTCCTCGGCTGCTTCGAAGACGTGAGCCGCGAGCTTGCGCGCCTTGTCCACCACCTTCTTGCTCGCCTTGTGCACGGCCATGCCACCCACTGCGAGCGAACGACTGCCATAAGTTCCGTAGCCGAAGGCGGGGCCTTCGGCGGTGTCCCCGTGTCTCATCTCGATCGTGTCGTACGGCACACCCAACATGTCGGCGACGATTTGCGGAAACGTGGTGTCGTGGCCTTGGCCATGGGAATGCGTGCCGACGTAGACGGCCACCGAGCCCGTGGGGAACACGCGAACCTGTGCAGATTCGACCAGCGCGATGCCACCCGTCGCGGGCGCCGTGCCGGCGCTCGGCCCGAAACCGCAGATCTCGATCCAGCTCGAAAGTCCGATCCCCAGGTAGCGGCCCTTCTTGCGCCCATCCTCCTGCTCCTGGCGGAGCTTCTCGTAACCGACCATCTCGAGAGCCATCGAAAGCGCTTTTTCATAGTTGCCCGAATCGAAGGTCAGACCGAAGTGGTTCTGATGCGGGAACTCGCTGATGAAATTCTTCCTGCGCAGCGCTGCCGGGTCCATCTTGATGGCGTCCGCAAGCAGATCGATCATTCGCTCGCAAAGGTGAGTGGCCTCCGGGCGGCCAGCACCTCGATACGGATCGGTCGGGACGCGATTGGTCAGGACTCCTACAGTCCGCGACGAGACGTGCTTCCAGTTGTATGCGCCACCCGCGAGAAGGCACGCGCATGACTGGAATGCGCTGAATGTACCGAGGTATGCGCCGGCGTCCAGGTACTGGGTGGCCTTCATGAAGACGAGGGTCCCGTCCTTCTTCACTCCGGCTTCGACGTCGAAGATCTGTCCTCGGCCGTGAGTCGTGGTCTGGAGAGATTCAGTGCGCGACTCGATCCATTTAACTGGGCGCCCGGTGAGCTTGGCCGCGGCCGGAACCAGCCAGTCCTCGGAGTAGGGGCTGATCTTGGCGCCAAAGCCGCCACCGACGTCCGGCGAGATTACGCGGATCCTGGTTTCTGGTATCCCCATCGCGCCCGCGAGGAAGAGCCGCACGAAGTGCGGGCTCTGGCTCGACATCCATACCGTCAGCGTGCCGTCCGGCCTGGAATACTCGGCGAGCACCCCACGGGTCTCCATCGAGGTCGGCGCCAGTCGCTGTTGGAGGATGCGCTGGGTGACGACGACATCCGCCTCTTTCATGACGGCGGCGTCGTCGGGAATGTAGGTGAGGTCCCATCCGACGTTGTCGTTCGCCCCCGAGTGGACCTTGGGACTGTTCGCTTCGAGAGCCTTCTCCAAATCCATCACGGCCGGCAACTGCTCGTAGTCGACGTCAATCATGTTGCCCGCGTCGGAGGCCTGGTATTTAGTCTCGGCCAGAACCACTGCCACCGGTTCGCCCTGGTAGACAACCTCCTTGTCTGCGATTGGGAACCTCGGCGGATTCTGCTTCTTTTCGGCCACGAATGACGGCGTGACGGGCATGGTCCCGGAGAGAACCTTCGCGAAGTCCTTGTGGGTGTAAACGGCGACCACGCCTGGCGCTGTCGTCGCCTGCGTCACGTCAATGCTCTTGATACGAGCGTGCGCGTACGGGCTTCGGACTACTGACAGGGAGATGGTGCCGGGCCGTGTGAAATCATCGACGTAGCGGCCTTCGCCGCTCACGAGCCGAGGATCCTCGCGGCGGTGGATCTTGGCTCCGATCATGGTCGTTACTGCCATGTCAGCTCCTCCCGGCGACTGACTTCGCGGCGGGTTTGGCCTCGGCGCCGCCCATCGTCGCGGCCGCCGACCGCACCGACTTGACGATGTTCACGTAGCCGGTACAGCGGCAGAGGTTGCCCTCGAGACCCTGGCGGATCTCGTCATCGGTCGGGTTCGGATTCTGCGACAGCAGGTACGCCGCGGCCATGATGAAGCCGGGCGTGCAGTAGCCGCACTGCAGGCCATGCTCGTCCCAGAACGCCTGCTGAAGCGGGTGGAGCTTGCCGTCTTTAGCCATGCCTTCGATCGTGGTCAGGTTCCTGCCTTCGGCCTGGACCGCAAACATCGTGCAGCTCTTGATCGCGTTGCCGTCGACGAGGATGGTGCACGCCCCGCACTGGCTGGTGTCGCAGCCGATGTGGGTGCCCGTAAGGCCGACGACATCGCGGATGTAATGCACGAGCAGAAGCCGGGGTTCGACCTCATGCTCGTGCCGGTGGCCGTTGATCGTCGTGGCAACCTTGTGTTTCATCGAAACCTCCGTGCAGCCAATGAGCCCCCAGACGCCCGCGGGCAGGGCAGTCGAGCCAGATACAGACCTCTCTATTCGGCTACTTTTAGCTCTGAAATGCAACTAGAAAATTCTTTCTCGGTGGCGGCGCCTCCCGATCGGGTGTTCGCGTACCTGCTCGACGTCAACAAAGTGGCCGGCTGCGTGCCCGGTGCCGAGCTCTCCGAGGTAGTCGACCCGTCCACGTTCAAAGGCAAAGTCAAGATCAAGGTGGGTCCGATCACGGTCGCCTACAACGGCACCGCACGGATTGTCGACCGTGACGACAGCTCCCATTCGGCCTCCATCGAAGCCGAAGGCCGGGAAACCACCGGACCCGGATCGGCGCGCGCCAAGGCGACCATGAGCGTGGTCGCCGAAAACGAAGGTTCGATCGTCAAGATCGTCACCGACTACAACGTGGCCGGCCGCGTCGCCCAATTCGGGCGCGGTGTGATGGAAGACGTCTCGCGCAGGCTGGTTGGCGAGATGGCCGCCTGCATCAAGGCCAACGTCGAGGCCGGCGAGTCGCGCCCGGCGCCTGAGGCCTCCAGCAGCACAGGACCAGGAGCCGCCACCGACGAAGGCTCTGGGGCCCTGACGTCGTCGCCAAGTCCTACTGCCGTCGCCACCGCCAAACCGGTCAATGCGCTCGGCCTGTTGTTCTCGGTGCTCTGGGCGCGAGTCCGCGGAGTGTTTGGAGCTAAGAGCTAGATGACCACCCTCGACAACCGGCCGAAGACCGCACTTCTCGTCATCGATGTGCAGAACGGCGTCGTCAACGGGAATCACGAGCGGGACGCTGTCGTCGCGAACGTCGGCAGCCTTGTCGAGAAGGCGCGGCGCGAACGGGTCCCTGTTGTCTGGGTCCAGCACTCCGACGACGGCCTTGCAAGAGGGAGCGACGAATGGCGGATCGTCCCCGAGCTGACTCCCAGCGACGCCGAGCCGCTCGTCGAGAAGAGCTATGGCGACTCCTTCGAAGACACCAACCTCGAGACCGTGCTGTCGGGCCTCGGAGTCGGGCGACTGGTCGTCGTCGGCGCACAGACCGATGCGTGCATCCGCTCGACACTCCACGGCGCGTTCGCCAGGGGATACGACGCGACCCTGGTCAGCGACGCCCACACGACGGAGGACCAGACGGCATGGGGGGCGCCGCCGCCGGACAAGGTCATCGCCCACACGAACCTGTACTGGAAATACCAGACGGCGCCGGGGCGGACCGCCGGGACGGTCGAGACCAAGGAGGTGGACTTCGGCGGCTCGTCCTGACTAGCCGAGGTACAGGGCCACCATCTGGTCGCGATTGACCCAGATGGTCGGTTGCGTCCAGCTCTTGCCGGCGGCCCCAATGACCACCACGGTGACGTCGACCATGGCGAAGAACCGTCCCTTCATCAGCAGCTCGCCATGCATCTTCGGATCCGATGCCTTGGGGAACTCGGCGGCGCCCGTGACCATGAAGCTGGTGCCCTGGAACATCACGAAGCGGCGCATCTGCTCTGGCTGGTCGGGCAGCGGAGGTTCGACGTCGATCGTTCGAATGCCGAGGACCGAGGCCTTGTTGAAGAGGCCTTCGGGCACGCCATTGAGGGGAACCGCGCCTGGCAGCAGCGGCTCGGCGCTGATGTTGCGAAGGTGGAACAGCAGCTCGGGGTCGTTCATCGTCTCCCGCAACCGCCCGCGGATCTGTACCTCTGCGGTAAGGCGCTGATACGCGGTCAGAACGTCGACCTTGGTCCACGTGATGTTCGGGTTCAGGGCGCCCATGGGCTGAGCCATCCGCCGGAGGATAACTCGCCGGCTGCCAGAATTGGCCGCGTGGAGCTGGGGGAGGCACGCGCGCGAATTCACGAGCACTCGGACATGAACGCGTTCATCGCCCTCTCGGCCGAGATCGGCGGCGGGACCGTGGTGGCGGTGAAGGACCTTGTCGACGTCGCCGGAATGGTGACCACGGCGGGCGGCATCATCCTTCCCCCTACGCCTGCCACGGAGGACGCCCCCGTCGTCAAGAGCATCCGCGCCCACGGCTGCGTGGTCGTCGGCAAGGCCAACCTGCACGAGTTCGCCTACGGCGTGACGAGCGTCAACCCGCACTACGGTCCGGTGCGCAACCCCCACGATCCGAGCCGCGTGGCGGGCGGCTCGTCGGGTGGCTCGGCGGTGGCGGTGGCGATGCGAATGTGCGATTGGGCGATCGGCAGTGACACCGGCGGCTCGATCCGCGTGCCCGCCTCGCTGTGTGGCGTGGTCGGCTTCAAGCCGGCGCTCGGCAGCATCGACACGATAGGCGTGATTCCCCTGAGCCGTTCGCTCGACACGCTCGGGCCGATGGCGCCCGACGTGGCGACTGCAGCCGCGGCGTATTCGATGATGGGAGGCGAATCGCTTCCGGCCCAACCGCTGCACGCGCCTCGCCTTGCGGTCCCGGCAGGCTGGGTGTCGGGCCTCGACGCGGAAACGGCGCGGGCCTGGGCGCTCGTGTCAGCGGGCCTGCCGGAGGTGCCGTTCCTCGACCGCCAGGAGCTATTCGACGTTGGCCTCACGATTCTGCTGGTCGAGGCCGCGGCTTTCCACAAGCGATGGGCAACCGAATCTCCCGAGAAATATGGCGCCGACGTGTTGGCCCTCATCAAGCGAGGGCTCGACGTTCCGGCTGAGGATTACGAACGAGCAATCGCTGCGCGGCCGCGACTTCGCGACGAGGCTCAGGCCGCGATGCGAGACATCGATGCCCTCATCCTTCCCGCCACCGCGATCACGGCGCCATTCGTGAATGCGGGGGGCGAGGTTCGCGAGCCACTGGCGCGATTCACGCGTCCTTTCAACACGACCGGACAACCCGTGGTGGCGCTGCCGGCACCGGTTGGTGGACTTCCGGTCGGTATCCAGGTCGTGGGCAAGACGAACGGTGACGCGATCGGCGCCGCGGCCACGCTCGAAAGGGAGTGGCGCGACCGGACCCGGTGAAATCGAAGGAGTTCTTCCCGGGCGTCTTCAGCCGCCACGCCGAGGCGTATCAGGAACGCCTCGAGGCCATCATGGCTCGCGGCGAGGCCCGAGGACGGATGCGCGTGCTCGAGCTGGCCGCGCCGCGACCCGGGATGCGGATTCTCGATCTCGCTTGCGGGCCGGGCACCCTCAGCCGCCTGCTGGCGGAGAAGGTGGCTCCGGGCGGCCACGTGATCGGCGTCGACCTTGCGCCCGGGATGATCGAGCTCGCGAGCGCGGCCGGCATTGCAAATGCCGATTTCGAGGTCATGGACATCGAGACACTCATGTTCGGCGACGTCACGTTCGACGGTGCTGTTTGCGGCCATGGCCTCCAGTTCGTCCCCAACCTCGGGCGCGCGCTGAGTGAAGCACAGCGCGTGCTCAAGCCCGGCGGCGGGCTCGCAGCGAGCGTACCCGTCCCGACCGTGCAGGAGTCCGCCTGGATTCTCCTCTATTCAGTGCTCGACCGCTGGGTCCCGCCGCGCACGGAGGTGGTCGACCAGGCCCCGACACGTGAGGCGCTCGCGAACCCGGTTTCACTCCGCCAGGCGGCGCTTGATGCCGGATTCTCCTCCGCCAACGTTGAAGTCATCGAGGAAGAGGTCCAATGGGAATCCGCGGAGCAGCTTGTATCGAAGTTCATGAGCTGGTGGGACTGCGCGTCGCGCCTGGAAGCAGTGGATTCGGACAAACGCAAGGCGATGAAGCAAGACGCAATCGGAACGCTGAAGCTCGAACACCCCGGGATGATCTCAACCATCGGCCGAAATCATGTGCTCGACGCTCGCAAATGAGCCGGCTTCGAACGGCCGCGATGGCGCTCGTCATCCTGTCTTGTTCGTGCACAGGCCAGGCGACGACGGCGACATCGACGCCGAGCCCGAGCCCATCGCCAAGCCCGGTCGTGTTTGGGACGCCGCAATACCGCGCGCTGTGGGTGGATGCTTTCCACGACGGCATCAAGTCGCCGGCGCAGGTTGAGAAGCTCGTCGCCGACGCGCATCGCGCCAACCTGAACGCGCTGATGGTCCAGGTGCGCAAAGCCGGCGATGCCTATTTCAACCAATCCGACGAGCCGCGCGCCGCGGACATCAAAGGTCCCGCGGACTTCGATCCCCTCGCGTATGTGATCAGGCTCGCGCACGGCGCCAATCCGCGCATCGAGGTGCATGCCTGGCTCAACACGTTCTTCGCCGGCCAGTCCAGCAAGGTATACCTCGAGCACGGCGACAGCTGGGGCAATCGTGCCGACGACGGCAGCGCCGGAGGTTATCTCGACCCGGGCGTGCCGGAGGTCCAGGTCTATACGCATCGCGTCTTCATGAATGTCGCCCGGAACTACGACGTCGACGGTTTGCACATGGACTTCGTGCGCTATCCGGGCTCGGCCTGGGGCTACAGCCCCGAGTCGCTGTCGCTCTTCAAGCTCGAAACGGGCGCGCAGTCCGTGCCGTCGCCGTCAGACGAAGCCTGGCAGGCATGGCGCACGGCACGGGTCACGGATTTC